>NZ_JBEPAP010000043.1:0-77702 GCF_040298665.1 Streptomyces sp. NPDC001508
GGGCCCCGCGGCGATGGCCGCGGCCCGCGGCCTCGACCTGCTGCTCGGCGCGACGGCCGGCCGGCCCGCCCCGGGCGCCGTCCGCGGCGCGCTGCCCTCCGCCGCGCTGCTCGGCTCCCACACCCTGGCGGTCACGGCGGTGTCCAGGCGCGAGACGACCGGCGGCTCGGCCCTCGCGCCGCTGGCCGCGCTGGCCACCACCGGCGCCCTGACGCTGGCGCTGACCCGGCCACGGCCCGGCCGGACCGCGTCCACGTCCGCTTCCTCGCCGGTCCCCGCCGACGCCGCGGCCCGCCGCAGCGAGCGGACACCCGGCTTTCTCCGCCACCCGGCGGGCCGGGGTGACGCAGCCGCCTCCGGCCCGCCGGGGACCTACCCGCCCAGGCCCCACCGCACCCCCGGTGGTGCCGAGGACACACTGCGCGCCGCCCTCGGCGCCGCCTACGCCGTCACGGCCGGCCGGCCCTACCTGCACGCCGTACTCAATCCGTCCCCGCAGCTCACCCAGCGGGCCGTCGGCGGCGCGATCCGCGCCACCGTCCCCCTCCAGGCCGCGCTCTGCGCCCGCGCGGGCGCGCCCGCGAGCGCACTGCTGACCGCGGCCCTCGCGCCGCTCGCCCGCCGTTTCGCGAAGAAGGTGAGCGTCACATGAGCCCACACCCTCCACCCACGAAACCCACACCGACGGCTGCCCCTTCGGCCCCGGCACCCGCGCAGGCTGCTGTCGCCCCGGCCATGGCGCCCGCGTCGGCTGCTCCCACCCCGGTCACGGCGCCTGTGCCGGTTGCTGCCACTTCGGTCACGGTGCCCGCGTCGGTTGCTCCTGCCCCGCCCCCGGCGCCCGCACCGGTACCCGACACCCCGGCCGCTGCCGTCCCGCCCCCGGCGCCCGCGCCAGCCGCTGCCGCCCCGCCCAAGACACCCGCCCCGGCCCCAGCCGCCCCGGTCATGCCATCCGTCCCCGGCGGCCAGCCGTTTCGTTTTGGTTATGGCACCAACGGCCTCACCGACCTGCGGCTCGACGACGCCCTAGGGCTGCTCGCCGACCTCGGCTACGACGGCGTCGGACTGACCCTCGACCACATGCACCTCGACCCGCTCGCCCCGGACCTCGGCGCCCGCACCCGCCGTGTCGCCCACCGGCTGGCCCGGCTCGGCCTGGACGTCACCGTGGAGACCGGCGCCCGCTACGTCCTCGACCCACGGCACAAGCACGGCCCCTCCCTGCTCGACCCCGACCCCGAGGCCCGCGCCCGCCGAGCGGGCCTGCTGCTGCGCGCGGTCCGGGTCGCCGCCGACCTCGGTGCGCACGCCGTGCACTGCTTCAGCGGGATCACCCCGGCCGGCACCGACGAGGACACCGCCTGGCAGCGGCTCGCCGACAGCCTCGCGCCGGTCCTGGACGCCGCCGCCACCGCGGGCGTCCCGCTCGCCGTCGAACCCGAACCCGGCCATCTGCTCGCCACCCTCGCCGACTTCCACCGGCTGCGCCGCACCCTCGGCGACCCCGCCCCGCTCGGCCTCACCCTCGACATCGGCCACTGCCAGTGCCTGGAACCGCTGCCGCCCGCCGACTGCGTACGCGCCGCCGCCCCCTGGCTGCGCCACGTCCAGATCGAGGACATGCGGCGCGGCGTCCACGAGCACCTGCCCTTCGGGGACGGCGAGATCGACTTCCCGCCCGTCCTCGCGGCCCTCGCCGCCACCGGCTACCGCGGTCTGACCGTCGTCGAACTGCCCCGGCACTCGCACGCCGGACCCCACCAGGCCGCCCTCGCCCTGCCGTTCCTGCGCGCCGCGGCCACCGCCACCGCCACCGCCGCCGGCTCCGCGTCACCGGGCGCCCCGTACCCCGTCCGGGCCCCAGGCGAGCCCCCCGCCACCCCCGAAGGGAGCACCGCATGACCCACCGGCACCCCGCCCCCGGCACCCCGGTGGCCGGCCCCGCCCACACCCCGCCGGACGACCTGCACACCAGGCTGCACGCACGGCTCGACGCCGCCGCCCGTGCCTGGCTGGACCACGCCCTCGCCGAGGCGGCCGCCCATCCCGGCGGCCACGGCCCCATCTCCGCCTGGGAGTTGCGCCTCGCGGAGGCCGGCCGGCGTTGCGGCCCCGTCCATGCCGATGCCGCCCGCGTCCTCGTGCTGTACGCGGCCCGCGCCGACACCGACGCCCTGACCCGTGTCTACCGGCAGGGCACCGCCGACGAACGCCGCGCGGTCCTGCACGCCCTGCCCCACCTCGTCGCGGACGCCGGCGCGCTCCCGCTCGTGGAGGACGCGCTGCGCACCAACGACACCCGGCTCCTGGCCGCCGCCGTGGGCCCCTACGCCGCCCGCCACCTGGCCGCCCACGCCTGGCGGCACGCCGTACTCAAGTGCCTGTTCACCGGCGTGCCCCTGGACGCGGTGGCCGACCTTCTCCGGCGTGCCCGCGGCGACACGGAACTCGCCCGCATGCTCGACGACTACGCAGCCGAGCGCACCGCCGCCGGCCGCCGCGTGCCCGACGACCTGCACCGGGTGCTGACCCTGACCGGGGCCGGGACACCGCCGCACACCACGGACGACCCCCACGGCAAGGAGTCCTGATGCGCATCTTCGACCCCCACATCCATCTGACCTCGCGGACCACCGACGACTACGAGGCCATGCACGCCGCGGGCGTCCGCGCCGTCGTGGAGCCCGCCTTCTGGCTCGGCCAGCCCCGCACCTCTCCCGCCTCCTTCCTCGACTACTTCGACTCGCTCCTCGGCTGGGAACCCTTCCGCGCCGCCCAGTACGGCATCGCCCACCACTGCACGCTCGCCCTCAACCCCAAGGAGGCGAACGACCCGCGGTGCGCGCCCGTCCTGGACGAACTGCCCCGGTACCTCGTCAAGGACCGGGTGGTGGCCGTCGGCGAGATCGGCTACGACTCGATGACCCCGGCCGAGGACACCGCGCTGGCCGCCCAGTTGCAGCTCGCCGCCGACCACGCGCTGCCCGCGCTCGTGCACACCCCGCACCGCGACAAGCTGTCCGGGCTGCGCCGCACCCTCGACGTGGTCCGCGAGTCCGCACTGCCCCTCGACCGCGTCCTGGTCGACCACCTCAACGAGACCACCGTCGAGGAGGCCAAGGACAGCGGCTGCTGGCTCGGCTTCTCCGTCTACCCGGACACCAAGATGGACGAGGCGCGGATGGTCGCGATCCTGCGCGCGTACGGGCCCGACCGGGTGCTGGTGAACTCCGCCGCCGACTGGGGCAGAAGCGACCCGCTCAAGACCCGCAAGGTGGCCGACCTGATGCTCGCCGACGGCTTCACCGAGGACGACGTCGACCGGGTCCTGTGGCGCAACCCGGTCGCCTTCTACGGGCTCAGCGGCCGGCTCGCCCTGGACGTCCCGCAGACCGGCGCCACCCACGAGGGCAGCGGCATCCTGCGCGGCGGTGAGTGAGCGATGCGCTTCAGGCACCCCGACGGCACCACCGTCCACCTCGCCTACTGCACCAATGTGCACCCCGCCGAGACCCTTGACGGCGTCCTTGCCCAACTCCGCGACCACTGCGCACCCGTACGCCGCAGGCTGGGCCGGGACCGGCTCGGCATCGGCCTGTGGCTCGCCAAGGACGCGGCCCACGCCCTCGTCACCGATCCGGCCGCCCTGCGCACCCTGCGCTCCGAACTGGAACGGCGCGGCCTGGAGGTCGTCACCCTCAACGGCTTCCCCTACCAGGGCTTCGGCGCCGAGGAGGTCAAGTACCGCGTCTACCAGCCGGACTGGGCCGACCCCGAACGCCTGGAGCACACCACGTCGCTGGCCCGGGTGCTCGCCGGGCTGCTCCCCGACGACGTCACCGAAGGCAGCGTGTCCACCCTGCCGCTGGCCTGGCGCACCCGCTGGGACGACGCACGCGCCCAGGCCGCCCGCACCGCGCTGCGCACCCTGGCCGAACGCCTCGACGCCCTGCGGGAGTTGACCGGCCGCTCCATTCGCGTCGGACTGGAGCCGGAACCCGGCTGCATCGTCGAGACCACCGCCGACGCCATCGGCCCGCTCACCGCGCTCGCCCACGACCGCATCGGCATCTGCGTCGACACCTGTCACCTCGCCACCTCCTTCGAGGACCCGGACACCGCCCTGGACGCGCTCGCCCGGGCCGGCGTCCGCATCGTCAAGTCCCAGCTGTCCGCCGCCCTGCACGCCGCCGAGCCGCGCCGCCCCGAGGTCCGTAAGGCCCTTGCCGCCTTCGCCGAACCCCGCTTCCTGCACCAGACCCGCACCGTCACCGACACCGGGCTGCGCGGCACCGACGATCTCGCCGAGGCGGTGCACGGCGACGCGCTGCCCGACACCGCGCCCTGGCGGTCCCACTTCCACGTCCCGCTGCACGCGGCACCCGCCGCACCCCTGACCGCCACACTCCCCGTGCTGCGCACCGCCCTGACCCGGCTCGTCGGCGGCCCGCAGCCGCTCACCCGCCACCTGGAGGTCGAGACCTACACCTGGCAGGCACTCCCGCCGGACCTGCGGCCCCGCGACCGGAGCCGGCTCGTCGACGGCATCGCCGCCGAACTCACCCTGGCCCGCGACCTGCTGACCGACCTCGGCCTGAAGGAGCTGCCATGAGCGCCGCGCTCGCCGCAGGAGGACCCACCCCGCTGCTCGTCCTCGACGTCGTCGGCCTCACCCCCCGGCTCCTCGACCACATGCCGCACCTCAAGCGGCTCGGCCGGACCGGCTCCCGGGCCGCGCTCGGCACCGTCCTGCCCGCCGTCACCTGCGCCGCCCAGTCGACGTTCCTGACCGGCGGCATGCCCTCCGAACACGGCATCGTCGGCAACGGCTGGTACTTCCGCGAACTCGGCGAGGTCCTGCTGTGGCGCCAGCACAATGGCCTGGTCGCCGGGGAGAAACTGTGGGACGCCGCCCGCCGCGTCCACGCCGGCTACACGGTCGCCAACATCTGCTGGTGGTACGCCATGGGCGCCGACACCGACATCACCGTCACCCCGCGGCCCGTCTACTACGCCGACGGACGCAAGGAACCCGACTGCTACACCCGGCCCCCCGCGCTGCACGACGAACTCACCGAGAAGTTCGGCACGTTCCCCCTCTTCCACTTCTGGGGCCCGGGCGCCGACCTGGTCTCCAGCCAGTGGATCATCGACGCGACCCGGCACGTCCTGCGCACCCGCAACCCCGACCTGACGCTCTGCTACCTCCCGCACCTCGACTACGACCTGCAGCGCCACGGCCCCGACGACCCGCGCTCCCACCGGGCCGCCGCCGACCTGGACGCCGCCGTCGCCCCGCTGCTGGACGACGCCCGCGCCGAGGGCCGTACCGTCGTGGCCCTCTCCGAGTACGGCATCACCCGCGCCGACCGCCCCGTGCACATCAACCGGGCGCTGCGCCGGGCCGGCCTGCTGGAGGTGCACACCCAGGACGGAATGGAATACCTCGACCCGATGGCCTCCCGCGCCTTCGCGGTCGCCGACCACCAGATCGCCCATGTGTATGTGCGCCGCCCCGAGGACCTGGACGCCACCCGGGCCGCGCTCGACGGTCTTGACGGCATCGACCAACTCCTCGACGAGCAGGGCAAGAAGGCCCACCACCTGGACCATCCGCGCTCCGGCGAGCTGGTCGCCGTGGCGGAGCCGGACGCCTGGTTCACGTACTACTACTGGCTCGACGACGACCGCGCCCCCGACTTCGCCCAGCTCGTCGAGATCCACCGCAAACCCGGATACGACCCGGTCGAGCTGTTCATGGACCCGCTCGACCCCTACGTCAAGGTCAAGGCCGCCACCGCGCTCGCCCGTAAGAAGCTCGGCATGCGCTACCGCATGGCGGTGGTGCCCCTCGACGCCTCACCCATCCGCGGCAGCCACGGCCGCCTGCCCGCGAGCGACGACGACGGTCCGCTCCTGCTGTGCTCCACCCCCCGCGCCGTCGGCGACCGTATCGCGGCCACCGACGTGAAGTCCCTGCTGCTCGCCCTGGCGGGCCTATCGGACCACCAGTCCAGAGAGAGGCACCCGTGAACGACATCGACACCACCGTCACCGGCACCGACGAACCCCTGCGCCGTGCCCTCGGCATCGGCCGACGCGGCTTCCTGAGCACCTGCACCGCCGTCGCGGCGGGCGCGATCGCCGCCCCCGTGTTCGGCGCGGCACCCGTCCAGGCCGCGCCGGCCGCCCCCGCGTCCGGGAAGGGCGGCAGAGGGCAGCTGCTCGTTCCCGCCGACAAGCGGGGCATCATCCTGTACACCGTCCGCGACGCGACCGGCCGCGACCCGCTCTCCACCAGCCTGCCCTCCGGGTTCCGGGCCGTGTTCCAGCAGCTCGCCCGGTTCGGCTACCGGCAGGTCGAGTTCGCCGGATACGGCCAGCACGCCAACGCGCCCGGCGGGGCGAACCTGGAGAGCGTCCAGGGCGCCCGGCTGCTGCGCCGCTGGCTGGACGAGTTCGGGCTGCGGGCCCAGGGCAACCACGGCTTCATCCCGGCCTCCTGGCCGCTGACCACCGCCGACCTGGACACCTTCAAGAAGCACCTGGAGATCGCGAACATCCTCGGCATGGACCACATGGGCACCGGCGGCGACCCCACCGGCAGCTCCTACAGGGCCGACTGGGATGTGGCCGCCGACAAGTGGAACGCCCTCGGCGCGATCGCCCGCCGCGCCGGGATCAAGCTGTACACGCACAACCACGACGCCGCGTACGGCTTTCTGCTCGACCGCGGTCCGCTGGACGCCCAGGGTCACCCGACGCGCAGCTCCGGCATCCGCAAGCTGGAGTACTTCCTGTCCGTCACCGACCCCAAGCTGGTGTGGCTGGAGATGGACATCTACTGGGCGCACGTGGCCCAGTACAAGTTCCGCAGCTACACCGCTCCCGACGGCTCCACCCGGGAGCAGGTCTTCGACCCGGCGGGCCTGGTCGCCTGCCACAACAAGCGCTACCCGCTCTTCCACGCGAAGGACGGCGTCGTCAACGACACCAACGGGCAGGGCTATGACATGGTCCCGTTCGGCACCGGCGTCATCGACTACACGACGTTCTTCTCGCGCGTCGGCCGGCGCGATTACCACAACCCGATGGTCGAGCAGGACAACGCGCCCAGCGCCACCGACCCGGCCCAGTCCCTGACCCATGCCCGCACCGGCTACCGGAACCTGGCGTCCCTGCGCCGCAGGTAACCCCGCCACCCAAACCCGAGCGGGCCCTCTCCCCGGTCCGGGGAGGGCCCGCTCGTCGTGTTCGGTGGTGCGTAGGGGGCCGGCCCAGCGGACAGAACGCGCCGCCGCCGAAACCGGAGAGGAACGCGAAGAACACCGGAGAGGAACGCGAAGAACAGGGACAGCCCTCCGCTCTGGACATCACCGGCCCGGATCACACCGAACTGGGCGAGCCCCAGCACGACGATCACGAACACCCAGGTCGCCTTGCGGCCCCACCGGCGCCGCCGCGTACATCCGGGCACACCTCACCCAACCCGTCGTCGGCCACGTCGCCGGGTTCACCGCCCCCGAGGGCCGCACCTTGGGCCACGCGGGCGCGATCGTCTCCGGCTCCTTTGGCACGCCCGCGCCAAGCAGGAGACCCTTCAGGCGGCCGGCGTCCGGGTCGGCGGCGCGCCCACCGAGACGGCCCGGCTGGTACTGGACACACTGGACATACGTGGCGACGCCGCGCGCGGCTGAGCCGCGCCAAGCGTCCCGCCCCGACCGACGCACCCGGTACGACCCCGCGCCCCAGCCCGCGCCCCGTGTCGCCCGCGTCCGCGCCGCCGAGCGCGGTGCCGCGGGCCCGGGCGCGGCGCACGGGCACGGGGGCGGCCCCTGTCCCACCCCGCCCGATCGTGCACCGAGAGCGGAGCCGACCCCATGGCCACCAGCCTCACCACCGACCACCCCACCCTCACCCTCAAGTCCGGCACATCCTGGAACGACGCCTGGCGGCGCTGCCTCGCCATCGCCCCCGAGGCCTTCCGGGACGACGGTGTCCGCAACCTCTGGGGCGCCGCCTGGCAGCCGGACGGCCACGCGCTGCCCGCCACCACCCCGGTCGACGGCAGCCCCATCGCGGGCGCCCCACGCCTGGACCGGACCACCGCCCGGCAGGCCGTACGCGCCTCGCTCGACCAGCACCGCGCCTGGCGGCACGTCCCCCTCGACAAGCGCCGGGCCCGGGTCGCCGCGACCCTGGACGCGCTCACCGAGCACCGCGAACTGCTCGCCCTGCTGCTCGTCTGGGAGATCGGCAAGCCCTGGCGGCTCGCCCAGGCCGACGTCGACCGGGCCATCGACGGCGTGCGCTGGTACGTGGACGGCATCGAACCGATGCTCGCCGGCCGGGCCCCGCTGGACGGACCCGTGTCCAACATCGCCAGCTGGAACTACCCGATGAGCGTCCTCGTGCACGCCCTGCTGGTCCAGGCGCTCGCCGGCAACGCGGTCATCGCCAAGACCCCGACCGACGGCGGTGTCGCCTGCCTCACCCTGGCCGCCGCGCTCGCCGCCCGCGAGGGCATCCCCGTCACCCTGGTCAGCGGCAGCGGCGGCGAACTGTCCGAGGCACTGGTGCGGGCACCCGAGATCGGCTGTGTCTCCTTCGTCGGCGGCCGTGACACCGGCGCCGCCGTCGCCACGGCCGTCGCCGACCTCGGGAAACGGCACGTACTGGAACAGGAGGGCCTGAACACCTGGGGCATCTGGAACTACTCCGACTGGGACGCGCTCAGCGTCGTCGTCCCCAAACTCTTCGACTACGGCAAGCAGCGCTGCACCGCCTACCCCCGCTTCGTCGTCCAGCGCTCCCTGTTCGACGAGTTCCTGGCCGCGTACCTCCCCGCGGTCCGCACCGTCAGGGTCGGCCACCCGCTCGCGGTCGAGCACCCCGAAGACGCCTGCCCCGAACTGGACTTCGGCCCGCTGATCAACGCGGCCAAGGCCAAGGAACTGCAGGACCAGATCACCGAGGCCATCGACCGCGGCGCCGTACCCCTGCACCGCGGCAGGGCCGGCGACGCCCGCTTCCTGCCCGGCCAGGACACATCCGCCTACGTCCAGCCGGTTACCCTCCTGGGGCCGCCGCCCTCGTCCCCGCTGTTCCACGCGGAGCCCTTCGGGCCGGTCGACACCATCGTCCTGGTCGACACGGAGGCGGAGCTACTGGCGGCCATGAACGCGTCGAACGGCGCGCTGGTGGCCACGCTGGCCACCGATGACCGGGCCGCCTACGACCGGCTGGCCCCGCAGATCCGCGCGTTCAAGACCGGGCACGGCAAGCCGCGCTCCCGCGGCGACCGCGACGAGCTGTTCGGCGGCTTCGGCGCGTCCTGGCGGGGCGCCTTCGTCGGCGGGGAACTACTGGTCCGCGCGGTCACCCGGGGCCCGGCGGCCGAGCGCCTACCCGGAAACTTCCCGGACTACCAGCTCATGCCGTAACCCCAGGGCCCCCGCGACCCGGCGCCCTCGGGACCCCGCGTGGCCCGCGCCCGCGACCCGGCGACCCCGGCGACCCCGGGACCCCGGGACCCCGCGACCCCATGTCCGGGCCCTGCACGAACCCGTGTGTGCGTGCCCGCCCGGACACCGTCCGTGACGAGCCGGGCGGCGTGCCGCCGACCGTGCCGCCGACCCCGCGCAGGTCACGGAAACGCAGGTGAAAGCCACTGCGAAACCTTGGTATTGTTGTGCGTGTTGCCACGGGGCACACCCCCGGCAAGTCGACAGGCACCAAGTCCGGGTGGCGGAATGGCAGACGCGCTAGCTTGAGGTGCTAGTGCCCTTTATCGGGCGTGGGGGTTCAAGTCCCCCCTCGGACACCAGCACCAGCACCAGCTGAGACCCCTGTTCGTCAGGGGTTTTCTGCTTTTCCGGGCTGTGGCGTGACCAACAGCCTGGAGAGATCCCAGGTCAGACCAGGGATGACAGGCCAAGTCGGCCCGCACCGGAGGCGGCGAGCTTCCGCGCTCCGTCCTTTCGGGAGTGGCCGTACCGGGCCATGGTGCAGCCCGGCGAGTGGTGCCGGACGTTCGCGGAGACCTCTACGGGGTTCTCTCCGGCCTCCAGGTCGTTCGTGACCTTTGCTGTGCCTCCAGTCGTGAATCCGGAAGTCGTCGGGCAGGTGGAGGCGGTTGCGCAGGGTGCGCCACCGGGCCGAGACCTTCTCAGGGTCCTGCGGGCCGCCAGCCTCGCCCCGGTACAGCTTGAAGCCGTCACGGGCGAACACAAGGTCATGATCGACCCAGGCGGAGCCGAGACGCGCACGCTCGGCGTCCTGCCTCTCCGACTGCCACTTCAGGACGTTCATCACGGACTGATCCACGTAGATCACCGCGTTGTCGTCACCATCCTTGGTCAGCTTCCGCAGCCGGTAGGAGTTGCCCTCTTCGACCACGACCCAACCCAGTTCGATGGCTCCCTCTTCCCAGTGGACGAGAGACCACTTCATCCTCAATCCCACTCGGGGAGCACCCACTCCTGAGCGCGTACCAAGACGTCCATCAGGAGTGCGTGCGAACCCTCCGGCGCATCGAATCAGTATGCTCCGAGATAGCCGACCCCGAGCGGAGAAAGTGGTTTAGACGCTGTTTCCCTGATTTGCACGCCCCGCGAGATCGGGATCAGGTCCACTTCATTCAGTGACGTCATGGACGCCTTATTTGGTGCGAAGCGACCCGTATTTTGATTGTCAAGCGTGGTCAAGAAAAGGCACCCCCGGTTGGGTCCTTTCTGAATAAATTTACTGATAGGGGTACGGAAGAATAGTTCTCGAGCGGGGAGGCCGCCAGAGCAACGCTCCGGCTACTCGCTGATCGCTCGTGATGGGTCCGAGGTTGAGGCCACGTCATCGCTGACGCTTGGTAAGGACACGTGGCATCTGTGCTTGGAACATGACGTCACATTCGGTCGCTGCCTCTGTGATGCGTTGGGTGCTCCGTCTGAGAATGAGGTCACCCCGACTGCACCTGAGTCCGTGCCGGTTGAGCCTGTCTCCGAGCCGGAGCCGGAGCCGGAGCCGGAGCCGGAAACGGCGCCTGTGGTGGAGTCCGACCCAGAGCCTGTCTCGTCCGTGATGATCGCAGGTGAAGTTCCCGGTCAGGTGAGGTTCCCGGTTACGACTGGACGGATGCTCGTGAAGCCGTTCGTCGCATGGGCTTTGAGGTAGTGGGGCGGGCCGACGAGAGCACGGTCCAGCTCATCCTGGCCGACCCGCCACCGTTTTCTCAATCCGCGGTGACAGTTCCGGTGACTCTGCGCCGCAGCCGGCCAGCACGGACAGCAACAGGAACCGGGACACTTCCCATCACGCAGAGACGCAGCCGGCCAGCGCGGAGCGTGAGGAGAACCGTGCAACGGTCGTCCGTCTGGGCGCTTACCGTCCGGACCCGAAGCGTGCCCCGGAACGTGCGCCGGAACCGAAGCGGTCGGTTCGCCCGCCGGTTTCCGTGACCGAGCGGCCCGAACCCCTCGAAGAGAACCCGTTCCGCGCACTGCTCTAGCAAACAAAGCCCGCAGCCGGTACCACTTCCGGCTGCTGTGTCCTGGCTTCTGGCAGGCGTCACAATGCAGAAACCCCCCGCATCCGAACCGCGGGGGGTTTCTGGCCTCCGGGACACGGCGGCGTCCCATTGGCAGTCATGGAGCCTAATTCATCCTTCAGAGGCTGATATCCAGAGGGCGGCTCAGCGGGGCTTGTGCCGGGTACTTTGCGGCCCGGTCGGACCGCCCGGCGGATCAGGCCCCGGCGTTGTCGCCGGAAGGTCTACCCTCATAGGTGAGTTCCCTTCATCTGATGGTGGTGGGGAGCCAGGCGCCTCGGCCACTTGACCTTTGCGAGAGCGAGAGTGGTCGGGGCGTCATCCCGCGTACTGCGGGTAGTAGGTGAACTTCGGGATGATCTGCTCGGCGGTGAGGTCCGGCACTGTGAGGTTGCCAGTAACCAATACGTCTTGGTTGCACCAGGAGTCGCCAAGCTCCACGAGCCAACCACCAGGCTCCATCTCCCAATCGGCGTCGGGGAGCTTCACGACGACGTCACTGCCGCAGATGAACGCACGGGACGCCTGCGAGACGATCCACTGGGCCTTCCTGGTCTCCGAGGCTCCGTCGTTGTGGCAGCGCTCGGCCATCTGCCAGAGCTTCCGCCAATTGACGGCCGGAGTGAGCGGACCGATGTAGGCGACCTGTTGGTCATCCACAAGAGTGCTCGCGTAGCCGAAGACGGGCCCGAACATGGAAAAGACGGTTACCCGTCCCCGGCCCTTGGTTGCTTCGGCAGTTGCCATGAAAACTTCCTTTTTTACTTAGAGTCCTGGATTGTGAGGGGGCCGGACTCTAGCGGCTGCCACTGACAGCGGCCTGCATCAGCAGCACGGGCCGTCGCCGCAGCACGTCGGCTCGTTGCAGTCGGCCTTGGTGCCCCACAGGGACTCGTCCACCGCGTAGCCGTGGGCGCGGATCTTGGACACGACGTCGACCATCGTGGCCTTGTCCCGGTAGCGGCTCTTCGGGGCGTGGTGCATGAACCGGCCGTACCGCTCCGTGCAGAAGGCGGCGTACTCCTCCGTGTGGAGCATGAACGTGTGCCAGCCGGGATCGACGACCTGAGAGGGCGACATGCCCTCACCGGTCTGGCCCATGACGTCGATGAACGCCAGGGCCTCGTTCATGATGCGCTCCGCCATCGAGCGCTCGTGCCCGTACTCCTCGGCGCAGAAGTCCACCAGGCGCTCGAACTGCTCGGGCGACACCAGGTCTTTGCCCTGAAGCAGGGAGACGGGCCTTTCGGGTGCCACAGTCATTCGGAAGTCCTCTCTTCCTCTGATCTGATGTGCACTTGCTGACCCACCCCAGGCCCCGACCGTGACGTCCCAGGCCGGGGTGGGCGTTGGACCCCGCTCATCCGTCGGGGGAGGCGGATGAGCGGGAGCTTCTAGGCCGGTTGCTTGTCCCGGCGCCTGTTGTACTTGCGGACGAAGCTCCGCATGTAGGCGCAGCAGCCTTCGCAGGCATGTACGGGGGCCTGCATGCCGTCCGACTCGACCGGGCCTATGAAAACGACCATTGCCCAGTGTCGGCCGAGGACGCACCAGCCCCAACTCAACGGCCTGCTAGGTCGGCTCGCCACTACTCCGCCTTCTCCACCAGGGCGTAATCCTTGGAGATCCGCTGGAAGCGCTGGTGCCCAGTCGTAGCGGTGTGCTCGGCCATCCAGTCAGCAGGGGGTTCGTCGCCTCCTAACACCATGGACTCGGCTCCGCACTCCTCCTCGTCCCCCTAGACGCAGCGGGCCCGCGAGGTCCACTCTCCGTCGGGGTCTCGGGTTCACGAACCGGAGTACGGCTTTGAGGCTCACTGGTCCTGGCCCTCGGTCTTCGTCACGTAGACCTTCAGCAGTTCGAAGGTGACGGTCGCCGTGTCTCGCATATAGGCAAACGCGTCGCAGGCGGGGGTGGCCGGCGTCGGACGGCCGGCCAGGTCCAGGTGCCTGTACGCCCGGCGGAACAGCTCCATCACCTCGGCGTCCTGGTCCGCGCCCAGGCCTACGACCAACAGTTCTTCCAGGTGGCCGATGCACTCGGTCGTCCTGGCGTCGATGTCCGCTCGGGTCGACCGGGAGAGGTCCATGAGCTGAATCACGGTGATGGTGTCCCTGAGCCAGTCCACTTCGAGGTGTTCTCTGGTCGTCTCAGGCTCTCGGGTCACGCTGGCCACCACGATTCTCCCCTCGGTGCTGCCTCAGCAGGTTGGGTCCGAAGACGAACGTAGAGGGGCTGGCGCCCAAGTCCCAAGGAGATTGCGCTAGTTTGCAGCAATCCGATTGACGGGCTCGAACGACCTCGCGACCATCATCTTGTCGCGCAATCCGGCGCAAGGAAGCGGACGGGAGAGCAACCATGCAGCTACGGTTCCTTGGGAAGAACTCCACCCCGGGAGACAGCCCCACCCTGTACGCCAGCGACCAGGACACCTACGTCATCCAAGGCTGGAAGGTGTACGCGAACGAACTCCTCATGCGTCTCGATGTGCCAGACGGTCAGACCGTCATCGAGGTGCCGACCGAGCTGTTCGAGCACCTGGCCAAGGACGGACTCCCCACAGGCGAGATCAAGAAGTACAACGACCCGATCAAGATCGTCACTGAACAGGGGACCTGCGTCCTTCAAGGCCCGGAAATGCACGACGCTGAAGCCCTGAGCCAGATGCGTATGCCCGACTATGAGACCTGTATCGAGGTTCCCAAGTCCTCGATCACGGCCCTCCTGGAGGAAGACAGTGGACCTGATCAGCCCCGCGCAGCGTGACGAGCTGTTCAACCAGTTCGAGCGTGATGCCTTCCATCTGGAGCTGCGAGACGACTACGGGTCTCCCATCGAGGACACGCCGTACGCGCGATGGAAGCGTGGCGAACCCGACGACTACTCATGGCTCGATGACTGGACGACGTTGATGAAGCGCGTCACTGGTGAGGGCAAGACGGTCCGTCGCGTTCGCGTCGTCACAGAGCCCCACAGCCAGTACGTCACTTGGGAGCACTCGCTCACGCACCTCAACGTCGAGATGGGCGAGGACATTCGATGGCTTCCGAGGCACCGGCTTCCGGAAGGGGTTGCCTTCCCCGTGGGAGGGAACGACTGGTGGCTGTACGACGACCGCCTTCTTGCCGTGGGGCACTTCGATCCTGAAGGCCGAGTTCTTGGGTCAGAGATCGTGGAAGACCCTGACACCGTGGCCGAGTGCATCCGTCTGCGAGACCGGCTCTGGGCCGTCGCCATCCCTCACGCCGAGTACAAGCCCTGACCCATCAGTGAGCAACCAAGCACAAGAAGCACGAGAGGCGTTGGGTGCCCGGCTTCGTGGGTTCCGCAAGGATGCGGGCTTCGCGAGCGGCCGGGCATTCGCGCTGGCCACAGGATGGCAGGAGTCGAAGGTCTCCCGGATCGAGAACGGGAAGCAGAACGCCAGCGAGGACGACATCCGCGTCTGGTGCACGACGACCAACAGATCAGAGCAGATCGAAGACCTGATTGCCACGGTCCGGCACATTGACGAGCTGTGGCTTGAGTGGCGCCGGCAGTTGGCGACTGGGGCAGAGAAGAGACAGCAGGCCGCAATACCGGTCTACTCAAAAACTAAGGTATTTCGAATCTGGCATCCGACGCTCGTGTGGGGGACGCTCCAAACCTCCGAGTACGCCGCAGAGACCTTCAAGCAGGTCGTCAACTATTACGAGATTCCCGACGACACCGAAGCCGCCACGGCTAAGCGGCTTGAACGGCAGCAATACCTATACCGAGGCGATCGAATCTTTAACGTTTTGCTCGGCGAGCAGGCGCTGTACAGCAACTTTGGAGGAAAGGAGGTGATGAAGGGGCAACTCGACCGCTTGTTGTCGGTCATGGGGCTGGCCAGGCTGAGCCTGGGAATCGTCCCCAAGTCCGCGCCCCTGCATATCTGGCCTGGTAACTCATTCTCGATGTTCGATGACAAGCTCGTTCTAGTTGAGACCTTCTCGGCGGAGTTTTCCGTCGCACAGCCACGCGAAATCGAGCTGTACGCCAAAGCGTTCGCCCTGTTGAAACAGTCAGCGGTCTACGGAGCCGCTGTACGAGACCTCATCTTCGCTGCAATCCATCACTATGACAGAATGCCGACTGATTAGGAGCCGGGACCTTGGCCACGAACCCGAATTGGCGCACGAGTTCCTACACGAAATCCGATAGCTGCGTCGAAGTCGCAGACAATGACCTCTCTCGTGTCATGGTGCGAGACAGCAAGCACCGGGAATTTGGTCACCTGAGTCTCGATCCGGCTTCCTGGAGCCGGTTCATCGAGGCTGCGAAGCAGGTCTCCCAGTAGCACTACATCAGCACCTGAGGGATCCGGCTCCCGCGCAGGGAGGGGGGCCGATCACCTCAGCTACTGGTTCCTGCTGAAAGACCCGAAGCAGCCCCCGGAGCAAGGGCGTACAGCCGCCTCCACGGGAGATGTCGGCGTCAAGCCGCCCGGAGCTGGACCGGTTGGACACGTGACCAACGCATGACCAACAGCGGCCAGGAACGGGCAGAAACAGCAGGTGAGCATGACCAACTCGCACAGTCCCGAAGCAGGCTCACAGGGTGCGTATCCGCAGGTCAGCGAACTAAAGGGCTGGTGCCCGAGTGGAGAGTTCAACTCCCCCCTCGGACACCAGCTCCAGCTCCAGCTGAGACCCCTGTTCGTCAGGGGTTTTCTGCTTTTCCGGGCTGTGGCGTGACCAACAGCCTGGAGAGATCCCAGGTCAGACCAGGGATGACAGGCCAAGTCGGCCCGCACCGGAGGCGGCGAGCTTCCGCGCTCCGTCCTTTCGGGAGTGGCCGTACCGGGCCATGGTGCAGCCCGGCGAGTGGTGCCGGACGTTCGCGGAGACCTCTACGGGGTTCTCTCCGGCCTCCAGGTCGTTCGTGACCTTTGCTGTGCCTCCAGTCGTGAATCCGGAAGTCGTCGGGCAGGTGGAGGCGGTTGCGCAGGGTGCGCCACCGGGCCGAGACCTTCTCAGGGTCCTGCGGGCCGCCAGCCTCGCCCCGGTACAGCTTGAAGCCGTCACGGGCGAACACAAGGTCATGATCGACCCAGGCGGAGCCGAGACGCGCACGCTCGGCGTCCTGCCTCTCCTTCTGCCACTTCAGGACGTTCATCACGGACTGATCCACGTAGATCACCGCGTTGTCGTCACCATCCTTGGTCAGCTTCCGCAGCCGGTAGGAGTTGCCCTCTTCGACCACGACCCAACCCAGTTCGATGGCTCCCTCTTCCCAGTGGACGAGAGACCACTTCATCCTCAATCCCACTCGGGGAGCACCCACTCCTGAGCGCGTACCAAGACGTCCATCAGGAGTGCGTGCGAACCCTCCGGCGCATCGAATCAGTATGCTCCGAGATAGCCGACCCCGAGCGGAGAAAGTGGTTTAGACGCTGTTTCCCTGATTTGCACGCCCCGCGAGATCGGGATCAGGTCCACTTCATTCAGTGACGTCATGGACGCCTTATTTGGTGCGAAGCGACCCGTATTTTGATTGTCAAGCGTGGTCAAGAAAAGGCACCCCCGGTTGGGTCCTTTCTGAATAAATTTACTGATAGGGGTACGGAAGAATAGTTCTCGAGCGGGGAGGCCGCCAGAGCAACGCTCCGGCTACTCGCTGATCGCTCGTGATGGGTCCGAGGTTGAGGCCACGTCATCGCTGACGCTTGGTAAGGACACGTGGCATCTGTGCTTGGAACATGACGTCACATTCGGTCGCTGCCTCTGTGATGCGTTGGGTGCTCCGTCTGAGAATGAGGTCACCCCGACTGCACCTGAGTCCGTGCCGGTTGAGCCTGTCTCCGAGCCGGAGCCGGAGCCGGAGCCGGAGCCGGAAACGGCGCCTGTGGTGGAGTCCGACCCAGAGCCTGTCTCGTCCGTGATGATCGCAGGTGAAGTTCCCGGTCAGGTGAGGTTCCCGGTTACGACTGGACGGATGCTCGTGAAGCCGTTCGTCGCATGGGCTTTGAGGTAGTGGGGCGGGCCGACGAGAGCACGGTCCAGCTCATCCTGGCCGACCCGCCACCGTTTTCTCAATCCGCGGTGACAGTTCCGGTGACTCTGCGCCGCAGCCGGCCAGCACGGACAGCAACAGGAACCGGGACACTTCCCATCACGCAGAGACGCAGCCGGCCAGCGCGGAGCGTGAGGAGAACCGTGCAACGGTCGTCCGTCTGGGCGCTTACCGTCCGGACCCGAAGCGTGCCCCGGAACGTGCGCCGGAACCGAAGCGGTCGGTTCGCCCGCCGGTTTCCGTGACCGAGCGGCCCGAACCCCTCGAAGAGAACCCGTTCCGCGCACTGCTCTAGCAAACAGGCCGGAAAAGCAGAAGGCCCCCCACAGGTTCAGTGTGGGGGATCGTCTGGCTCCTGGGACACGGTGGGCGTCCCATTGGCGGGTGCGAGCCTATTTCATGTCGCCGTGACGCCACGGTGGCCGGTCCACGCCTCGCACGCGGCGACCATGGACTTCAGCCAGTCCTCATCCGGCTTCCGCTCGGCGAACGCGCTGTACATACGCAGGTTGGCGGCAGCGAAGACATTGATCGCCCCCGGAGCCGCCCTGTGCCACGCGGGCAACTGACCCGCCCAATTCTCCGCACTCGCCGGGGTGTGTCCGGCCGCGATGAGCTGGACGACCAGAAGCGCTGGATCGATGAACCCGGCCCCCTTGGTCGGCCACGCCCAATCCACGGCCCACGCGCGCCGTCCCTGTACGAGCAGGTTGTGCGGGTTGATGTCCGTGTAGAGAAGCGAGTCACCTCGGAACAGCTCAGCTTCCGAGGTGTCCGAGGCGAACCGGTCCCACCGGGTCTCGGTCCAGTCTTGGGCGAACGCTGGAAGAGGCACGCGACCAATCTGCGCGATCGTGTCGACCACCATAGGGAGATCCGGCGAGTCGGGCGCGAAGTCGGCCGACCGGCCGTCGACCACTTCGTAACCCAAGATCAGCCAGTCTTCGGCTTCCAGATCCCACAACAGGGGCGGTGCGATGTGGACAAGGGCGGCATCGATCATCCGCTCCCTGACGAGGGAGTCCCGCCGACCGCCGGGCCGATTGCGGACAGCCTTGATGAAGAAGGGGCCCCTCTCGCACTCAACGATGGCGGTCAGATCTGAGCTGTTGCCGTGTTCGGTCCGACGGATCGCGGTCACCGGGCCCGTGTGCTCGCGGATGAGAGGTCGGATTGCGGATTCGGGGAGGTCGGTGTCCATGTGCCTTTCAGTTCCTCGGGGAGCACGAACTACCGGGGAAGCCCGGCGAGCACTCGCTTTCGTCGCCGCCACCGCCACCGCTGTCGTTGTCCGGGCCGCAGGGGCTGTCGGGGCCGCAGCTGTACGAGACGCTGAGATCCCGGCCCTGTCGGATGGTCGCGTTGGCCTGTGCCATCTCCGGGCCGCCGAGGATAGCGCCGAGCGGCGCATCCTGAACGTTCCCCACGCCCATCCAGGTCGAGAACACGCACGGCGACACCTTGCCATTCGGAGCGATGGACGCCCGCCCGTCCCCGCACCGCCCGCAGAGACCGTCCGTGCACGGCTCCTGTCCGTTCGCCGCGCGCCCGAAGGGCCTGACGTGGTCGACGTGAACGGTACGGACGCCCAGGGCCTGAAGCTCCCGCCTCGTCTCGGCACCCGTGTCGGAGGGGTCGGAGACGATCACGGAGACGCGGATCGGAATCCTGTCCGTCACCGCCTTCACGATGTTCGCGTGAGTGCGGGTGTGACTGTTCCGCCGGGTGACTGCGTTGTGCGCGTCCTCCGAGCCGTAGTACGACGTGGCCAGGTTGACGCCCTTCCGCCGCAGCAGCTCCCACCAGTCCTCGCTCAGGTGAACCATGTTGCTGTAAACCTCGGCGTCCAGGCCGAGCTTCAGCGCGTGCTCGATCAGGGTCGGCGCGTCGGGGTGCATGGTGACCTCACCCCCGGTGAACTGCACTCGGGGTACGCCGGCCGCAGCGGCTTCGTTCAGCACACGCGTCCAGTCCTCGGCAGTCATCGAGCCGTGTGAGCCGTCCGGGCCGGACCCGTTGTGGCAGTGCCCGCAGGCGAGCTGACACTTCCGGGTGAGGTCCAGCCACACCAGGCCGGGCGTGCCCGTGTTCTTGGTGACCGGCGCCTCTGCAATGACGGTCATTCGCTTACCTCTCGTTCGTCGTTTCCGATTTCGAGGTGATGCGTGTTGCAGGGCTCGCCCTGGTGGCGCTCGGGCTGTCCTGGACCTTGTTCCTCCAGGGCGAGCAGTCCCCTTGCCCGGAGTCGAACCGGAGTCCTCGGCAGTGCCGGACTGCATCCCGCATAGAAGGGCGGCACTGGTGCTCTACTGACGTTGTTGCCGTGATGTCGTCAGCGTGAGTCCGGTTTCGGCGAGGCATCCGTCGATGAGGTTGCTGCGGTACTGGATCTGGCGGAGACCGTGTCGGAGCGTGCTGATGAGGTGGTCGGGGTCGGTGAAGGCGGTGTTGACCTGGCTGCTGCGCCGCAGCAGGGACCAGATGCCTCGACGGGATTGAGGTCCGGTGCGTAGGCCGGCAGGAAGTAGCAGGTGATCCAGTCATGGGTGTCGATGAACTGCCGTAGTCGGCGGTCCCTGTGGACGTTGAGGTTGTCCCACACGAGCACGATGGGTGCGCCGAGCTGCTGGTGTGCGGCGATGAGCAGGTCGCGGTAGTCGGTCCAGGTGAAACTGCGTCTGCCGCCGCGCTTGTGATCGAGATGCCGCTTGGGCCGGTAGACCAGCCGTGAGCGTTCACCGTGCTTGTAGCAGGCCAGAGCGGCGATGGGAAAGCGGCGCCGGGAGCGTCCCCTCACCCGGATGACGGGTGTGCGTCCGCGCCGGGCCCAGGTCCGTGCGGTGGGCGGCGTCATCGAGAAGCCGGCTTCGTCTTCGAAGCACAGTCAGGCGTCGGGCGCCGCCGCGGACCTTCCACCTGCGGCCAGGTCTCCTTCACCCAGCCCGCCACGGCCTCCTCGTCACGCTCGGCCGCCCGGCGGGCCGGGACCTGGTGGCTGAAGCCGTGCCGGTGCAGCATCCGCGCGATCGCCGACAGCGTCATGCTCTTGTGGAACCGGCGCCCGATCAGCGTCTTGATCCGCGCCGGCGTCCACGTCTGGTCGCGCCGACCGTGCGCGACCGGCCCCTTCGCCAGCTCCTGCTCAAGCACGGTGAACAGAGCCTCGCTCAGCTTGGGCCGTGACACGGGCCCGGCAGACCGCAGCCCCTCGGCTCCGGCGCCGTGCCAGGCCCGGCGCCGGCGCTGCACCGAGCGCACACTCACCCGTAAGTCCTTGGCGACCTCGGCGCTGGAGGCGCCCGCAGCGAATCGCTCCGCAGCCTCCAGCCGGACCCGCTCGCGAAACGCCTGCCGTTCAGGCGTCAGCCCACCACCCTGCGGATATCTCACACAACAGCAATACCGCGACGATCACACATCGTCAGCCCTCAACGACAACACGCCGCAAAGGTCAGTAGAGCCAACCGGCACGGGCGGCCTCTCCGGTCTGTGGTGAGCAAGCCACGGACCGTCTTACCCCTGTCACAAGAGCGGCCCGCCGTCCAGTCACGAGGTCGCATTGAACGGTGGGTGTGAGTCACGGCAGACACACTCTGAGCTGCGCCGATGGCTGGCTGGTCACGTGACCAACGCATGACCAACAGCGGTCAGGAACGGGCAGAAACAGCAGTGATTCAACGATCACCACCCTCTTCTGGGTCGGCCCTGGTGGGGTCGGTCGCTGGGCGTTGCGCCGAAGTGGCCTTGTGTGTGTGGGGGACAGCCGTGGGCTTGCCGGGCGTGCGTCCGGTCGTGTGTTGACGGGGGCGGGCGCCCGAAGCGACGCCCATGAGATCCGCCTGGCTGCGCAACCACTTGACTCCCCGATGTCGGAGGAGTCGACCACGCAGCGGGACCGGTCCGGCCGCGAGGCCGCGTTCAGTTCGGCCGGCAGGACCTGACGCCCCCAACCCGCATTGCAGCCCGCGGATTTCGCTGCGACGTGGTCGGCAGCTGGGCCGGCTGGGTCCGATGCCGCAGATCAGGCCTGGTCCGCAGGGGCCGCTTCGAGGGTTGAACGGGACGCCGAACGAACCGTTGACAGTCGTCAGACGACTGACGTATAACGAATCCGTCGCCGCTTCGAGGAGTCTCGCATCATGCCGAACGCGCCCGCCGCTTCCGCCCTTTCGCCCGCCCGCCGTGCCGAGGCGCTTCGGAAGCTCGAAAACGAGACGATCGACGTCCTCGTGATCGGCGGCGGTGTCGTCGGAGCGGGCGCCGCGCTCGATGCCGCGTCCCGGGGACTCTCGGTGGCCGTGGTCGAGGCCAGGGACTGGGCCAGCGGAACTTCGAGCCGGTCGTCAAAGCTCGTACACGGCGGCATCCGCTACCTGGAGCAGATGGAGTTCAAGCTTGTCCGCGAGGCCCTGCTGGAGCGCGGCAGACTGATGCGGACGCTCGCCCCGCATCTGGTGAAGCCCGTCCAACTGCTCTATCCGCTGACCGGCCTCTTCGAGCGCTTCTACGTCGGCGCGGGCATGACGCTCTACGACTTTCTCAGCGGTCGCCGTCGAGGCGTTCCCCGCCATCGCCACCTGAACCCGGCGGAGTTGAGGCAAGAGATGCCGGGCCTGACCGCGAACCGCTTCTCAGGCGGTCTGACCTACTACGACGCCCAGGTGGACGATGCCCGGCTGGTGCTCACCCTGGTGCGTACGGCCGTCGAGCAGGGCGCACTCGCCATCAACCGCGCCACTGTCACCGAGGTCCAGCCCGCTGAGGCGGCTGGCGAGCCGGTCGAGAGGGTGCGCCTGCGCGACGAGGAGACGGGCGGTGTGGTGACGGCGCGGGCGCGGCACGTCGTCAATGCCACGGGTGTGTGGACCGACGACACGCAGGCGGTGCTCGGCGCGCCGGCGGGCCTGTCGGTGGCGATGTCCAAGGGAGTGCACATCGTCGTCCGTCGCGATCGCATCCCGCTGGGCCTTGGGGTCCTGCTGCGTACCGAGAAGAGTGTGCTCTTCGTCATCCCGTGGGACGAGCACTGGATCATCGGGACGACGGACACACCGTGGGCACTGGACAGGGCCAATCCGGCGCCCACCGGCGCTGATGTCGACTACCTCCTTGAGCATGTGAACGCGGTGCTGGAGGATCCGCTGACACACGACGACATCGTCGGCGTGTACGCGGGATTGCGCCCCCTCGTCGCCGGGAAGGCGAGCGCGACGACCAAGCTCAGCCGTGAACACGTCGTCGGTCTGCCCCGCCCGGGCGTCGCCGTCATCGCCGGCGGGAAGCTGACCACGTATCGCGTGATGGCGCAGGATGTCGTCGACGCTGTGCTGGCCAGTCGCGGAGCGCGGGTGCCCCCGTCTCGCACCGCCCGGCTTCCGCTTCTCGGAGCCGTCGGCTACGGGCAGGCACGCGAAGCATGCCGGCGCGCGCTGCGAGAGCGCGGCTTGCAGCCAAAGCCCGCTGACCGTTTGGTGGACCGCTACGGCGACCTCGCCACCGACGTGGTCGCCCTGGTCGACGGGGACTCACGCCTCGGCGGCATCGTGCCGGGCACGTCGGACGTGCTGTTCGCCGAACTGGCGTACGCGGCTCGGGAGGAGGATGCCCGCCACCTCGAGGATGTCCTCGTCCGACGCACGCGGCTCACCATCGAGCTGCCCGACGCCGGCCTCGCCGCGCTGGAGCAGATCGCCGAGGTCGTCGGCGACTCGCTCGGGTGGAACGACGATATACGCAAGCGCGAAATCACCCACTATCGCACGCTTGTACAGCTGGAGCACGAAGCGCGTGCCCTTCTCGATGACGGCGCGGCCGACCGGGTACTGCGTACGGCTCCCACCCCCGCTGACTCGACTTTCACCTCCACCGAATGACATCTCGCCCCATTGTCAGTGACTTAAGGGGCCGCCCACTCGCCTGACCTGCGGAATCACGCTGCCCTGAGTCGGGCCTGGCGGTCACGAAGTCACCGGTATCGCAGCTAGCCCAGCAACTGCAAAGGAGCAGTGCGTATGTCTGACAAGGTTGTGGCCGCCCCGTCTGTGGGCGAAGGTTCTCTGAAACGCTCCGTCGGCCCGACTCTGCTGTGGGGAGTCGGCGTGGGCGCGGTCATCTCGGGTGACTACTACGGCTGGAACACCGGGCTGGACCTGACCGGCTACTGGGGCTACCTCATCGCGATAGCGATCATGGGGCTGCTCTACGCATGCCTGTCCGCTGTGATCGGCGAACTCGCCGCCGCCATCCCGCACTCCGGTGGTGCCTATGCGTACGTTCGCACGGCGCTCGGCCGCATCTGGGGCTACTTCGCCGGTGTGAGCGTGCTGCTGGAGTTCGTCTTCGCACCGGTCGCGGTAGCTCTCGCGGTCGGCGGCTACGTCCACGTGCTCTTCCCCAACGTTCCCATCTGGCTGAGCGCGGTCGTCCTGTACGCCGTGTCGACCGTCGTCCACCTCGCGGGAGCGGGTGGCTCTCTGAAGGTCGAATTTCTGGTCACCGGCCTTGCAGTGCTCGGGCTTGTGGTTTTCATGGCCATCGGACTGCCGAAGGCGAGTCTGGAGCATCTGAACGCCTACTCGTCCGGCGCCGTGTTCCCGCACGGCATCGGCGGCCTGTGGGCCACGCTGCCGTACGCCGCCTGGTTCTTCTTCGCGATCGAGAGCCTTCCCATGTCCGCGGAGGAGGCACGCAATCCCGGCAAGGACATCCCGAGGGCGCTGGCCACGGCGTTCATCACCCTGGCCGTCGTCGGTGTCGGCACGCTGACTGTCGCGGCGGGTGTGGGCGACCACCATCTGCCAGGGGCAACGGCACCGATCACGGTGGCGCTGTCGAACGTCATCGGCGCGCAGGGCTGGATCTCCCCTGTCATCGCGGTGTTCAGCATCATCGCCCTCGTGGCATCGTTCCACGCGATCGTACTGGCCTACTCGCGGCAGATGTTCGCCCTGTCCCGCGCCAGATACCTGCCGACCTGGATCTCGACGCTCACCCGTAATCAGGTACCGCTCTGGGGCCTGGTACTGCCTGGTCTTGTCGGTCTGGTGTTCGTCTTCGTCGGCACGGCGATGTCGGACTCGATCCCGGTGCTGGTGTCGCTCTCGGTGCTCGTCGCCGCCGTCTCCTACATCCTCATGATGGTGGCCGCACTGGTCCTGCGCCGCAGCCGCCCCGATCTGAACCGTCCGTACCGGGCGCGCGGTGGCAAGGCAACCATGTGGATCGGGGCCGTGCTCTCCGCCGTGCTGATCCCGGCAGCCCTGTGGAATGTTCCGCTCGCCTTCGGCATCGCTGTGGCCGTCTTCGCGCTGGCCTTCCTGCTGTACATGACCTACGGCCGTCACCGGACCGCCAACATCTCCGCCGAGCAGGAGCTCGCCGCGCTCGACGCGGCCGAGGACGCCCTGCGAACCCACACGGCGCCGGCCGACCTCTAGCGCCGCCCTTCCCTCGATCACCCAACGGAGTGACCACGATGACCGCCATCCTGTCGCCGGGGACCCGCGTCCTTCCGCGCTACCGCGGATACGCCTTCGACCTGGACGGAACCCTCTACCTCGGTGACGAGCTGATCCCGGGCGCCGACCGCGTCGTGCAGGAGCTGCGGGACGCCGGATCGCGGGTTGTGTTCGTGACCAACAAGCCGCTGGAAACGTCGGCCTCATACGCTGCGAAGCTCACCCGGCTCGGCATACCCGCAACACCGGACGATGTGGTGTCCGCCATTGACGCCCTCGTCCGCTACCTGCGCCGGTACCACCCGGACGCCACGTTGCTGCCGGTGGCCGAACACGTCGTGACCGACGAGCTGCACAGCGCCGGCTTCGAGACGACGCCCCATCCCGAACGGGCGGATGTCGTGGTGGTCTCCTTCGACCGGACCTTCGACTACGACAAGCTCACCCGGGCCTACCAGGCCGTGCGCCGAGGTGCGGCCATCGTCGCCACCAACCCCGACCCGTACTGCCCGACGCCCGACGGCGGCCTGCCCGACTGTGCCGCCATGCTGGCCGCGATCGAGGCGTGCACCGACACGCGGGCCGAGGCGGTCGTCGGCAAGCCGAGCGTGCACATGGCCGAGGCCTTCCTCGACCGTCTGCAGGTGCCCGCCGACCAGGCCGCGATGGTCGGCGACAGGGTGCTGACCGATGTGGCGATGGGGCAGGCCGCAGGCATGGCGTCCGTCCTGGTCCTCTCCGGCGCGACCTCGGCAGAGGAAGCACGATCTGCCGGACTCGACCCCGCCCACGTGGTCGAGGACGTGCGTGGCCTGCTGCCCGCCTGATCCGACCCCCAGACCTCTTGGCCCCCTTTTTCATCCCTCTCAACACAGGAGAACAACCGTGGAGTTCATCTTCATGCTCACGCACAACGACCGGACCGTGGACAACGCGCTCCAGGTGCTCCAGGACGTGAGCACCACCGGTCTGCGTCACATCGGCTTCAAGGACGTCGGTGCGACCCCGCAGCTTCAGCGTGACCTCACCAAGGCCGCGCACGAAGCGGGGATGACGGTCTACCTGGAGGTCGTCTCGGTGACCAAGGAGGACGAGCTGGCCGCGGTCGACGCGGCTGTCGCCGCAGGGGTGGACTGGATCGTGGGCGGTACCTTCGCCGACGAGGCGGTCCAGCGCCTGGAGAACACCGACATCAAGTTTGCGCCGTTCCCCGGCCGTGTCGTCGGGCACCCGAGCGAACTGCAGGGCACCGTCGAGGAGATCGTCGACCACGCGCGAGCCCTCACCGCCAAGTCGGGGGTCCACGGTGTCGACCTGCTTGCCTACCGGCACCGCGATGTCGATCCGCTCGAACTCACCCGTGCCGTCGCCGACGCCATCGACGCCCCGGTGATCGCCGCCGGCTCCGTCGTGTCCGAGGAGCAGATCCGCGGTCTGACGGCGGCCGGGGCCTGGGGCTTCACCATCGGTGGCGCGATCTTCGACGGTGCCCTGCCCGGAGACAAGGACGTCGTCGCGCAGGTGCGTACGGCGCTCGGCTTCGCTCGCGACGCAGCCGCCTGACGTCGCAGGCCTCGGCCTATACTCCGGGCGTTGACCGGCCGGTCTCCAGACGTTAGACGTCTGGCCGGTTCGGTGAACTCGCAGAAGTGATACGTCCGGCACGAATCGAGGGATAGCGATGGCTTCACGCCGCCCCACCATGGTGGAGCAGGTACGCAACGGAATCCGCGAGCTCATCAGCGATGGCACCTACACAGTAGGGGACCAGCTGCCCAACGAGCAGCAGATGGGCGAACGATTCGGCGTGAGCCGGGCCACGGTGCGCGAGGCGTACCGCGGACTCATCGAGTCCGGCTACCTCGCGCGCCGCCAGGGGTCAGGCACGTTCGTGGCACGCATTCCCCAGCAGCACGCGCTCGACCTCAATCTCAGCTACACCGAGATGATCCGTGCGGCCGGCTTCAAGCCCAGCATCGTCGTACTCGACACGTCGGTCAGGCAAGCCGACGACAGCGACTTGGCACACCTGGCGATGACGCCGGGTGAGGACGTCGTGGTCGTTGAACGGCTTCGCCTGGCCGATGACCGGCCGGTGGTGTACAGCATCGACCGCCTCCCGGCCTCGCTGGTGCCGCCCGATGCACGAGGCGACGGCTTCGGCCGGTCCCTGTTCGGGCTGCTGGAGCAGGTCTCGCACGGAGCGCGTAACGGCCGGGCCCGCATCAAACCGGTCCTCGCCTCGGGAGCACCCGCCCGCCACCTCCAGGTCGCCAAGGGAACGCCGCTGCTGTTCTTCGAGGAGACCGACTTCGACGGGGCCGGACGACCTGTCCTCGCCTCGTCGGAATGGCACACCAGCGATGTCTTCGACATGTGGATCAACCGTAAGGCGACGCTGCACAGCAGATCACTCTGACCAGCCGCACTGCCGAGCCGCACTTCGGCCTCTGCTTCCCCACCGCAGCCCTCGCCCCTGGACGGCCTGCCCCCGGCGGCTGGTCAGACGTCTAGTGAATTACCGTCTCGAGAAGCAAAGAAGTTCTCATGAGCTACGTAATCGGCTGCGACCTGGGGTCGCAGAGCGCCAAGGCCGTCCTGATGGCGCCGGACGGCACCATCGTCG
Source organism: Streptomyces sp. NPDC001508 (assembly GCF_040298665.1). Classification (NCBI taxonomy): domain Bacteria; kingdom Bacillati; phylum Actinomycetota; class Actinomycetes; order Kitasatosporales; family Streptomycetaceae; genus Streptomyces; species Streptomyces sp. NPDC001508. Next base: position 27,665 of record NZ_JBEPAP010000043.1, read on the forward strand.
CCACTCACTCCAGCAGCTACGCCATGCACCATCCGCACAGCGGCTGGGCGGACCAGGACCCGGCCGACTACCGCTCTGCCCTCGCTGAGAGCGTGCGCGGAGTCGTCGCCCAAGCCGGGATCCAGCCCTCCGCGGTAACGCATCTCGCCCTGTCAAGCCAGGTCGACGGAGTGGTGCCCATCGACCGCGCATACAACCCGCTGCGCCCGGCCATCATCTGGCTCGACCGCCGCGCGGTCGATCAGGTCGCCCAGTTGGAGCGTGCGATCGGTGCTGACGCCCTGTTCAAACGCACCGGACTGAACCTGGACGCCTCGCACACCGCCCCGAAATGCATGTGGCTGCGCGACGAGGAGCCAGATGTCTACAGAGCCGCCGAGTGGCTGCCCTCGGTGGGCGGTTACGCGCTCGCCTGGCTGACCGGCCGTGTGATCCAGGACCACGCGAACTCGTCGTCGACCCTCCTCTACGACGTCACCACACGCAGCTGGAGCAACGATCTGATCGAGGCAGCCGGCCTCGACCGCGCCAAACTTCCCGAGATCGGCGAAGCGGTGGACCCCGCGGGGACCCTCACCGCCGAGGCCGCCTCCGCCCTCGGGCTGACCACGGGCTGCGTGGTGGTCGTCAGCACCGGGGACGACCACGCCTCGTGTCTGGGCGCAGGCGGTGTACGGCCGGGCGTCGTCATCGACATCATCGGCACGGCCGAACCCGTCGGGGTCGCCAGCTCCGAGCCAGTCTTCGACGACACCCGTGTGGTGGAGACCCACGCCCACGCGACACCCGGCGGGTATCTGATCGAAAACCCCGGCTTCGTTTCCGGCGGCAACACCCTGTGGTTCGCGAAGAACCTCCTCGGCGTCAGCCAAGAAGAGTTCTTCAGACTTGCCGCCCAGTCAGTTCCGGGAGCCAACGGCGTGCGCTTCATTCCCGCTCTCTCCGGTTCGATGGCGCCGCGCTGGAACGACCGCGTGCGCGGCGTGTTCTCCGGTCTTGCCATGAACCACGATGCTTCCGACCTGGCCCGGGCCATCCTCGAGGGCAATGCCTTCGCCTTCCGCGACATCTACGACCGGCTGTCAGCAATGGGACTGGCAAGCAGCGTCCGCTCGGTCGGCGGCGGGGCGCGCAGCACCCTGTGGCTCACCGCGAAGGCCACTCTCTGCCGCACACCCATCCAGCGCGTCACCACGGCCGAAACCAGCGCCGCGGGCGCCGCGATTCTCGCCGCCGTTGCCGCAGGCCTGTTCTCCGGTCTCACCAAGGCCGTTGACAGCGTCGTGGCCCTGGACCCGACCGTCATCGAGCCGGACGAGTCGGCCACGGCCGCCTACGACGACGCCTACCACGACTACCGCGCCCTGTTCGACGCCGTCGAGCAGCAGGTCTGACCGACCATGCGCAAGGAGCCTCCTATGACACTTGTCTCCGACATCACCACCCAGCTGAACAGGTCGGCCATCGGTCTCACCAGCGTTGACATCTCCACCGGCGCACGCAAGAGCCTGCGGCAGGTACTGGACGCGCTCCCCGAGAGCGGGCGCATCGCCGTTCTGACGGACGACCGCGACTACCGCACCTTTGGCGGGGAGGAGTTCAAGCGCACGCTCGTCGACTCGATCGCACAAGGACGCAACGTCGAGACCGTCGTACTCGTCGGTGACGTGCACGCCGACGAGGCCACCGTCGAGACGGCACGTGACGGCTGTGCCACGGCGGACGCCGTGGTGACGATCGGCTCCGGCACGCTGTGCGACATCGGCAAGGTCGCCGCAGGCCCGCGGCCGCACATCGTGGTGCAGACCGCGGCGTCGGTCAACGGCTTCGCCGACGACCAGTCCGTGCTTCTGATCAAGGGGGTCAAACGCACCACCCCCAGCGCCTGGCCGCGCACCCTGCTCATCGACGACGAAGTGCTTGCCGGCGCCCCGGCGGCCCTCAACCGCTCGGGGCTCGGTGACATGATCTCGATGTTCACCGCACCTGCCGACTGGTACCTGTCGTCACTGTTCGGCATGGACCGCGGATTCTCCATGGACGCCGCCACAATGACCAGGCGGTACGGCGAGGACCTTCTGAACATCGCGGGCGGGGTCGGGCGCTCCGTGCCGGCCGACCTCGCGACGCTCGCCGAGTTCCTCACACTCTCCGGCCTGTCGATGGGAATCGCGGGCCAGACCTCCCCGTCGTCGGGGATGGAGCACACGGTGAGTCACATGCTCGACATGGCACACGGCGCGCGTCAGCTGCCGAACGCGCACCACGGCGAGCAGGTCGGCGTGGCAACCGTGCTGGTCTCCCTGCTGTGGGTACGCGTCCTGAACCGGATCGCCGCCGGTGACCTTCCCGCGCTGACGCTGCCCGAGCCCGACGAGGCCCAGCGCGCCGTCCGCGCCGCCTTCGGATGGATGGACGAGTCCGGCGCGACCGCGGACGAGTGCTGGGCCGACTACGCCAAGAAGCTTGCCCACCTTGAGAACACCGATGCACCGACCCGGCTGCGCGAGGCCCTGGCGCGCTGGGCCGGCCACGCCGTGACCGTCGATGCCCTTCTGGAGGCGCCAGAACGCATCGTCGCGGCTCTGCGCGCGGCAGGCGCCCCGACCCGGTTCAGCGAGCTGAGCGCTCCGGTCGCCCCGGAGACGGTTACCTGGGCACTGACCAACTGCCATCTGATGCGCAACCGCTTCACCATCGCTGACCTGGCGTTCCTCACAGGCATGTGGACCGACAAGGATGTCGCGGCAGTCCTTGACGAGGCGGCCGCCCTGGGAGCCGGAGCCTAGGACGCCGTACAACGGCCGATCCGTAACTCGGCGAGCTTGTCGTCCCGGTCGGACGACACGGTGACGAGGGCCTCGACCTGACGGTCGCGGCCCTCGTTGCATGTGCGTGGCCGGTGGTGCTGCCCGGTGACACCACGGTGCACGGGTCCGGTCCGGGGACGGACGCGGGGTGCGCGTCCGGACGGGTGGGAGCGTCCAATTCCGCTTCCGTACAGGGCACTTGACGCCGTGAAGGTGCGCTCCTACGTTCCCCGCAGGCTCAATACGTATTGGGGAACCGCGTGGCTGAAGAACGCAAGCGGCGCCGGCCGACACAGATCGACATCGCGCGGCAGGCCGGAGTGTCCCAGGCGACCGTCTCGCAGGTGATCAACGGGGTCTCGGGCGACTACCAGATCGCCCCGGCCACCCGGCAGCGGGTGCTGGACGCGGTCCGTGAGCTGGGGTACGTCGCCAACCCGGTGGCCCGCAGCCTGAAGAGCGGCCGGAACCAGATGCTCGGCCTCTACACCTTCGAGGCCGTCTTCCCGACCGACCACCGGGACTTCTACCACCCCTTCCTCCAGGGCGTCGAGGCGGAGGCCGCCGAGCGCGGCTACGACCTGGTGCTCTTCACCTCCGCGGGGGCGGCCCGCGAGCGCGGGCTCTTCGCCGGCGGGGCCAACCGGCTCAAGGTCGCGGACGGCTGTGTGCTGCTCGGCCGGCATCTGCGGCGGGCCGAGCTGGCCCGGCTGGCCGAGGAGGACTTCCCGTTCGTCTTCATCGGACGCCGTGAGATCGAGGGCGCCCGGATCAGCTACGTGGCCGCGGACTACGCGACCGCGACCAGCCGGATCGTCACCGAGCTGGCCGGGCTCGGGCACCGCCGTATCCGCTACCTCAAGGTGCCGGGCAACGCCGAGCCCACCCGTGACCGGTCGAGCGGCTTCCGGCGGGGCCTTGAGCAGGCGGGGCTCGATCCCGTCGGCGTCCACCTCGTCGCCGACCCGGGCGAGCTGCGACCCGGCCTCGTGCGCGGGTGGCTGGACGACGGGGTGACCGCCTTCGTCGTGGAGCCGACCGAGGACGACCGGGCGGCGGCCGCCCTGTGCGCGGCGGCCGAGGAGGCCGGCGCCGCCGTGCCGGCCGACTGCTCGGTCGCGGTGCTCGGCGACCCGCCGTCGTACTGCTCGCCGCCGCGCGACTGGATGCGCTTCGCCATCCCCCGGGAGCAGATGGGCCGCGACGCCGTCGATCTGCTCATCGGGTTGCTGAACACGCCCGACGCCGAGGCGCACACGCTGCTGGTGCCGTGCGCGTTCATCCGCGGCGCGACGGCCGCAGCCGTGCCGGGTGGGGAGCGGCGGTCATGACGGGCATCGTCGTACGCCGGATCCTCATCGGCCTGTTCGTCATCTGGGGCGCGGTCAGCCTGATGTTCGTCATCGTCCGGCTGGCGCCGGGCGACCCGGCCACGCTGCTGCTCGGCCCCGACGCCTCGACGGCCGACATCCGGCAGATGCGCTCCCGGATGGGCCTTGACGACCCCGTACTCACGCAGTACGCGACCTACCTCTGGCACGCCCTCTCGCTGGACTTCGGCACCTCCTACCGGCTTGACGAGCCGGCCGTGGACGCGGTGCTCGGCTCGCTGCCGAACACCCTCGAACTGACCTCGTCCGCCAGTGTCATCGCCGTCGTCATCGGCCTGCCGCTGGGCGTGCTGGCGGCGCGCCGCCCCGGCGGCCTCGTGGACCGGCTGGTCTCCGGGTTCACCCTGCTGCTGCAGTCGCTGCCCACGTTCTGGGTCGGGATCATGCTCGTCCTCCTGTTCGCGGTGACGCTGGGTCTGCTGCCGACCTCGGGCGCCGGCTCGCCCCGGTATCTGGTGCTGCCGGCGGTCACCCTGGCGCTGCCGTTCACCGCGATGGTGGGGCGGCTGACCCGGGCCGGGGTGGTGGAGGCGATGTCCGAGCCCTACATACGGACCGCGCGCTCCAAGGGGCTCACCGAGGGCCAGGTGCTCTTCGGACACGCGCTGAAGAACTCCCTCATCCCGGTGATCACGGTGGTGGGGCTGCAGATGGGGACGCTGCTGGGCGGCGCCGTGATCGTGGAGAACGTCTTCGCCTGGCCCGGCCTCGGCACCATGGTCGTCGAGTCGGTGGCCGGCCGCGACTATGCCGTGGTGCAGGCCGCGGCGCTGTTCATCGCCGCGATCGTGGTCGCCCTCAACCTGACCGCCGACCTGCTCTACTCACGGCTCGATGCGCGTATCCGGATCGAGGTACGACGATGACCACCCTCGCCGAGGTCACCCGCCCGCTCCGGTCCGCCGTCCTCGGCACCTCGCCGACGGCCCGGATCCCGGCGCTCCTGGTCGGCGGCTTCGCCCTGCTGGCGGTCTTCGGGCCGATGCTCGTCCCCTACGATCCCACCACCACCCACGTCGGCGACCGGCTGCTCGCCCCCGGCGCCACGACCCACGCCGGGCACACCGCCTGGCTGGGCACCGACGCGCTGGGCCGCGACATGCTCGCCCAACTGGTCCACGGCGCCCGCACCTCCCTGGTCGTCGGCACGGCGACGGCGGTCGTGGCCGGGGTGTTCGGGGTGCTGTGCGGGCTCGTGGCGGGGTACGCGCGCGGACTGGTCGACGCGGTCGTGATGCGGCTGATCGACATCCAGTTGGCCTTTCCCGGCATCCTGCTCGCCATCATCATCTCCGGCGTCATGGGACGCGGCTTCCTGACCGTGGTGGTGGCGCTGGCCGTCACCCGGTGGATCGCCTTCGCCCGGGTCGTACGCGGCTCCACCCTCTCGCTGCGTGAGCGCGAGTGGGTCGCGGCGGCGCGCGTGCTGGGACTGCCGCGGCGGGCGGTGCTGCTGCGGCACGTGCTGCCGTTCGTGGCCGGACCCGTGATGGCCCTCGCCACCCTTGAGTTCGGGCTGATCGTGCTGTCCGAGGCCGGGCTGAGCTTCCTCGGCATCGGCCTGCCGAGCAGCGCCGTGTCCTGGGGGCAGACGATCGCGCTCGGAAAGGAATACCTCGCCACCGCCTGGTGGATCTCCGCGTTCCCGGGGCTCGCGCTGGCCCTCCTCGTCATCAGCGTGGGGTTGCTCGGTGACCAGCTCACCCATCGTTTCGGCAGCGCTCACCGCACCGGCTGAGCCGCTGGAGAAGGAGCAGGCATGAGACTGCCATCACGCGGTACCGCGACGGTGATCGCCCTGTTCACACTGACCGCGTGCGGCGGCACCGCGGGCCGGGGCGCGGGCGGGGCGGGCGAGCTGACCGTCGCCCCCAACTGGCCGCTGGTGAACCTCGATCCGCACAGCCCACGGGCCGACGGGGCCACCGCCTCCGCCGGCCGGCAGATCTTCAGCCGGCTGGTGACGCTCTCCGACGGGCGGTACGAGCCGGACCTCGCGACCGGGTGGCAGACCTCGCGGGACGGCCGGACCTGGACGTTCGACCTGCGCAAGAACGTGAAGTTCTCCGACGGCTCCGCACTGACCTCCGCCGATGTCGTCGACTCGGTCAAACGCATCGCGAGCCTCGACGGGCCGCAGGCCGCCTCCTGGGCGGAGGTGACCCCGAAGGCGCCCTCCCCGGACCGGGTGGTGCTGGAGTCGAAGAAGCCCGACGTGAGCATCCTCGGCAAGCTCACCGCCGTCTTCGTCACGCCCGCCGGCCAGGCGGAGAAGGACGGCTTCTTCACCAAGCCGACCGGCTCCGGGCCGTTCAAGGTGCAGAGCTTCAAGCCGAACGAGCGACTCACCCTGGTACCCAACGAGCACTACTACGGCGCCGAACCGAAGCTGCGCAAACTCGTTTTCCGCACCATCCCGGAGATCTCGGCGCGGGTCGCGGCGCTGCGCACCGGCGAGGTACAGGCCGCCTGGGGACTGCCCGACGACCAACTGGACCAGCTGAAGGGCACCGGCGAGATCACCGTCAAGGCGGTGCCGAGCTTCGCCGTCTACACCATGTGGTTCAACTCCGGCCGCCCCGCCTTCAAGGACGCGGCGGTGCGGCGGGCGCTGTGGCAGGCGATCGACTACAGCAGCATCATTTCCTCGCTGTACCCGCGCACCGGCCGTCCCGCCGACTCGCCGGTGCCGCAGGGAGTGCCGGGGCACGCCCGGCAGACCCCCGTGACCTACGACCCCCAGGCCGCCAAGGCGGCGCTGGACAAGGCCGGCTTCGACTACTCCAAGACCTATGAACTGCAGTTCTCCGGAGCCGAGTTCCGGCAGTTCGCGCAGGCCGTCGCCTCCGACCTGGCCAAGATCGGGGTCAGGGCGGAGCCGCGGGACAAGGAGAAGGCCGTCTTCCTCGACGACCTGCTCGGCATGAGGTGGGACATCAACCTGCAGTCCCTCGCCCTCGACACCGGTGACCTCGCCGGCAACCTGGGCCGCCTCTACCCGTGCGCCGCCCAGCGCACCGGCTACTGCAACCCGGACCTCGACACGATCCTCGCCAAGGCCGGCAGCACGGCCGCCGCGGACGAACGCGACAGGCTGTGGGGCGCGGCCCAGAAGATCATCTGGGACGACGCGGTCGGCATGTACCCGATGTTCGTCAACATCGCCTACGCCTGGCGGGACGATGTGCACGGCCTGCGGACCAGCCCGGCCTTCCAGCCGGACCTGACCGGCGTGACCGTCTCATGACCCCGCTGCTTAACGTGGCGGACCTGGTGGTGCGGCTGCCCGGTCCGCACGCGCAGGTCGACGTCCTCGACCACGTCGGCTTCGGTGTGCCACGGGGCCGTACCACCGGGCTGATCGGCGAATCGGGCAGCGGCAAGACGATGACCGCCCTCGCGGTGATCGGCCTGCTGCCCGACGGCGCCACCGCCTTCGGCCGGATCGGCTACGACGGCGAGAACACCCTGGAACTGGACGCCACCCGGCGGCGCCGGCTGCGCGGGCGCGAGATGGCGATGGTCTTCCAGGACCCGCTCGCCGCGCTCAACCCCGTGCTGACCATCGGACGGCAGGTCGGGGAGATCCTGCGCCGCGACGGCCGGTCCAGGGCCGCCGCGCGCAGGGCCGCCGTCGAACTGCTGGAACGGGTGGAGATCCCGCGGGCGGCGTCCCGCGTCGACGACTACCCGCACCAGTTCTCCGGTGGTATGCGGCAACGCGCCATGATCGCCCTCGCGCTCGCGGGACAGCCGCGGCTGCTGCTCGCCGACGAACCCACCACCGCGCTCGACGTCACCGTGCAGTCCCGCATCCTCGATCTGCTGCGCAGACTGCGCGACGCGGACCACATGGCGATGCTGCTGGTCAGCCATGACCTGCGGGTGATGGCGCACACCGCCGACACCCTCGTCGTGATGTACGCGGGGCGAGTGTGCGAGACCGGTCCGACCGCCGAGGTGCTGCGCCGGCCGGCGCACCCGTACACCAGGGCGCTGATCCGCAACGTGCCGACCGTACGCGTGAAGACACCGCTCACCGACCCGCTGCCCGGCACACCCGCCGGACCCTTCACCCGGCCCGGCGGCTGTGCCTTCCGCACCCGCTGCCCCATGGCGCGCGAGCGCTGCCGGGAACAGGTGCCGCGGCCCCGGCCGGTCGCTGAGGAACGGACGAGCGCCTGCCACTATGCCGAGGAGCTGATCTGAGTGCCCGAACTGCTCACCGTACGGGGCCTGCGGGTGAGTTACGCCTCCCGGCGGCGGGGCGCGCGGGTCGCCGCGGTCAAGGGCGTCGACCTCGACGTGGGCGCTGAGGAGATCGTCGCGCTCGTCGGGGAGTCCGGCTCGGGCAAGACCACGCTCGCCCGTGCGGTCGTGGGGCTGACCCGGGCGGACGGCGGCACCATCGCCTTCCGCGGCGTACCGATCGGCAGGCCGGGCAGCTGGCCGCCGCAGCAGCGGCGGGCCGTCCAGATGGTCTTCCAGGACCCCAAGTCGTCGCTCAATCCCCGGATGCCGGTCGAGAAGATCATCGCGGAGGCGTGGCGTGCCCACCCCGAAGCGGCACCCGAGGGCGACCGGCAGCGGGCGGTCCGCGGTCTGCTCGACCAGGTCGGCCTCGACGGCACCGTCGCGGGGCGGCGGCCCGGCGAACTGTCCGGCGGACAGTGCCAGCGGGTCAGTATCGCCCGCGCGCTCGCGCTGCGGCCGGCACTGCTGGTGTGCGACGAGGCGGTGTCCGCGCTGGACGTGTCCGTGCAGGCGCAGATCCTCGGGCTCTTCGCCGAACTGCGCGGCCGGCACGGGCTGTCGCTGCTGTTCATCTCGCACGACCTCGGCGTGGTGCGGCAGATCGCGGACCGGGTCGCGGTGATGTACCTCGGTGAGATCGTCGAGTGCGCCCCGACCGAGGAGATCTTCACCGCCCCCCGGCACACGTACACCCGCATGCTGCTCGACGCCGCACTCGACTTCGTCGTCTGAGGGACACCGACCGCACCATGTGAGGGACACCGACTGTCATGCAGCACCCTGCCCCGGACGACTGGAACACCTGGGACGTCCGCTACCACACCGCCGTTGTGCACCCGCCCTCCGGCATCCGCATCCGCGCCGGCATCCGCACCCCCGACGGCCGAGTGATCGACGACTTCACCTGGCGCCGCGGCCTGGTCCGCCTCGGCCACCACACGGTCGACGGCGGCTACGCCGAGGTCACCGTCCACTGCACCGAGGACTGCTGCGGCGCGGCCCGGCTGCGGCTGCGCTTCGCCAAGACCGCTCCGGGCGTGCTGTCCGGCTCGGCCGAGCTGAGCGGGCACACCGCAGGCCACGCCATCGTGCTGCGCACGGACGGGTTCACCGACGGCCGCCGACCGGACCTGTCCGCGCCCGCGGTCTTCGAGACGCCGGGAGAACTCCACTTCGACGTCGCGAAGCTGCGGTTCGGCTGCGGCGTGGCCCAGGGCGCCCGCCCGCTCGACGCGGACCTGGACGCGGCAGGCCGCAAGGCGGACGCCGCGGCCCTCGCCACCTCCGGCCTGCTCGGCCGCGCGGGGGAGGGCTATACGCGTTCGCTCACCTGGAACACCGTGCTGCGTTCCGACGGCGCCCGCGTCATCACCCCGACCTCGCGCGACTTCGTCAGCCGGGAGCGGCGCGGCTTCTACGGCACCTGGGCCCTGCACTGCTGGGACACCTTCTTCTCCGGACTCACCGCCACCTGGATCGACCACGACTACGCCCGCGGAATCTTCGGTCAGATGCTGGAACAGGCCACCCCGCAGGGCTTTGTACCCAACCGCGTCTGCGACGACCGGGGCCGCACCGACGACCGCTCGCAGCCACCCGTCGGCGCGTACACCGTCCTCAAGGCGTACCGGAGCACGGGCCTTTGCGACGCCACCCGCGACCGCCGCCTGCTGACCGAGGCGTACGACGTGCTGCGGGACTGGCACGACTGGTGGCCGCGCGCTCGGCGCGGCCCGCACGGGCTGCTCGCCTGGGGCTCCGACCCGACGGACGACCCCGGGTCGGCCACCGCGGACAGCACCAAGCGCGAGTCGGGCATGGACGACTCCCCGATGTGGGACGAGATCGCCTACGACCCGCGGACCCACACCATGGACCTCGCCGACGTCGGCCTCAACGCCCTGCACGCGGCCGACGCCGAAGCCGTCGCGGACATGGCGGGCCTGCTCCAGGACGCGCCGACCGAGCAGCGGCTGCGGGCCGAACACGCCGCCACCGCCGCCCGGATCGAGGAACACCTGTGGGACGAGGCCGCAGGACACCACCGCAACCTGCGCGCCGACGGCGGCTTCGACCTCCACCTGGCACCGTCCATGCTCTATCCGCTGCTGGCCGGCACCCCCTCGGCGCAGCGCGCGCGACGCCTTGCCGCGACCCTGCTGCACCCCGAACTGCTGGGCGGCTCACCGCCGTTGCCGAGCGTCTCACGCAGCGACCCCGGGTACGACCGGCACTACATGCGCGGCCGTGTCTGGGGCCCGGTGGCCTTCCTCGCCGTCGAAGGGCTGCGCCGTTACGGGCTGCGCGAGCGGGCCGCCGCCATCGCGGACGAACTGCTGGGAATGTTCCGCCGGGAGTGGGAAGAGCACAGCCACGTCCACGAGAACTACCCCTCCGGCCCCGACGAGGACATCCACTTCTTCGACGCACGCTCCGACTACCTGCTCACCTGGGGCAACCTCCTGGCGTACCTCGCCATGCAGGAACTCGCCGACCCGCTGCCCGCCGGCTGGCGCTTCGGCCACCCCGGCAGGCCCGCGGCCCTGCACCGGCTGCGACTGCGCGAGGGGCCGCTCACCGTCGAGGCCGGCCACCGCCTGCGGGTGACCCTCGACGGCGCCCTGCTGCTGGACGCCCCGCCCCGCACGGTGATCGAGGAGTACGTCCGTGCCCCCGGCGAGATACGCGCCGTCGTGCACGGGCCCGAGGCGGAGGTGGTGTTCGGTGTGCCCGCACCCGCCGGCGCGCAGGCGCGCACCGCGGTCCGAGGACGCGTCGGCACCACCCGCGTCGCCGCCGACGGGACCGTACGCCTGACCGCAGGGGACGGGACCGCGGTGCGCATCACCCTCTGACCGCAGGGGACGGGACCGCGGTGCGCATCACCTTCTGACCGCCGGGGACGGGACCGCGGTGCGCGGCACCGTTTGAGAAGGAGGAGTCGTCTTGCCGAAGCCATCCAGCCCGCCCTCCCGTCCGGACCCGCTGATCACGGGCGGCGGGCTCGGCGGCGTCGCCGCGCCGCCGGCCGCGCACTGCCTGGACAACGGACTCGTACCCGAGCAGACGCACACCGACGAGCGCCGCCTCGCCGCGTTCCAGGACGAACTGGTACGGGACGGACGCGAACTGCACCGGCCCGAGACCAAGGGGTACTGACGTGACCGACGGGCGCGCACTGCTGCGCGGCGTCATGGTGCCGCTGATCACCCCGATGGAGCGGCCCGGCACCCCCTGCGCCGCGCACGCCCAGCCGCTGCTGGAGGAACTGCACCGGGCGGGCGTGCACGGCCTGATGCTGCTCGGCAGCAACGGCGAAGGGCCGCTCATCCCCACCGACCGCATCGGCGCGTTCGCGGCCGGCGTCGCGGCACGGTGGCGGGCGCTGCGCCCCGACGGGCCGGTGCTCGTCAACGTCACCGCTCCCGGAACCGCCGAGGCGCTACAGCGCGCCGAGGCGGTGCTGGCGGCGCGGCCCACCGCGCTGGTGCTGAGCCCGCCGCTGTACTTCGCCCACCGCGAGGACGAGATCGTGGCGCACTACGCGGCACTGCAGGACCTCGGCCTGCCCGTGGTCGCGTACAACGCCCCCGCCTACGCCTGCCCGTTCACCCCCGGGCTCGCGGACGCCGTGCTCGCACTGGAGCATGTGGTGGGCATCAAGGACAGCTCCGGCGACCTAGCGCTCCTCGACCACCTGGTGGCGCGGGCGGCACGACTGCCCGCGACGGGTGTGAGCCAGGGCGCCGAGACGGCGCTCGCACCGGCGCTGCGGCGCGGCGCCGACGGCATCGTGCCGGGCATCGCCAACGCCGCGCCGGGCCCGGTCGTGGCACTGTACGAGGCCGTACGCGCGGGCGACGACGCGGCGGCCGACCGGTGGCAGCACATCGTGACGACGCTGCTCGGGGTGCACCGCGTCCGCCGCGGCGTCCCCGTCATCAAAGAACTGCTCGCAGCGCGCGGGCTGTGCCCCGCCCATGCCGCGCCGCCCTTCACCGCCTGCACCGCGGCCGAACGCACGGCGCTCGCCGCGTTCCTGGACCCGCTGTCCGAGCACCTCGTCCCCGCAAGGAGCCGCCCGTGATCCGTGTGCTCACGCGCCTGGCCCGCACGGCCGCGCTCGCCCTGCTGCTCGCTGTGATCCCCGCGCCCGGCTCCGCCCAGGACGCCGGAACCACCACCGGGTACTTCACCGAGACGACCCTGTGGGACTCCACCGACGGGACACATGTGAACTACCACGTCCAGGGGCTCGCCGTGCTGCCCCACGACAGCGTGCTCGTGTTCGCCGAAGGGCGGCTCACGGCCTGCGACGCCGGGCCGCACGACATCGTGATGCGGCGCAGCACCGACGGCGGCCGGACCTTCGAGGCGAGCCGCGTCATCGTGCCGGCCACCGACGGCGCGTCGTGGAGCAACCCGACGCCCGTCGTCGACACAAAGACCCGCACCGTCCACCTCTTCGTCAGCAGCACCGCCCGCGACGCGGGCAACACCACCTGCTCGGCGGACCGTTCGACCATCTATGTCATGCGCAGCACCGACGCGGGCCGGACCTGGAGCCGGCCGCGTGACCTCACCGGACTCTTCGACGCCAACGCCTACGACTGGACCCTGCACGGCGCCGGCCCGGGTCACGGCATCCAACTCGACGACGGGCGGCTGCTGGTGCCGGTGGCCCACCGCCGCACGATCGTCGGCCACACGACGGCCGAGCGGATGTACGGCCTCGCCATGCTCTTCAGCGACGACCACGGCAGGACCTGGCAGGCCACCGCGCCGGTGCCGGTCTCCCCGGACTACCCCGTCAACGAGAGCCGGGTGCACCAGCGCGCCGACGGCACCGTCGTCGTCAACGGCCGTGCGGCCGCCGGCGGCACCCGCTACCGCATCACGGCCACCAGCACCGACCGCGGCAGCACCTGGTCCAAGCCGGTACTCGACGGCGCCACCCGCGAGTTCGTCGCCATCGACGCGGGACTGCTGCGCTACAGCGGCGGCCCCGACGGCGACGGCCCCGCCCGGCTCCTCTTCTCCCGCCCCGACGCCTCGGCCCGCGAGAACCTCACCGTCTCGGTGAGCTACGACGAGGGCCGCAGCTTCCGCTACCACAAGGTCGTACACGCTGGCCCGTCGTACTACTCCGACCTGGCCCGGCTCCTCGACGGCACGGCCTTGCTCGTCTACGGCCGGGACGGCAGCAGCCCGGCCTTTCCCGAGCGGATCGCCCTCGCCCGCTTCGACCTCGCCTGGCTGACCGGCGGCCGCGACCGCGGCGGCCCCGGCACCGGCCTGACCTCGCGCGCGTACGAACTCGCGGGCCGCCCCGGCACGACGACCACCCCGGGCAGCACCGCCGAGTCCGTCGTCGACGCCAACGCCCAGGGCGGCAGGGTGCTGCGGTACGAGGCGCACCGGCCCGGCGACTATGTCGAGGTCCCCTTCCGCACGCCCCGCTCCGGCCGTTTCGAGCTGGCGGTGCGCCTGCGACGGGCGGCCGACCGCGGTCTCGCCGAGGTGAGCGTGGACGGCAGGACGCTGCCCGCGGGCCGCGTCGATGCGACGCTCTCCTCGCTCCAGGGCTACCAGGTCGTGTCCCTGGGCAGCGACGAACTGTCCGCGGGAAGCCACCGGATCCGCTTCACCCTGGCCGGTCGGGGCCGCGGCGGCGGCACGGTGATCGCCCCCGATCAGCTCACCGTGACCCGGGCCGCCCACCCGGCCGACCCGCCCCGTGTCATCGCCGACGACGACTCGCTGTTCAGCTTCGAGCAGGCCGGGCAGTGGACGAGGGCCACGGGCACCCCCGGCTTCTACGGGCAGAGCTACCGCGTCCACCCGGCCGGCGACGGCTCCGCGGTCGCCCGCTGGTGGCCGGACGTACCCGAGGCGGGCCGCTACGAGGTGCAGGTGCGCTACACCGCTGACCCCAACCGCGCCTCCGACGCCCCCTACACGGTGCGTGCCGCCGACGGCTCGCGGACCATCCGCATCGACCAGCGCTCCGCAGGCGGGCAATGGGTGTCCCTGGGCACCCACCGCTTCGACGCCGGCACCGGCGGCGGCGTCGAGCTGAGCGATGAGGCGAACGGGTATGTGGTGGCGGACGCCGTCCGGCTCATTCCCGCGGGATGAGCGCCCGCAGCCCCGCTGCCGCGGGCGGCGAGGGCGGCGCGCCCTCGGGGCCCGCGGCCCGGAACGCGCTGGGCGTCACGCCGTACACGGCCGTGAACCGGCGGGAGAGATGGTAGGCGTCCGCGAAGCCGCACTGCTTGGCCACCGCCCGCAGGCTCAGGTTGCTCAGCCACAGCAGCGGCTCGGCCCGTGCGAGCCTCAGCAACTCGACGGCGGCGACCGGACCGGTGCGAAAGTGCCGGCGGAAGAGCCGGCACAGGGTGCTCTGTGACACCCCGGCCGCAAACGCCAGTTCCGTGAGCGTCAGCGGCTCGGCGGTGCCGCCCGACCACCGCTCACGCACATACGCGGCCATGGCCGCCAGCGGCGCCGGCACCCCGTCGCGGGGCTCGCCCGGCGCCGGCAGCGGGCCCTTGGTGAAGACGGACAGCAGCAGCCGCAGTACCCCGGTGGCCCTGGGCCGCCAGCCGTCGGGACGCTCGGTGCCGAGCCAGAGAAGGTAACGGCACAGGGCCGCCATGGGGTCGTCGCGTCCGCCGAGTTCGCGCACCAGCGGCCAGCGTTCCCGGCCCGGCTCGGCGGGGAGCGTGAAGTGCACATAGCCGTGGCGGGTCGAGCCGCCGGGATCCCATGCGAAGTGATCGCGCATCCCCGGTCGGACCAGCAGCAGTGTCCCGGGCAGCAGATCCTGGGCGGTCTCGCCGCAGGTCCAGCGAGCCCGGCCGCGGATGATCCAGACGAACTCGAAGTGCGCGGCCGTACGCGGCCCGAACACGGCGCCGGGCGGGTAGTCCCCGACCGCGGGCCCGAGCCGGTCGACGAGCCGCGGGCGGTCCTCCGACCGCAGGTGGTCCTCGGACCGCGGGCCGTCCTCAGCGGTCACAGCCGCCCTCGCGGTCGGGCCGCAGATACGGCTCACGGATGGCCGCGATGCCCTTGTAGGCGTACGGATCCTGCCCCGCCACCATCACGATGTCGCGGAAGTCCGCCTGACCCATGTGCTCGCCGGGGCCCGGCGGCTGCCAGGGGAGCAGCGACCGCGCGGACATGTAGTGACCGACCAGCGCCCTGCGGTAGCCGTGGCGGCCGGAGTTGGGCAGCGACTTGTGCAGCAGGTAGCCGTGGAACAGGAGCACCGAGCCGGCCGGCATCTCGACGGGCACGGCGTCGGCCTCGGTGTAGGGGAAGCCGTACAGCTCCACCGTGCAGTCGTAGCGCGGGTCGTGATGCTCACGGTCGGGGTAGAGGACGCCGGCGCGATGGGAGCCGGGCAGCACCCACAGACAGCCGTTCTCGACGGTGGCGTCGTCCAACGCGATCCAGGCGGCGGTGAGCGACCGGTCGCGGGTGGGGATGAAGAACTCGTCCTGGTGCCAGGCCTGACCCGGCTTGCCCTCGGACTTGATGAACAGCATCGACTGCATGGCCTTCACATCCGGCCCGATGACCTGGGTGAGGGCGGCGACCACCGCCGGATGGCACAGGGTGGCGCGGACCAGCGAGGACAGCTTGTGCGGATAGTGCACACACAGATGGCGGCGGAGCACCGTGTCGTCGTCCCAGTCCGCTTCGAGCGCGGGGGCGCGGCCGACCTGCCCGCGCTCACCGCGGCAGATCGCCACCGTCTCCGCGCGCAGCCGGTCCACCTCGGCGGGGGTCAGGGCGCCGCCGAGGACGGCGAAGCCGTCGCGTGCGAAGCGCGCGGACAGCGTCCGATCCGGGTCCGCCGCCCTGCCGGTTCCTGTCACCATCGCCTCCCGGGTCCGGGCCTCCTGTGTTCTCCATGGTCTGCTCAAGGGCGCGGCCGGGCCATGGCCCCTACGGTCGAGACGATGGCGAATCCGGTCAACCCCGTCCCCCGCGGGCCGCCCGCCGCGGGGCGCCGACGACCTCGCGCCGACCCCGGTCACCGGTCGCGGTGTCACAGAATGCGGGCTGCCGCTGTCGCCCTCTCGTACGGCACCGACAGGGACGGGAGTACTGATGAAGATCGCGGTGGCCGGTGGGACCGGTGTGGCCGGGCGGCTCGTGGTGGAGGCACTGCGGGCCAGGGGGCAGGCGCCGGTGGTGCTGTCGCGCGGGCAGGGCGTCGATCTGCTCAGCGGGTCCGGGCTGGACGCGGCGCTGGCCGGGGCCGAGGCGGTCATCGACGTCAGCAATGTGATCACGATGCGCGGGTCGGTGGCGGTGGACTTCTTCGACCGGGCGGGACGCCACCTCGTCGCGGCGGCCGAGCGGGCCGGGGTACGGCACCTGGTGACGCTGTCGATCGTGGGGGTCGACCGGGTGCGAAGCCCCTACTACGCCGGCGAGCTGCGGCAGGAGGAGATCGTCCGGGGCCAGGCGGTGCCCTGGACGATTCTGCGGTCGACGCAGTTCCATGAGTTCGCGGGCCAGCTGCTGGACGGCGTGCCCGGGCCGGTCGCGGTGGTACCGGCGGGGCGGGTCCAGCCCATCGCCGTACACGAGGTGGCCGAAGCCCTCGCCGGCCTCGCCCTCGGGGCGCCGCTGGCGATGGCCCCCGAACTGGCCGGTCCGCGGGTCGAGTCGCTGGTCGACATGGCCCGGCGCCTCATGGCCGCGGGCGGCGCCCGCCGGCGCCCGGTGCTGCCCCTGCGCGTTCCCGGCGGGATGAGCCGTGGCGGCCTGCTTCCGACCGGCGCCGGCCCCCGCGGCACCCAGACATTCGCCGACTGGCTGGGGGAGAAGACCGCCGCCACACCGGCCTGACGGTGTGCGGGGCCCGCACGGGCGGGGAGCGGTCCCGGCGCTCGGGTTGCGTGTCGTGGTGGCCTCGTCAGGATGGATAGCAGCTACTCGTACGAGGCACCGGGTGGGAGGCCGTCGGCGGTGGAAAGCTTCTCCTTCCTGCTCATAGCGGTCATCGTGACCGCGCTGGCCTTCGATTTCACCAATGGCTTCCACGACACCGCCAATTCCATGGCGACCTCCATCGCGACGGGGGCACTGCAACCCCGGGTGGCCGTCGCGGTCGCGGGCGTGCTGAACCTCGCCGGTGCGTTCCTGTCCACAGAGGTGGCCTCGACGATCTCGAACGGGCTCGTCAACGACTCCAGGGTCTCACTGGTCATGATCTTCGCCGGTCTGGTCGGCGCGATCCTGTGGAACCTGACGACCTGGCTGTTCGGCCTGCCGTCCAGTTCGTCGCACGCGTTGTTCGGCGGGCTGATCGGTGCGGTGTGGGTGGGAACGGGCGGATCGGCGATCCACTTCACCCAGGTGCTGGAGAAGATCGTGATTCCCGCGATCGCCTCACCGGTCCTGGCGTGTGCGGTGGCCCTGATCGCGACGTATCTGGCCTACAAGATCACCCAGCGCACCACCGCGCACAAGGCCGACGCGGGTTTCCGTGCGGGCCAGGTCGGATCGGCCTCGCTGGTTGCCCTGGCCCACGGCACCAACGACGCACAGAAGACCATGGGCGTCATCACCCTCGCGCTGATCTCCACCGGGTTCCTCCGGCACGGCTCGCAGCCGCCGTGGTGGGTGGTGCTCACCGCCGGGCTGGCCATCTCCCTGGGCACCTACGTCGGCGGCTGGCGGATCATCCGGACCATGGGCAAGGGCCTGACCGACATCCACGCCCCGCAGGGCTTCGCCGCCGAGACGACGGCGACGGCGGTCATCCTGTCCTCCTCGCACCTCGGGTTCGCGCTGTCCACCACACAGGTCTGCACCGGCGGCATCCTGGGTTCGGGTCTCGGCCGCAGGCTGGCCAGGGTGCGGTGGGGCATCGCCGGGCGGATCGCGGTGTCCTGGGTCCTGACGCTGCCGGCCGCGGCGGCGGTCGGCGGGGTCGCGGCCTGGGTGGCCGGCCAGGGCGACCTGGGGGTGGCCGTTGTGGCGGGCGTGGCCGTGGCCGCGGCCACCGGCTTCTATGTGCTGTCCCGGCGCCGGCCGGTCAACCCGGACAACGTCAACGACGTGCCGCCACGGGAACGCGAACTCACCGGCTCCTCCGCCGTGTGATCAGCACCGTCCCCCTGGTTCCGGCGGTCGCGGAAGGAGCGCGCGATGGACATCAAGTGGGACAACCTCGGAGAGGTGTCCCTGGCCAGCTTCGGCGTCACGATCGCGGTGGTCGTGCTGTTCTCGCTCGCCATCGCGGCCTGGAACCGGGCCGGCGGCCTGCGCGCCGGCGCGGCGAGCGGCGGACCGGCGCGGGTCGCGGCGGGCGCCGCGGTGCTGTGCATCGCCGCGTGCCTGGCGGTGGCGGCGTACGGCATCGACCTCATCGTCCCGGGGTGAGCCCCGGACGCCGACGACCGGAGACCGCCACGACCACTCGGCGCGCACCGCGTTTTCACCGCGTTCTCGTACGGCATGGCTCGGTCAGGGCGGGTGGCGTCGATGACCGCCCCCGTGCTCGCGACGGCCGCGAGCGGGCGGTGACTGCCGTACGGCTGTGGTTCGACTGCCGTACGCCAGTGGCTCGACTGCCGTACGCCAGTGGCTCGACTGCCGTACGGCTGTGGTTCGACTGCCGTACGCCTGTGGTTCGGCCTGTTTGCCGCGGGGCCTGTTTACATCGATGAAAGAGCTGTGGTGCCATAGGCTCGCCATCTGAAATCGCCCGGAGTTCCGGGCACTTGCCCAGGTGAGGAGCCGCGGATGCCGCGTCGGTCCACGAGTGCACGGTTGGCAGTTCTGCTGGCCCTGCTCATCGGCCTGTTCTGCGTGCCACAGGCCCAGGCCGGGCAGCCGGCGCCCGCGGTCAAGGCCGCGGGCACGTTCCGGAATCCGCTGAACACGGGCCCGGACCCCTTCCTGACGTATGCGGACGGGGCCTACCGCCTCACCACCACGCAGGGCGACAGCATCAGGATGTGGAGTGCGCCCTCGCTCGGCACCCTGCTCGACGCGGACCCGGTGACCGTGTGGACCGACACCGACCCCGCGCGCAACCAGCACATCTGGGCGGCCGAGTTCTACCGCTTCGGCAACCGCTGGTACCTGTACTACACGGCCGATGACGGCGTGGACGACCATCACCGGCTGTACGTCCTGGAGTCGGAGGGCGGCGATCCGACCGGGCCCTACCACTTCAAGGCGAAGCTGACCCCGCCCAACCACGCGAACGACTTCGCCATCGACCCCGGCGTCTTCCAGCACAACGGCAAGCTGTATCTGGCGTACGCGGGGATCAACGCCTACCAGCACAACGGTCTGAACATCGCCCCCATGGCGAACCCCTACACGGTCTCCGGGGACGCGGTGGCCCTCGACGCCGACGGGGGCTGCCCGGAGGTGCGCGAGGGCCCCGAGTTCCTGAACCGCAACGGCCGTACGTGGCTGACGTATTCGACGTGCGACACCGGCAAGCCCGACTACCAGCTGTGGATGCTGTCCCTGCCGGACGACGCCGATCCGCTGACGCCCGGCAACTGGCGCCGGCACCCCGGCCCGGTGTTCTCACGCGATGACGCCAAGGGGGTCTACGGCCCCGGCCATCACGCCTTCTTCCGGTCGCCCGACGGCACCCAGGACTGGATCGTCTACCACGCCAAGACGACCGCGAGCAACACCTACGGCAACCGCACCACCCGCGCCCAGAAGATCGGTTGGAAAGCGGACGGCAGCCCCGACCTCGGCAGCCCGCTCGCCCTCGGCGCGACACAGGACCTGCCGTCCGGCGACCCCGGCAACGGCAACTACTGGATCAACGACGACGGCCGTTCCAGCGGCGCCGGCCAGGTCGCCTACCAAGGCGCCTGGAACTCGGGGACGGGCTGCGCGGCCCAGTGCTTCTGGAGCGACGACCACTGGAGCGACCGGGCGGGCAACACCGCGACCTTCACCTTCACGGGCACCCGGATCGCGTTGCTGTCCGTGCGGGACACCGGCAACGGCATCGCGGCCATCAGCGTCGACGGCGGCGCCGAACAGCGCGTCGACTTCTACGCATCGCCCCGGACGGGAGAGACGCTCCAGTACCTCAGCCCGCGTCTGCCCTCCGGCCGGCACACCCTGCGTATCCGGGTGACCGGGGAACACGACGCGTCGTCCAGCGCGTCCTTCGTGAGCGTGGACAGGGCAGAGGTCTACACCGACTGAGACCGGTCACCCGGCCGGGGCCCGCCCGCCGCGCGGCGGGCCCCGGTTGATCCGCGATCGCAGGGCTCCGTTGCCCAATTTCGGCGTGTCCAACACCCTGTCCGCCCAGGACGACCCCGCACGCGGCATCGGCGCCGCCCGCGACCGGCCGCTTGCCGAGTTCCGCTCGTACGCCGCCGCCTCCGGCGGCCGGATGACCGGGCAACTCCAGCCGTACGTCCAGGAACCGGCGTCCCGCGGTGCGGCACGCTGTCCGCGAGGGAAATACAGTGCCTCTGGAACACTCGAACGGGGCACGGTGAGATGGAGGAACGGTGTCAGGGGCGGCAGAGGCGGGGGAGACGGAGGAGTTCGCGACGCTGCTGCGGGGGCTCAAGGACCGTTCAGGACTGAGCTACGGGGCGCTGGCCAAGCGGCTGCACATGAGCACGTCGACGCTGCACCGCTACTGCAACGGCACCGCGGTCCCGAACGAGTACGCGCCGGTCGAACGACTCGCACGGGTGTGCCGGGCGACGCCTCAGGAACTCGTGGAACTGCACCGGCGATGGATCCTCGCGGACGCGGCACGGGGGCGCAGGGCGGACCAGGCCGGGGCGGCGCGGACGGGGGTGGGCGGTGCCAACGGGCCCGCCCCGGCGAAGAGTTCGCCCCAGGACGCCGGTTCGGCCGAGACGGGCGCCGCGGCCGGTGCGCCGCGTACGGCGGACACCGGTTCGGCGGCGGATCCCGAGCAGTCTGTCGACGCGGTACCCCCGACGCGGCCGGATTCGGCACCACCGCCCGGCACGGCCGCGACTCCGTCCGCCGCCGCGGCTTCGTCCGCCGGGACGGGCTCGGCTCCGGGAACGGGCTCGGCTCCGGGGACGGGCTCGGCCCGCACCGCGGCGGCGCAGGGCGGGGGCGAGGACGCCGGGCCGGGTGAGCCGGGTGAGCCCGGTGAGCCGGTCGTCGTCGGCGTGACGGGGGAACCCGCGCGGCCACGGCGCCGGCGTACCGCGCTGATCGCCTGCGCCGCGGTGGCTGCCGTACTGGGAGCCGTGGCGATCGTCGTGCAGCCGCTGGCGGGCGGAGACGGGGACGACGCGCGGGACGAGTACGCTGCCGGTGCCACCGCGGTCAGCGGCACGGCCGACACCGAGTCACCGACCGCCGCCCCGTCCCCGAGCGGGCGGAGCCGCACACCGTCCGCATCGTCGTCCGCCACCGCCACCGGGTCCGGCGCCCCGTCGGGCAGCGGCAAGCAGGGCACGGCGGTCGAGCCCACCCGCGGCAGCGGCACCGGCACCGGCGCCACCCCGTTGACCGTCGGCATCCGCCCCTACGTCTATGAGGACCCGTGCAGCCAGCACTTCCTCGTCGACAGCGAACCCGAGCAGGTCGGCCCGCCCGCCAGTGAGCAGGACGCCCTGCGCTGGGCCGGCGCCTACGGTGCGGTCTCCTCGGGCGAACAACGGGTCGCCCTCACCGTCCAGGGCACCGGCGCGGACACCGTCGTCCTGGAGGCGCTGCACGTACGCGTCGTCGCCAAGGGCGCACCGCTCGCCTGGAACGACTACTCGATGGGCGTCGGCTGCGGCGGCGGTGTCGGCACCAAGTCGTTCGACATCGACCTGGACAACGGCAGTCCCACGGTCACCGTCAAGAACGGCCAGCGCGACTTCCCGTACAAGGTCAGCGAGTCCGACCCGGAGGTCTTCTACGTCGACGCCCGCACCGAGGCCCACGACGTCCGCTGGGACCTCACCCTGGACTGGTCCAGCGGCAGCCGCCGCGGGACCCTCCACATCGACAACGCCGGCACCCCGTTCCGGACCAGCGCCGATGTCGGCCGTCCCGGCTACGACTATCCGCTGGGCGGCAGCGACTGGATCGAACGGGTGGGCTGACGGGCCCGGCCCCGGCCGTAGCGCCATGGCGGCGCCGAGGACGAGCACCCGTGTGCACGCCATCGGCCGGGGCGCCGCGCGCGCCATGCCGCCGGCCGGGTCGGGGACGCGTTCCCCGAGGCCGGCGGAGTCGGACCGCCCAAGAGCCGAACGGCGGCCCCGCACGCCGAGGCCACCCCGCAGCGGCCGGCTGGCGCGACGCCTGACCACGCCGCTGCGCGACCTGATGGCCATCGGCTCGCTGACGGGCGTCACCGTCGCCGCCACCCCTCACCCCGCGATGGTCTTCCGCCTCCACGGCGCCTCAGTGCTCGACATCGTCGTGATCGCGGTGCTCCCCGCCGCCCAGAACCTCTACACCTACGCCTCCCCGTACCTGGTCGCCGGACAACTCGCCCATGAGCCCATCCTGTTGTCCACCCTCTTCTCCGTCCCCGGCCTCATCGCCGTCGCCGCGCTCCTCGGCCAGGCGTCCGTGGCGGGGTGACCGCGGCCGTGTCCGACGTGCGCGGCGGCATGCCGTGGGTGCGGACCGACCGGGCCGAGCGCCGTCAACCGGCCGCGGAAGCGGGCAGCGTTGCGTGCGCGGGGTCCAGTTTCTCCATGACACGGTCGCGGAGGAGTTCGTACTCCTCGCGGAGCCTGCGCCACTCGGTGAGCGGAGGGCGGGGTATGACGGTGCCCGCGGTGACGATCTCCTGCGGCCCGAACTGCTCCCGGGTGAGGTCGATCTCGACGCCCATGCCGAGGCGGTTCCACCAGTGGTGGTCCACGCGTTCTCCGTTCACGTGGACTTCCCCGCGGATCAGCTCCCCTCCCAAAAGATCGTTGAGCACCATGGCCGTCACACCGCACTGGTCCCGGGCCGGGTTGTCCGGGCTCCAACGCGACCGGAACTCAGGCGTGCACGTGTCGGCACCCCAACTGCTGCGAACGGCTCGCTCGATGTCAGCGAGAAGCAAAGGCGTCATACCGCTGATCCTCTCAGCCGGCACTGACAACGGGGCTCCGAGAACGGGTGGCTGTCCTCGTACCTCGATCTCGACCGCAGGGGAGCAAGCATGCGCGACGCCATCGCCACGCCCGAGGGCGACCGGATCCGCTGGGTGGAACTGCCGGGGCAGGACCTCTCCTGCACGCCGCCGCTGGCTCCCTTTCGGCCACCACACCGGGAGCATCCCGGTCAGGGACGATCATTTTGATCCAGGCGATGTCGGCCGCCGCGTCCCTGGCGTCCCGTCGCACCTTGTCGGGCATGCGTTCACGCGGCAGCGGTCCGCCGAGGTCGGTCATCATGGCCGGGGCGCGTCGGATGCGGATGCAGGTGTCGACGTCGTCGGGTGTGACGTTGCGCAGGTGCATGGAATCCTCCTCGTGATACAGGCAGTTGTGCTTCCCGTTATCGTCCTCCCGGGGGATAAGCACCGTGGATGAAGGGACGGGGTGGGTAAACCCGTGGATGTGACCACGCTCGCCGTCGCGCTCATCGGCGTCGGTGGGACGCTCGGCGGAACTCTGGGCGGGGCCGTGCTCAGCCGGCGCGCCAACCGGGAGCAGAACGAGCGTGCCGATCGGCAACGCGCGGAGGAGCGCGAGGACCGGGTGCAGGAGGCCCGGCGTGATCTCTACGCCCGCCTGAACACCACGGCTCGCGCCTACCGGATCGCCGCCCGGGACGCGGTCCGCGCCGCCGAGCGCGGTGAGAGCGTCGACCCGGCGGTCCTCGACGCCGCCAAGGAAGCCTGGGCGGAGCAGTACTCCCAGGCGCAGATGGCTCTCGCGAAGGACGTCCTGGAAGTGGCCTCGATCCTCAACAGGGCGCTCGGGGTCGGGTACTCCGTCGTGAAGCAGTTGCCGAGTGGTCCCGCTCCGAGCGGTTCGTACGACCGGGCGAAGGCATGGTTCAGCGGTCCGCTGTCCGACGGCGTGTATCTGCTGAGGGTCTCGCTGCGCCATGACCTGGGCGTCGAGACCGAGACCGACTTCGCGCACACACGTACGCGGATGCTCGCCGCGCTCGAAGGCGCGTGGCGGACCCATGAGCGCGAACTCGCCGGGGACCGGGCGCGGGCTCCCGGGCCCGGGTGAGCGCCGGGAACGCGCCCCTTGGACAGCGCGGAGAGACACAGCGGAGGGGACACAGCGGAGCGCTAGTCGGTCCAGCCGGTGGCGGTCAGCACCTCGTGGGCGATGTCCGGGACGGTCCGGCCGTCCGTCGCTATCCGTACCGTCCCCGCAGCGGCCCGCTCGTCCAGGAGGCGCGCCTTGCGGGCGCTGCGCTCCAGTTCCCGGTGCAGCTCGGAGCCCAACTCCCGGCGCACCAGCCGCTCGCGTGCGGTGGCGTCGGAGGAGGTCAGGAGAACCCGGACGAGCCGCGTCCCGGGCCCCAGGGCACGCTCGAACATGCCCGCCGAATCGGGCAGCACGCTCAGCGTGTTCGTGTAGAGGAGCCGGCGGTAGCCGCGCCGGGCGAAATTCGCCCACACCGCGGTCAGGTTGGCCTCGGTGATCTCCGCGCGGTCGGGATCTCCCCGCGGGGCCGGATGCACCTGCCCCATGAAGTCACCGTCGACGACCGCGTGCGCCACCGCGGCGGTCCGCAGCAACGCCGACACCTCCCACCCCACCGTCGTCTTGCCGACTCCCGCCCGACCTCCGATGAGCAGTGCCTCCGTATGCGTCATGGCGGCAGCGTGCCATCCCGTCCGCGGCGCACGCGAACGGATATGCGCCCTGGCCCGGGTCCGCGTGCGTGACCGGGCGAGCCGCTGAGGCCGGGCCGGGGGCGGCGGGGACGTGTGTGGTGGGGACGTATGTGGCGGGGCTGTGGGTGGCGGGGACGCATGTGGCGGGGACGCATGTGGTGGGGACCCTATGCGGCGGGGCTGTGGGTGGTGGAGACATGTGTGGTGGGGACATGTGTGGCGGGGATGTGTGTGCGTGGCGGTACGGCGACCGTGTCGTCGGTCACCGCGACGGTCGCGCCGACACTCGCGCGCACCGCTGACGGAGGCTCGCCGAAGCGCCCGTGTGCGGAACACACACGGCCTACGGTGCCGGGGTGGGCAGCAGTGCCGCACGCTGTGGGTGGCCCGGTCGAGCCGGGCCGGGAGTCGCACATCCGTGCAACTGCCGTACACCTGCCGCCCCGGCCTCCCACTGCTGTCCCGTCGCGACGCGTGCCGGGCTGATCCCGGTGGGCCTTGCCCGGCGGGCGTCCGACGTGGTCTCGTGGAGCCCTCGCGTGATCGGAGGGATGACGGGTGGAGTCGTCGGCCGGGAGGACCGGCGGGTTGCTGGCCATCAGCGACCTGCATGTGGGATATCCGGAGAACCGGGCCCTGGTGGCCGGTCTGCGCCCGGACTCGGACGCGGACTGGCTGATCGTCGCGGGCGACATCGCCGAGACGGTGGCCGACATCCGCTGGGTCCTCAGCACGCTGGCGGACCGGTTCAGCCGGGTGCTGTGGGTCCCGGGCAACCATGAGCTGTGGACGCATCCCAAGGACGAGGTCACCCTGCGCGGAGTGGCGCGCTACGACCATCTGGTCGCGTTGTGCCGGGAGTTGGGCGTGACCTGCCCGGAGGACCCGTATCCGGTGTGGGAGGGGCCGGGCGGCCCGGTGGCCGTGGCACCGCTGTTCCTGCTGTACGACTACTCGTTCCTCCCCGTCGGATGCGCCACGAAGGAAGAGGGACTCGCCTACGCGCACAAGACGGGCATCGTGTGCAACGACGAATACCTGCTGCACCCGGACCCCTACCCGAGCCGCGAGGCGTGGTGCCGGGCACGGGTGGCCGAGACGGAACGCCGGCTCGCCGAACTGCCGGACGGGCTGCCGACGGTGCTCGTCAACCACTACCCGCTGGACCGGCATCCGACGGAGGTGCTGTGGTACCCGGAGTTCGCCATGTGGTGCGGCACGCGGCTGACCGCCGACTGGCACCGCAGGTTCCGGGTCGCGACCATGGTCTACGGCCATCTGCACATCCCGCGGACCACCTGGCTTGAGGGCACCCGCTTCGAAGAGGTGTCCGTGGGCTATCCCCGTGAGTGGCGCAAGCGTCCGGGACCGCCCGGCACACTGCGCCGTATTCTGCCGATGGAGGTCGGATCCGGTGATCGAGGAGCTGCTCCCGGACTCGGTCGTGACCGTGGAGATGCACGGTGACGACGGGATCGAGGAAGGCCCGCTCTACCCCGAGGAAGAGGCGCTCGTGGCCCGGGCGGTGGCCAAGCGGCGCCGTGAGTTCTCCGCCGTGCGCGCCTGTGCCCGGCGGGCCATGGCCAAGCTGGGTGTGCCCGCGCAGCCGATCGTGAGCGGCGAGCGCGGCGCCCCGCGGTGGCCGGCCGGCCTGGTCGGCAGCATGACCCACTGCGAGGGCTACTGCGGCGCCGCCCTGGCCCGCGCCACCGACCTGGCCTCCCTCGGCATCGACGCCGAGCCGCACGCCCCGCTTCCCGACGGCGTCCTGGAGTCGGTGTCCCTGCCGCAGGAGCGGCGTCGGCTGAGCGAACTGGCCGCGGCCCGGCCCCGTGTGCACTGGGACCGGCTCCTGTTCAGCGCCAAGGAGTCCGTCTACAAGGCGTGGTTCCCGCTCACCGGGCAGTGGCTCGACTTCGGCGAGGCCGACATCGAGATCGTCCCCGAGCCCGGCGACGACCCGCATGGCGGCTTCCGCGCGGCGCTCCTCGTCCCCGGGCCGCTGGTGAACGGTCGGCGGGTCGGGGTCTTCGACGGGCGCTGGGCGGTGCGGCGCGGTCTGGTGACCACATCGGTGACGATCCCGCACCTCTCCTGAACCCCGAGGGTCCGGCCAGCCGTGCCGCACGTCTCCTGAACCCCGGGCGCCGCGCTTCGACGGGCCACACGCCGTGCCCCGCCCGTCCGGACGCGGCCCTCCGTGCGCGAGCGCCGTCGGGGCGCGGCCGTGCCCATGCAATGTCCCGGCCGTCGGGCGCGGGTTGTCCTCCGGTCGGCCGGTGTCAGACGGGATAGTTCGCCGGTCGGCCGGTGTCAGCCGGGTAGTTCGCCGAGGGGCGGGTGTTTGCGGCGCGTCGTGACCAGCATCGCCCAGACCGAGAAGACCAGCGGTATGGCGCCCGAGACGATCACCTGGCCGCGGCTGGAGACCAGGCTGTTGGGGGTGCCCAGCAGATAGCCGAGGCCGATGCAGGACCGGGACAGCGCCTGGTAGCAGGCCCAGGCACTGCCGTGCACCTCGGCGGGCACATGTGTGTGCACCGCGTTGCGCAGCCCGACGTTGCACGTGCCGTTGCCGAAGCCGCCGAGCAGGAACAGCGGGAAGATGATCGCGGCCACCGGGACGATCCCGGCGAACAGCAGTCCCAGCGAGATGCCGAGCACCCCGCCGAGGATCAGCGCGGTGTCCCGGTTCGCCCAGCCCGCGCGGCCCGCGAGCAGCGCCCCGGGGATGCTGCCCAGCGCCCAGGTGGCCAGGAACAGGCCGAAGACGGTGTCGTCGCCGTCGGCGACATCGCGCAGGTAGTAGACCCCCGCGACCACCTCGATGCTGGTGGCCAGCATGGCGGCGGCCAGGGTGGGCAGCAGCGCACCCACGACCGGCGCATGCCGCAACGCCTGGTATCCGTCGGAGAGTTTCGCGGAGGGCCGCCGCCCGAGCGTCACATCGGCGGACCGGGGTACGGCCAGCGCGGTGCACCAGGCCAGGACGAGGAACGAGACGGCGTCCGCGCCGAGCAGCACGGAGGTGCCCCATACGGAATGCAGAAAGCCCGCCAGCGCGGGACCGAGCAGCCCCGCGGCCGAAAGACCCGCCGTGAGCAGGCTGTTGGCCCGGCCCGTGGACTTTGTCCCGGCCACCACGGGCAGGATCTTGAAGCCGGCGGCCACCGACGCCACACCGGCCAGCCCGGCCACGGCGATCAGCGCCACCCGCAGATGGAAGGCGTCGACGGCGGTGGCCGCGCCGAGCGACAGCGCCTGGGCGACCAGGGCCCACAGACACACGGCCCGGGCCCTGAGCCGGTCCACCAGGGAGCCGATGAGCGGCGCGGCGACGACCGTGGGCACGAGGTCGGCGAGGAACACCTCCGTCACACCCCCGGGGACGTCGTCGTGCGCCGCGTCCAGCACCATGCCGAGGGAGGCGAGCGAGTCTCCGACGCGAGAGAAGAGCGTCCCGGCGATGAGGATGAGCGCGGGACCCGGGACGAGCATCGTGCGGCGCAGCACGGCGAACGACGTCTTCCGCGTCTTCTGTGTGTCCAATCGATTCCAATCCGTCCGCTTCCGCGGCACCCAGAGGCTGCCTGCCGAACAGATTAGGCCGGTTCACACAGAGGGAGGGCGTCCACCGGCCATACGGACACACCACTGTCCGTGGCCTTCGCGGCAGGCGGCTTCCCTACGCGAGTACCAGTTTCTCGGCCATGAGCGGCACTTCACCGGAAGTCCCACATTCCTGCTCCGGGAATCCACGGAACGCCCGGCAACGCGTACGCGGCACCAAGCCGCACCAGGCCGGCACAGGTGGGGCACAACTCGCCGAATGCGCCAAGGCGTTGACCGCGCTTTTCGGCCAGATGCCGCGGCTGCGCCGGTTTTCCCCGGTCAGCGTCGGTGGCCTGGTGTACCGGCCGGGAATCGGCACGCCGGTCACCGCGCGTTTGTCGAATCCCGTCGGGTGAATGTCCGGAAAATGTCGGGCCGGACCTCGGACGGCCTGCCCCGAGTCGTCGCGCGGTCCCCGGCAGCCGTGAATTCCCGGAAGTTTCGGGGCGGTTCGAGAGCATCGCGGAGGATCACGGAAAATGACGGAAGATGACGGAAGAAAGATCTCGAAACGTAACCGGCAGGCAAGTCCCGGTAATCCTCGCCGAATACGGCTGTCACGCCACGGCGCTCTCAACACGACGCGTCCGTGCGCACATCGAATGCACTACGACCTGACCACCGCCGACCGTACGCCGCCGCCCCGGACGGCGCGCCGCCGTGACCGCGGGACGCCACAGGACGACAGAGGGGCGCCCGACCGCGCCCACCCGCACCACCCGCACCGCCCGCGCCGCGCCCCGTTCGCGCTACGAACATGATCCTGATGTCCCCGGCCGGCCGATGCCCGCTGCGTGACCGGCACCGGACCTCGTGACCCGCGTGGTGGAGGTGCCCCCGAGGCGCGTCCCCTCCACGTCCGCCGCCTTCGCCGTGGTGACGCCGTTGGCGGGCACGATCGGGGCGTGACCGCGGCCGGGCACCGCGGTGTTGGGGTTGTCGATCTGGATCGTCCGGTCGATGTGCGCCGCCACCGAAGCCGGACCCCCGGGCCGCCTGAGCCTGGCCCGGGGGAGCGTGGCGATGGGTGAGGTGATCACCGTCGCGCGGCTTGATGCATATGATGTGCAGGTGCATGAGATCAGCATCAGGAGTGCGGGGCCCGAGGACATCGGCGGGGTTCGCGGTGTCATGCTCGACACCGTCTACCGGGACTTCGGCACGGGGTACGTGCCCCGGTGGCACGAGGACATCGTCGATCCGCTGAGTGCCTACGTCCGGCCCGAGCGGCACGCGCTGCTCGTCGCCGTGGACCCGGCCGGCGGAGAGGTCGTGGCGACCGCCGCGCTCGACTCCCGCGGGCCCGCGCACCCGCCCAACCCGCCGCGGCTGGCCCGGTGTTACCCGTCCGGGCAGACCGCCCAGCTGCGGCGGGTGTATGTGCGGCCCGAGTACCGCAGGCGCGGCCTCGCCCGACGGCTGGTGGCCGAGTTGCTGGCGTTCGCCGCGGCGGACGGCGGCTACCGTTCCGTGTATCTGCACACCGACCCGGCCGTGCCCGGCGCCGAGGCGTTCTGGCGGTCCCTCGGGAAGGTCGTGCACGACGAGCGCGCCGACCCCGGCGCGGGACAGGGCATCGTGCACTTCGAGATACCGATGGGGCGGTGACCCATGCGGCTGCGTCTGCCTCGCCGCCCGCGCCGTACCCGGACGGTCTGCGCCCTGCTGCTCGCCCCGCTGCTGACCGGCTGCTTCGCCTCCGGCGGTGACCCGCGCGGCGGCGACACACAGGACGGCCGGCGGCTGCGGGTCGCACTCGCCTTCCCGCCCGCCGAACGGCTCTCCCCGTACGGCGCCGACGCCACCATTCTCAGCCGGCTCGGCGTCACCGAGGGGCTGACCGCGCTGGACGGCAACGGCGCCGCGGCGCCCGCGCTCGCCCGGTCCTGGCGGCGCGACGGCGCCCGCG
This sequence comes from Streptomyces sp. NPDC001508, assembly GCF_040298665.1. Lineage (NCBI taxonomy): Bacteria > Bacillati > Actinomycetota > Actinomycetes > Kitasatosporales > Streptomycetaceae > Streptomyces > Streptomyces sp. NPDC001508. The sequence goes on from NZ_JBEPAP010000043.1 coordinate 58,448, forward strand.
CCTGGGTGTTCACCCTGCGCGAGGCCGCCTTCCACGACGGCGGCGACGTCACCCCGGCCGCCGTCGTCACCGCCCTCACCCACGCCGCCGGGGCCAGGCCGGCGCCCGCCGCGCTGTCCGGCGTCACACTGACCGCGACGGCCGAGGGCGAGCGGACCGTGCGCATCACCACCAGCCGGCCCGACCCGATCCTGCCGCTGCGGCTGTCCAGCCCGAGCCTCGCCGTGCTGTCCCAGCGGGCGTACGGGCCGGACGGCGACGCCGACCCCCTCGGCACCGGCACCGGCCCCTTCGCGCTCACCGAGGTCACCGGCGCCACCGCCGCCACCCTCGGCCGGTTCGACCACTACTGGGGCGGCCGGGCCCAGGCAGCCGGCGTCGACGTCCGGTTCATCGCCGACGGCACCGCCCGGGCCAACGCCCTGCGCACCGACGAGGTCGACATCGCCGAGGCGATCCCCGTCGCCCAGGCCGCCACCCTCGACCCGGCGACCCGGCGCGAGACCGCGACCACACGGACCACCAGCCTGCTCCTCAACAGCGCATCCGGCCCGTTCGAGGACCCCGCGCTGCGTGCCGCCGCCCGCGCGGCCGTCGCCCCCTCGGCTCTGGCCGAAGACGTCTACGAGTCCCACGCCGACCCCGGCGCCGGGCTCTACGGGCCCGCCGTGACCTGGGCCGACGGCAGGCACCTCGAACCCGTCGGCCGCTCCCGCCCGGGCCCGCCGAACGGTGCCGCCGTGACCCTCGCCACCTACGACAACCGGCCCGAACTCCCCGAGATCGCCCAGGTGCTGAAGCAGCAGCTGGAGCGGGCCGGGTTCCGGGTCCGCCTGGTGGTGCGGGAGTACGCGCGACTGGAGGGCGACGCGCTCGCCGGGACGTTCGACGCGCTCGTCCTCGCCCGCAACAGTCTCCTCGACACCGGCGACCCCGTCGCCGTCCTCGCCAGTGACTACGGCTGTGACGGCGGCTACAACCTGGCGCGGCTGTGCGACAGGGGAGTCGACCGGGCGGTCGCCGCGGCCGAGGACACGGCCGACACCGCGAAACGGCAGGGCGCCGCCCTCACCGCCGAGGCCCGGATCCTCGGCACCGACGCCGTCGTACCCCTCGTCCACCAGCGTGTCATCACCGGCGTCGGCACCTCGGTGAAGGGTGTGCTCCTCGACCCGTACGAGCGCACCCTCGTCGGCACCGGCACCCGGCGCTGACCCGTGCGGAGCATGCTGTGGCGGGCCGGTCTCGCCCTCGCCCTGGTGTGCGGGATCGGCCTGCTGCCCTGGCTTTCGCACACCGACCCGGCGCGCACCGTCCTCAAGGCCCGCGCCCAGGACCGGGAGCCGACGCCCGAGGTACTGGCCGACATCCGGGCCGGACTCGGCCTCGACGAAGGGCCGCTGCCGCTGCTCGGGCGATGGCTGGCCGGTCTGGTCCGCGGCGACGCCGGACGGTCCTGGATCTCCGGCGCCGAGGTCGCCCCGGACGTCCTGCGGGCGCTCGGCGTCTCCCTGCTGCTGATGGCGGTCGCCGGCCTGGTCGCCGTCTGCACCGCCGCCGCGGTGTGCGCCCGCACGCTGTGGGCGGCGGCCCGGGGCGGGCGGCGGCGGACCGGTGGCACCGGCTCCGCCGTACTCGTCGCGCTCCCCGAATTCCTCACCGCCTCCGTGCTCGCCACCGTCGTCGGCGTCCACCTCGGCTGGCTGCCCGCCCTCGGCTGGTACGGGCCACGCTGGACGGTGCTGCCCGCGCTCGCCCTCGGACTGCCCGCCGGGGCCGTGCTCGGCCGGCTCCTGGACGACCTGCTGCCCGGCGCCTTCGGTGAACCCTGGGCGCGGGCCGCCGCGGCCCGCGGACTGCCCGGCCGGCGCATCGCCCGTCAGGCGCTGCGCCGCTGCGTGCCCCAACTGCTGCCGAACGCCGCGCTGTTCGTCGTCGGGCTGACCGGCGGCGCCGTCGCCGTCGAGCAGGTCTTCGACATACCCGGCCTCGGCCGCACCACCCTGAAGGCCGCCCTCGCCCAGGACCTGCCGGTCCTCCAGGCCGGCGCCCTCGCCCTGCTGCTGCTCGGCGCCGCCGCCTCGGGCGGCGCCCGCCTCGCGGCCCGGCTGCTGACCGGTCCCGCCCTGCGCGACGGCGCCCTGCTCGGCCGCGACCTGCCCGCCCCGCACGCCCGCCGCGCCCTGCCCCTCGTCCTCGGCGCGGCGCTCCTTGGCACCGTCGCCCTCGGCCTGCCCCGCGACCCGCTCGCCGTCGACACCGGCGCACGGCTCCAACACCCGTCCCTACAGCATCCGTTCGGCACCGACGCGCTCGGCCGCGACCTGCTCGCGCGGATCGCCCACGGCGCCCTCGACACCCTGCTGCCGGCCCTCGCCGTCAGCGCCGCCGCACTCCTTGCCGGGGTGCTGCTCGGACTGCTGCCGCGGCTGTCCGGACCGCTCGTGGACACCGTCAACGCCGTACCGCCCGTCCTCGCCGCGCTCCTGGTCACCGCGGTGGCGGGCGGCGGCCCCGGCACACCCGCACTCGCCGTGACGGCGGTCGCCTGGGCCCCGCTCGCCGCGCACACCGCCGCGCTGCTACGGCAGGAACGCGCCACCCTGCACATCACGGCCACCCGTGCCCTCGGTGCGGGCAACGGCCATCTGCTGCGCCACGAACTGCTGCCCGCGGTGCTCCCGCCCGTCGTACGGCACGCCCTGCTCCGGTTGCCCGGCGTCGCCCTGGCCCTGGCCTCCCTGGGCTTCCTCGGCCTCGGCGCCCAGCCGCCCTCCCCGGAATGGGGGCGACTCCTCGCCGAGAACCAGCCGTATGCGGAACGCGCGCCCTGGGCCGTCCTCGCTCCCGCGGCCCTCCTCGCCCTGCTCGGCGCGCTGGCGGTGACCGCCGCGGGCGGGCTGCGCCGGCCGCGCCCGAGGTCCCGCAGCGCACAACCGCCCTCCTCCACGGCCGAGGCGACCGCCCGATGACCGCACGCACCGCAGGACCGCGGACCGCAGGCGCGCCCCTCACTGCGCTGCTGCGCCTGCTGATCCTCACCCAACTCGCCTTCAACATCGGTTTCTTCGCCGTCCTGCCGTTCCTCGCCGAGCACCTCGGGCAGGCGATGGGCATGGCCGGCTGGCTGGTCGGTCTCGTCCTCGGCCTGCGCACCTTCAGCCAGCAGGGGCTCTTCGTGGTGGGCGGGGCGCTCGCCGACCGGTACGGCATCCGGCCCGTCGTGCTCGCCGGCTGCGTCCTGCGGATCGCCGGATTCGTCTGGCTCGGCCACGCCGAGCGGACCTGGACGGTGCTCTGCGCCGTGCTGCTCATCGGGTTCGCCGCCGCGCTGTTCTCACCCGCCGTGGAGTCCGAGGTGGTCCGGCAGGCGGTGCTCCGGGAGGAGTCGGGCGGCGGCCCGCGCACCCGTGTCCTCGCCCTGTTCACCGTCGCCGGGCAGGCGGGGGCGTTCCTCGGACCGCTGCTCGGCGCGCTGCTGCTGACCGCCGACTTCCGCACGGTGTGCCTGGCCGGCGCCGCAATCTTCGTCCTCGTCCTCGCCGGGCACGCCCGGCTGCTGCCGCGGCACATCCCCGGCCGGACCCACCGGCCGCTGGCGGGCGGCGCGCGGAGCCTGCTGCGCAACCGCCGCTTCCTCGCGCTGTGCTGCGCCTACGGCGCCTATCTGCTCGCCTACAACCAGCTCTATCTCGCGCTGCCCGCCGAGGTGGCCCGGGCCACCGGTTCGCAGGCCCCGCTGGCCTGGCTGTTCGCGCTGTCCTCGCTGCTGGTCGTGGCCGCCCAACTGCCCGTCACCCGCTGGGCGGGACGACGGCTCACCCCCCGCCGGTCCATGGCGGCCGGGCTGCTGCTCGTCGCCGCCGGGTTCGCGGCCGTCGCGGCGGTCCGCCCCGCGGCCCCGACCGGCATCGCGGGACTGCTGCCCGCCACGGTCCTCGTCGTCCTGCTCACCCTCGGCCAGATGCTCATCGCGCCCGTGGCCCGCGCCTGGGTGCCCGACCTCGCCGAGGACGGCAGGCTCGGCCTGTACACCGGGGCGCTGTCCTCGCTGTCCGGGCTGATCGTGCTGGCCGGCAGCGCGGCTACCGGCACTCTTCTCGACAGTGCGCTCCCGCCGGCCGTGCCCTGGCTCGTGCTGGCCGCCGTACCGGCCATGGCCGTCGCCCTGCTGCCACGCCCGGCGCACGCCTCCCGGGGGCCCCAACACCCCAGCGGCCTGGCCGCCCCGCGGGCCCGCCGCCCGCGGGAGGGGCTCTCGTCCTGAGGGTGTCTCCGGCGGTCTGCGTGGGCTGGGGTGTGTGGACGTGTGGGGGGTTGTCGGCCGGGTGTGGGTTTGTCGGGGGTGGTGTTCCGTCGGTGTGGGGCGCCGTCGGGTCTCCTGGCCGTGTGCTGGTCGGCTCGGCTGTTTCGCCGCTGCGGCCTCCGGTGTCCGCACGGCGCCCGGGCGTCCACCGGGCGGTCATCGACCGGCCGTCCACCGGGCGGTCATCGACCGGCCGTCCGCCGGACGGTCACCGGCCGTCCGTTCGCTGGGCGGTCATCGGCCGGGCGTTCGCCGGGTGGTCATCGGCCGGCCGGTTCCAGTGCCTTGGTGGCCGGAGCGTTCGGGACGGTGAGCCGTGCGGTCCGCCACAGCCACAGCACGTCCCGGCCGAACGACCACACCAGCGAGCCCAGCGCCAGCAACACCACCACGAAGTCCCCGGAGAGCGGCAGCAGTTGCGAACCCGCCAGCAGCAGACAGACACCCTGCAACGCGGCGACCGTCTTGCGGGCGACCGACGGCGGCAGCGGCGCGTTCAGCCACGGCGCGACGCGGGCCGCCGCGACGAACGCGTAGCGCATACCGCCGATCAGCAGCACCCACGGACCCAGCCGCGTCGACACGTACACACTCAGCACCAGGATCAGGAACGCGTCGACCTCCATGTCGAAGCGTGCGCCCAGCGCCGTCGACGTACCGGTGCGGCGGGCCACCTTGCCGTCGACGCCGTCCAGGAGCAGCGCGACCGCCGTGAGACCGACCAGCAGGGTGAGCGGCGGCGCGCTCTCGAAGGAGTCCGCGACCAGCGCCGTCACCCCGCCGACCAGGGTGGCCCGGCCGAGGGTGACCCGGTTGGCCGGGCCGAAGGAACGCAGCCGGGAGCGGTGCAGCGCCCGGGAGAGCACCGCCCAGGTCGCGAACGCGAACGCCAGCCCCGTCAGCCAGCCCGCCGGCCCCATGCCGAACGCCGAGCCCAGCAGGACCAGCAACAGGACCTGCACGCCCGCCCCCACGGCCGTCTCCTGCTGGACCAGCCTCGCGTCGTCAATGTTGTTCAGGGCCACGGCTCACCCTCCGGCCGAGTGACAGAGTCGATCAGTGCCGCGTACTGTGCGCGGCCTGTGTACATCTCGGTACGTGAACAACTTCCCGATCGTTCAGGAGGATGCCGATGAACCGGTCCGCGCATGCGTTCTGGCTCAGCTCGCCGGGCCACGGCGAGTTGCGCGAGGTCACCGTCCCCGAACCCGCCGCGGACGAGGTACTGGTGCGCACGCTCTACTCCGGAGTCAGCCGCGGCACGGAGACCCTGGTGTTCCGCGGCCAGGTCCCCGAGAGCCAGCACGCCGTGATGCGGGCGCCGTTCCAGGACGGCGACTTCCCCGGCCCGGTCAAGTACGGCTACCTCAACGTCGGCGTCGTGGAGCAGGGCCCGGACACCCTGACCGGACGCACCGTCTTCTGTCTGTATCCGCACCAGAGCCGCTACGTCGTCCCCGTGCACGCCGTCGTCCCCGTGCCGGACCGCGTGCCCGCCGGGCGGGCCGTCCTCGCCGGCACCGTGGAGACCGCCGTCAACGCCCTGTGGGACGCCGCGCCGCTCATCGGCGACCGGATCGCGGTGGTCGGCGGCGGCATGGTGGGCTGCTCGGTCGCCGCCCTGCTGGCCCGCTTCCCGGGCGTACGGCTCCAACTCGTCGACACCGACCCGGAGCGCGCCGCGACCGCCGAGGCGCTGGGCGTCGACTTCGCCGCGCCCGAGGACGCGCTCGGCGACTGCGACCTGATCGTCCACGCCAGCGCCGACGAGCGGGGCCTGGCCCGTGCCCTCGGCCTGCTCGCCGCCGAGGGCACGGTCATCGAACTGAGCTGGTACGGGGAGCGGTTGGTCACCCTGCCGCTCGGCGAGGCGTTCCACTCCCGGCGGCTCACCGTGCGCAGCAGCCAGGTCGGCTCCCTCTCTCCGGCCCGCCGCGCCGGCCGCGGCTACGCCGACCGGCTGGCCCTCGCCCTCGACCTGCTCGCCGATCCGGCGCTGGATGCCCTCATCACGGGGGAAAGCGCGTTCGAGGAGCTGCCCGAGGTGATGCCGAGGCTCGCCACGGGGGAGATCCCGGCGCTGTGCCACCGGGTCCGGTACGGCTGAGGGGAGTGGGGTGTCTGACCTGAGAAGAAGCGTGAGTCCGCACTGAACGCGGGGAAGCGAAGAGCCGTACTACACGGCATCCCCCGGCCGCAGCCGGCGGGGGAACCAGAGGCGCCGCACCTGGAGGGTCGTCCGTTGTTCAGCATCACCGTCCGCGATCACATCATGATCGCCCACAGTTTCCGCGGCGAGGTGTTCGGGCCCGCGCAACGCCTGCACGGCGCCACGTTCCTCGTGGACGCGACGTTCCGCCGCGAGCAGCTGGACGACGACAACATCGTCGTCGACATCGGCCTGGCCACGCAGGAACTCGGCGCGGTCGTCAGCGAGCTGAACTACAGAAACCTCGACAACGAGCCCGACTTCGCCGGCGTCAACACCTCGACCGAGTTCCTTGCCAAGGTGATCGCCGACCGGCTCGTCGAACGCATCCACAAGGGCGCGCTCGGCGAGGGCGCCAGGGGCCTGGCGGGCATCACGGTCACCCTGCACGAGTCGCACGTCGCCTGGGCGAGTTACGAGCGTGCCCTGTGACCGACACGACCATCGGCCGGGCCCCGGCCCTGACCTACGTGCCCGCGCAGCGCGCGGCCCTGAAGAACGTCGGGATCATCCCCATGTCCCTGCGCACCCTGCACTTCGTCATGCCGGGCGGTGTCGACGACGCGGCCGCGCCCAGCGGCGGCAACGCCTACGACCGGCGTCTGTGCCTGGACCTGCCCGGATTCGGCTGGCAGGTCACCCGGCACGCCGTGGACGGCGCCTGGCCCCGCCCCGGCGTCGCCGGCCGCGACGAACTCGCCCGCACGCTAAGGGAGTTGCCGGACGGCTCGGTGGTCCTGCTCGACGGCCTCGTCGCCTGCGGGGTCCCCGAGATCGTGGTCCCCGAGGCGGAGCGGCTGCGGCTCGCGGTCCTCGTCCATCTGCCGCTCGCGGACGAGACGGGCCTCGCGCCGTCCGTGGCCGCGGACCTCGACGCCCGGGAACGCGCGGTGCTCCGGGCGGTACCCGCGGTGATCGCCACCAGCGACTGGGCGGTCCGCCGTCTCGTCGCCCACCACGGCCTCGCCCCGCAGCGGGTGCACATCGCCGTGCCCGGCGCCGACATCGCGCCCCTCGCCGCCGGCACCGACGGAGTCTCGCAACTGCTGTGCGTGGCCGCGGTGACACCCCGCAAGGGGCAGCACCGGCTGGTGGAGGCGCTGGCCGCGGTACGGGATCTGCCGTGGCGCTGTGTGTGCGTCGGCGGCCTCGGCCACGACCCCGAATACGTCGCCCGTCTGCGGTCCCTGATCGAGCGGCACGGCCTGGCCGACCGGCTGCACCTCGCGGGCCCGCGTTCCGGCGCCGACCTCGACGCCAGTTACGCCGCCGCCGACCTGATGGTCCTCACCTCCTACGCCGAGACGTACGGCATGGCCGTGACCGAGGCGCTGGCCCGGGGCATCCCGGTCCTCGCGACGGATGTCGGCGGACTGCCCGAGGCACTGGGCCGCGCCCCGGACGGCGGGATGCCCGGCATCCTCGTCCCGCCGGAGGACCCCGCCGCGCTCGCCGCCGAACTGCGCGGCTGGTTCGGCGAGGCCGACGTGCGCCGGCGCCTCAAGGCCGCCGCGCGCAGCCGCCGCGCGGCGCTCGACGGCTGGGCGACCACCGCCCGCAGCCTGGCCGGGGTCCTGCAACGACTCCCGGACGAACCACGGAGGGCGGCATGAACGGAACCACCCCACAGGCCGGGCGGACACCGGTACGGCCCGGGACGCGGGCCGTACCGGGCGCGGGAGCGACGAAGGGGACAGCGACCATGACGGAACCCGGCGCGCCGCGCCGCGCCGTGCACGAAGGGGCCGGGCCGGCCGTGGCCCCCGGCACCGTGCCGCGGCCGGGGGAGCGGCCCACCGTGCGGCTGCGCGAGTCCGGACCGCAGGAGCCGCCGCGGTACGCGCCCGAATGGCTCGAACTGCGCGAGCCGGCCGACGCCACGGCCCGCGCGCTCGACCTGCTCGACCCGCTGCGGATCCGGCTCGCCAATCTGCCCGGCCGGGCCGACGGCATTGTGGTGCACGACCTGGGCTGCGGCACCGGCTCGATGGGCCGCTGGCTCGCGCCCCGCCTGGACGGCGCCCAGCACTGGATCCTGCACGACCGCGACCCGTATCTGCTGCACTTCGCCGCCGTGGGCTCCCCGCGCGCCGCAGCCGACGGCAGCCGGGTCACCGTGGAGACGCGGCGCGGCGACGTGGCCCGGCTGACCCCGGACGCCCTGAGCGGCGCCTCACTGGTGACGGCGTCCGCGCTGCTCGACGTCCTCACCCGCGAGGAGGTCGGCACGCTCGCCGCGGCCTGCGTCGGGGCCGGCAGCCCGGCGCTGCTCACCCTCACGGTCGCCGGACGCGTCCGGCTCACCCCGGCCGACCCGCTGGACGCGGAGATCACCGACGCGTTCAACGCGCACCAGCGGCGCACCGGCCTGCTCGGTCCCGACGCCGTCACCGTGGCCCGCGAGGCGTTCACCGACCGCGGGGCGACGGTACGGCTGCATCCGAGCCCCTGGCGCCTGGGACCCGAGGACGCCGCGCTGACCGCCCAGTGGCTGCGCGGCTGGGTGGCCGCGGCGGTCGAGCAGCGCCCCGACCTGGCGCGGCGCGCCGACCGCTACCTCCAGGACCGTCTGGCGGCCTGCGCGGCGGGCGAGTTGAGCGTCGTCGTCGACCACACCGATCTGCTCGCCCTGGTCCGCCCGACGGGGCACACCGCATGACGCCGCGCACGGCGGGCCCCGCGACCCGGCCGCACACCCCGCCCACCCGCCCGGCCGCACCGGCCCAGCGGCACCACCCGCGCCCACAGCATCCGCAACCCGCGGCCGCGCTCGGCACGGCACCCGTATCCGAAGCCACGCCGACCCTCCCGGGCCCGTCCGGTACGGCGCCGGTGTGTTCCGTCCCGGTGGGCGCCGGGTGCACGCCTGCCGCGGGGCCTGCGTCCGATGTCACGCCGACCCTCCCGGGCCCGTCCGGTACGGCGCCCGTGTCCTCCCTCGCTGCCGCCGCGCATCGGTCCGGTGCCGCGTGCGCGCCCGGTGGCGGGGCCGTGTCCGATGGTGGACCTCCGGGTGTCGGCTCGCCCGCGCAGCGTCGTCCGGGAGGCCGCGCCCGTGGTGGTTCCAGGGGCGGGCAGGGGTGGTTGCCGGCGGTGGGCCGCGCCGTGCGCGGGCGGCTGGGTGCCCTGGCCGGGGCCGGGATCCTCGGGGTGCTGCTGTGGCGGCTGGGGACCGGCGTGTTCCTGGACGGGCTGCGCCGGATCGACCTGGGGACGCTGCTGATCGCCGTGGGCATCGGCGTCGTCACCACCGTGTTCAGCGCCTGGCGTTGGCACCTCGTGGCCCGCGGCCTGCGGATCCGGCTGCCGCTGGGTTCCGCCGTCGCCGACTACTACCGGGCACTGTTCCTGAACGCGGCCCTGCCCGGCGGCGTGCTCGGCGATGTGCACCGGGCCGTCCGGCACGGGCAGGAGGCCGGGGACGTCGGCCGCGGTGTCCGCTCCGTCGTGCTGGAGCGGGCCGCCGGACAGGTCGCGCTGGCCGTGGCCGGCGCGGCGCTGCTGCTCACGCTGCCGTCCCCGCTGCGGGACGAGGCCCGGGACTTCGCCCCGCTGGTCGTCCTCGGCGCGGCGGGCGCCTGCGCCGTCGTCCTGGCCGTCCGGATGAACCGTGCCCCCTCCCGCCGCCCCGGCACCCTGCGCACCGCACTCGCCGAGGCCCGCGCGGGGCTGCTCTCCCGCGCCAACTGGCCCGGCGTCGCCCTGTCCTCGGCGATCGTGCTGGCCGGACACCTCGCGATGTTCGTGGTGGCGGCCCGGGCCGCCGGCTCCACGGCCGCCGTCCCGGCACTGCTGCCCCTCGCGGTCCTCGCCCTGGTCGCCATGGGCCTGCCCCTGAACATCGGCGGCTTCGGCCCCCGGGAGGGCGTCACCGCCTGGGCGTTCGGCGCCGCCGGCCTGGGCGCGGACAGCGGACTGGCCACGGCTGTCGTGTACGGGGTGCTCGGCTTCGCGGCGAGCCTGCCCGGCCTCGCCGTCCTGATCGCCCGCTGGTGCACGGGACTTCACCCGCGTCCGGCCGACCCCCCCTGCGCCGACGCCGCGTTCCCGGCTGCACCGGCCGCATCCGCCCCGGAGGTGAGCAGGGTGAAATATTCCGCGAAGGATTCCGCGAGGCTCGTCAGCAGCTTCTTCCCCTTTTCCGCCGAACCCAGGGAAGGACGGCCGATGACTCCCGATTCGGTATAGGCGGACATTCCCGCGGTGAGCAGATGACGACGGTCGTCCGCGGTGAAATCGGCGGACTGGTAACCAGGACGGACCAATTCGGGATGGGCGTGCAGCAGAACGGAGGTCTCGATCTCCCCGGCGTGCATGTCGGTCAGCAGCGAGGTGCGCACCCCGGCCCGCTCCCGGGCCGTCTCCCAGTCCTCGGCGGCCGGGAACAGCACCATCCGCTCCCCGCGCGCGGAGGACTCCTGAACCACGTTGCCCAGCACATAGTTGCCGCCGTGGCCGTTGACCACGGCCAGCGCGTCGACGCCGGAACGGCGCAGCGACGCCGCGACGTCCCGCACCACCGCGTGCAGGGTCACGGCGGAGATGCTGACGGTTCCGGGCCAGGCCGCGTGCTCGTGCGAGCAGGACACCGTCAGCGGGGGAAGGAGGTGCACCGGGTACGCCGCGGCGATCTCCCGCGCGACGGCGCAGGCGACGAGCGTGTCGGTCGCCAGCGGAAGGAACGGACCGTGCTGCTCGAAGCTCCCCACGGGAAGGACGGCGACCTGTGACGACACGCCCGCACCGCGCGTCCGTACGTCCTCGGTGGTGTCCGCCGGCAGTACATCGTGTGCCGCCGCACGCGCGCCCGAACCACTCATCTTTCCATGGCCTTTCGTCTCCGTTGAGGAATCAGATCATGACAGAAAACATCGGCGTACTCGGCAAGAAGTCCGCACGGCGTTCGGGTGTGGAACGCGTCGTGACCGCGCCCCTGCCCACCGTGTACGGGAATTTCCAGGCCATCGGCTATCTGGACCACGACGGCGGTGACGAGCAGGTCGCGCTCGTACACGGTGACCTCGGCACCGAGGACGTGCTGACCCGGCTCCACTCGGAGTGCCTGACCGGCGACGCGTTCGGCTCCCAGCACTGCGAGTGCGGCGACCAACTCGCCTCCGCGCTGCGCGCGGTGGTCGCCGCGGGCAGCGGCGTCGTCGTCTATCTCCGCGGGCACGAGGGCCGCGGTATCGGGCTGCTGGCGAAGCTGCGCGCGATGGCCCTGCAGGCGGAGGGACTTGACACCGTCGAGGCGAACCTCGCCCAGGGACTGCCGGTCGACGCCCGCGACTACGGTGTGGCCGCCGCCATCCTGCGCGACCTGGGCGTCGCCTCGGTACGGCTGATGTCCAACAACCCGCGCAAACGCGAGTCGTTGCAGCGGCACGGCATCCAGATCGCCGAGGAGGTACCGCTGTTGATCCCGCCGTGCGAGAACAACATCACCTATCTGCGGACCAAGCGGGAACGACTCGACCATCACCTGCCCCATCTGGACGCGGTGGCGCACCTGTCCTGAGGCCGCGCGGCGGCCTCCTCGGCCCGGCTCAGTCCACCACGGCCTCGTGCACCAGCCGCTTCAGCTCCGGGAACACCTTCAGGGTTCTGGGCCGTACCTGGGTCATGAACTGCACGGTGAGATCACGGCCCGGGTCGACCCAGAAGGTGGTGGTCGCCACCCCGCTCCAGCCGTAGGTGCCGAGCCCGGCCGGGGCCGCCGTACGGTCCGGGTCGATCACCACGGAGACCCCGAGGCCGAAGCCGACGCCGTCGTTGCCCGGCTCCCGGTGCGGGGACGCGCCGAAGGCGCGCAGGTCGGCGTCGCCTGGCAGGTGGTTGCGGGTCATCAGGGCCACCGTTTCGGGCCGCAGCAGACGGACGCCGTCCAGTTCGCCGCCCCGGCGCAGCATCTCCGCGAACCGGTGGTAGTCGTAGGCCGTGGCCACCATGCCGCCGCTGCCGGACAGGAACCGGGGACGGCCGCGCAGCGGCAGGCCCGGGATCGGCTCGATGCCGCCGCCCTCGGTCTCCCCGTACAACTCGGAGAGCCGGTCCGCCTGTTCGGGCACGATGTGCAAGCCGGCGTCCGGCATCCCCAGCGGACGGAAGATCCGCTCGGCGAAGAACATGTCGAGCGGCTGCCCGGAGACCACCTCGACCACCCGGCCCAGCACATTGGAGGCCACCGAGTAGTTCCACTGTGTGCCCGGCTCGAACTGCAGCGGCAGCCCGGCGTACACGTCGATCGTCTCGGCGAGGTTCGCGCCGGGCGGCACGGACGACTCAAGGCCGGCGGCCCGGTAGAGGGCGTCGACCGGGTGGGAGTGGTAGAAGGCGAAGGTCAGGCCCGCGGTGTGGGTGAGCAGATGCCGGATCAGGATGGGGCCCTCGGCGGGGCGGGTGGTGACGTCGGTGCCGGAGCCGCCCTCGTACACCCGCGGGTTCGCGAAGGCCGGCAGATACCGGTCGAGCGGATCGTCCAGGGACAGCCGTCCCTCCTCCACCAGGAGCAGCACGGCGACCGCGGTGACCGGCTTGGTCATCGAGTAGATCCGCCACAGCGTGTCCGGCCGCACCGGCAGCCCGGCCGCCCGGTCACGCGCGCCGTGCGCCGTGAGGTGGGCGACGCGTCCGCCGCGGGCCACGGACACCAGGTAGCCGGGCAGCCGGCCCTCGTCCACGTAGCGGGCGAAGTACTGGTCGAGGCGGTCCAGCGCCTTCGGGTCGAGACCGGCCTCGTCCGGGGCGACTTCCTGTCGCAGCTGTGCCATCGCTGTCCTCCGCTCGGTGCCGTCCGGCGGTTGATCCTCGCATGACCAGGGGTGTCGGCGGGGTTGCGCAGTTCCCCGCGCCCCTGTGCGGGTTGGTCGGTTGTTGGTTGGGTGCGGGTGTGTGGGGGTTTGTCGCGCAGTTCCCCGCGCCCCTGGGGTGTGGGGTGGTCGGTTGTTGGTTGGCGGCGGGGGGTGGGGTTTTCGGGGCTTTTTACGGGGCTGTTTTGGTGCGGGTTTCGATTGCTCGGAGTACCGCGATCATGTCCTTGTCGCCGTGGCCGGCCAAGACGGTCTCCTCGAACAGGTCGTGGCAGACGTCGAGGAGCGGTGAGGCGAGGCCCGCCGTGCGGGCCGCCGCCGCGATCAGCCGGTTGTTCTTCAGCACATCGAGCGCCGCGGCCTGCACCGCGAAGTCCCGGTCGTGCAGCTTGGGCGCCTTCATCCGGGAGACCCCGCTGGCCATCGGGCCCGCGTCCAGCACGTCCAGGAACAGCCGCCGGTCCAGGCCCTGCCGCTCGGCGAAGTGGAACGCCTCGGTCAGCCCGGTCACCAGCGTGATCAGGAAGAGGTTCACCGAGAGCTTCATCAGCAGCGCGTGCGGCGCCGGACCGCACACGAACACCTCCCGGCACATCGGCGCCAGCAGCGGCTCGACCAGCGTCACCGCCTGCTCGTCCCCGGCCAGCATCGCCACCAGTTGCCCCTGCTCGGCGGGCACCCGGGAACCGGAGACCGGCGCCTCGGCATAACGGCCGCCCGCGGCGCGCACGTCGGCCTCCAGTGCCTGCGAGTACTCGGGCGAGGTGGTGCCCATGTGCACCACGACCCGTCCGGCGACGCGAGCCGCGAATCCCAGGCCCCCGCGGTCCAGCACGGCGTCGATCGCCGCGGCGTCGGCGAGCATCAGGATCACCACGTCCGCCCGCGCGAACACCCCGTCGGGGTCCGCGGCCACCTCGGCGCCGGCCGCGCGCAGCGGCTCGGTGCGCCCGGGGGTGCGGTTCCAGACCACGAGCGGGGTGCCCGCGGCCGCCAGGCGCAGCGCCATGGGCTGCCCCATCACTCCGAGACCGATGAATCCGACACGCACGTGAGGCCACCCTCCACACCGACCGACTATGACAGCGGTCATAGTAGCGGGCGCTATGACGACGGTCATAGGCTGGGCCGCACAGCGAGACACGGCACACCGGGAGGTCGACGATGGCGGGGTCCCGGCGCGGACCGAGGGAGCGCATGGTCTTCAGCGCCGCCCAGCTGATCCGGCGCGACGGGGTCGCCGCGACGGGCATGCGCGAGGTGGCCGCCCATGCCGAGGCGCCGCGCGGATCGCTCCAGCACTACTTCCCGGGCGGCAAGGAACAGCTCGTCAACGAGGCCGTGGCCTGGGCCGGGCGGTACGCGGGCAACCGGATCGCCCGTTTCCTCGCGGAGCAGGACCGGCCGACGCCGAGCGGCCTGTTCGCGGCGATGGTGCGGCAGTGGACCGACGAGTACGGCACTAGCGGCTTCGACCGCGGCTGCCCGGTCGCCGCGGCCACCGTGGACTGCGCCGCGGCGGGCACCTCTACCCGGGAGGCGGCGGCCGCCGCGTTCGCGGCCTGGCGGACCCCGCTCGCCGCGGCCCTCACGGACCTGGGAGTGCCGGCCGAGCGGGCCGCCGCACTGGCCACCGTGATGATCAGCGCCCTGGAGGGGGCGATCCTGCTGGCCCGGGCCGAGCGTGATGTGGCACCCCTCGCGACCGTGACCCGCGAACTGGGCCCCCTCCTCGACGCGGCCGTGCGTCCCCCGGCCTAGGGCTGGCCTAGCTAGGGCTTGTTTCGGAGGTCCCGTCTGGCCCTCCGGGCGGACGACGCTACTTTCGAAACACGCCCTGGCGAAGACCGCGGCCGGTCCGGTGACGGCGTCGGGCCGACATCGTCTCCGGCCGGACCGGCCGCGGTCCCGCCCGCTCGCCCGGCACACCGCCCTGACCGCCGACGAGGTGGTGGCCGCGGCCCACCGTCACCGTGCCGCGGGCGGCGCGTTCTGGCGCTGCCGCACGACCAGCGTCGGCCGGGTGTTCTTCGAACTCGTCCGCCGCCACCCCGGCCACCGCGGATACGGCGCCGCGAACACGTGCGTGCAGCTCTGTCGGCCGGGCGTGAGCCTGCCGGATACGGCGACCGGCAGGGCGGCCCGGCTCGTGGCACAGCACGCCGGGCGGCCCCCGCGCTGACCGCTGCCCCGGTGTGGAGGGGGTGAGAGGGAGGTGAGATCTCCCTCTGTTTCAGGGTCCGTACGGGTTCGCCGGCCGATACTCGCGAAAGTCCGGAATGCGCCCCGTGTTCCGGACCCGAGTCAACCCGGTTGCCCTGGAAGGCCGTTCATGCCGAGCACCGTCAGCGAACCGCGCACGGGGGTCCGCGCGGGTCCGCCACCGCCCCCGGCCCCACCGCGCACCCGTGCCGACCGCTACGAGCGTCCGGCGCTCGTGTGCATCGCGGCACTCGCCGCCCTGCTCTTCCTCTGGGGCATCGACCACAGCGCCTACCACGCCTTCTACGCGAGCGCGGTGCGCAGCATGACCGACGGCCCGGTTGCCTTCCTCTACGGCTCCTTCGACCCCGCCGGTTCCATCACCCTCGACAAGCTGCCCGGCTTTCTGTGGCCCCAGGCCCTGTCGGCGCTGGTCTTCGGCTTCCACCCGTGGGCGCTGGTGCTTCCGCAGGCCGTCGAGGGCGTGGCCTGCGTCCTCCTGCTCCACCTGGTGGTGCGCCGCTGGGCCGGGGTGGCCGCCGGTCTCGCGGCGGCCGCATTCCTCACCCTCACCCCGGTGACCGTGGGCGTGGGCCGGTCGGTGGTCGAGGACGCGCCGTTCGTCCTGCTGCTGCTCCTGGCCGCCGAGGCCACCCAGCGTGCGACCGAACGGGCCCGGCCGCGCACCCTGCTGCTCGCGGGCCTCTGGGTGGGCCTGGCGTTCCAGTGCAAGATGCTGGAGGCCTGGGCGGTACTGCCCGCGCTGGCCGTGACCTACCTGGTCGCCGCGCCCGCCCCGGGGCGCCGCCGGGCCGGTCATGTCGCCCTGGCCGGCGCGATGACGGCGACGGTGTCGCTGTCGTGGATGCTGGTGGCCACCCTCACCCCGGCCGCCTCCCGGCCCTTCCTCGACGGCACCACCGACAACTCGGCGTTCGGCATGGTCGTCGGCTACAACTTCCTGACCCGTTTCCACGCGGTCGGCATCGACGCGGCCGGCACCGGCAGCATCGTCACCGGCGGGCCCGCGCATGCGGGTGGTGCCCATGCGTCCGGCATGGGCGACAGCGTGTGGAAGATGTTCAGTCCCGGGCTCGCCACCCAGACGGGATGGCTGTACCCGCTCGCGGCCCTCGGACTCGTCGGAGGTCTGGTGGCGCTGTGGCGGCGGCGTGTGCCGCGCACCGACCGCCTGCTCGCCGGACATCTGCTGTGGGGCGTGTGGCTTGCCACCTTCTTCGTGGTGTTCAGCTTCGGCAGCGTGACCGGTCACACCTACTACATGGGCGTCGTCGCGGTGGCCCTGTCGGCGCTGGCCGGCGCCGGGGTCGTGCAGGGGTGGCGGGCGCTTCGGGCCGGCGGCCGTACGGCCTGGCTGCTGCCGGCGGTGCTCGCCGTCAACGTCGCCTGGTGCGCGGCCCTGACGCTGTGCTACCCGCAGTTCTTCGGCTGGTCGGCGCCCGCCGCCGGCGTCCTGTGTCTGACCGGGCTCGCCCTGACCGGTGTGCGGCGCGGGCGCGCCGTCACGGCGGGAACGGCCGCCGCCGTCGCCGCGGTCCTGCTGATCCCCGCCGTGTGGTCGGCCTCGGCGCTGTCCCCGCGCTACAACCAGCCCGGCGGCTTCGGCCGGGTCGGCCCGAACAGCGTCCGCACCGGTACCGCGCTGTCGACCCTGACCCCCGCGCGGCACCGCCTGCTGGCCTACCTCACCGCGCATCGCGACGGCGCCCGCTATCTGGCGGCCGTGCCCAGCTGGACGTCCGCCGCGCCGTATGTGATCGCCGCCGACGCGCCCGTGCTGCCCGTCGGGGGGTTCACCGGACGCGTGCCGTTCCCCAGCCCGCGGGGACTGAGCCGGCTGGTCGACTCCGGCCGGCTGCGTTTTGTGCTGCTGCGCCCCTTTGACGTCGTGGCGCACCCCCGCGCCGGACGGACCCCGGCCGACGTGCTGGCCCGCTGGACCGTCGTCCACTGCACCCGGGTGCCGCCGGCCGCGTACGGCGAGCACGGCCGCGGGCAGCTGCTGTACCGCTGCGGCCCGGAGCACGGTGGGTGATCCGGGCCGGGGTGTCAGACGGTCCTGTTCCACTCCGCGATCACGGGTCTTTCGTGTTCCGTGGACAGCCGGCTGACCGCGCCGGTCGCCAGCTGGAACAGCCGGCCCTCGGTGGGCGGCAGCCCCAGCCGGCGGGCGGTGAGCACCCGCAGGAAGTGGGCGTGGGCGACGAGCACCACGTCACCGCTGTCCCGGTCGAAGGCGGCGTCGACCCGGGACAGCACCCGGTCGGCCCGCCGTCCCACCTGCGCGGGTGACTCGCCGGTATGCCCCTCGGGGCCGGGCGGTACGCCGTCCGTCCACAGGTCCCAGTCGGGGCGGGTGCGGTGGATCTCGGGGGTGGTGATGCCCTCGTAGCCGCCGTAGTCCCATTCGTGCAGTTCGGGGTCGGGCACCGCCCCGCTCAGGCCCGCGAGTTCGGCGGTGCGGATGGCGCGGGTGAGCGGGCTGGTGAGTACGAGCGCGTAGGTCCGGGCCGACAGGAGTGTGGCGAGGGACTTGGCCTGTTCCTCGCCGTGCCGGGTCAGCGGCAGATCGGTCCGGCTGGTGTGCCGGCCCGTCAAGCTCCACTCCGTCTCGCCGTGGCGGACCAGGACGAGGTCCCCCACGGCCGGTTACTCCTTCGCCGATTCGACGGCGTGGCCGCCGAACTGGTTGCGCAGCGCCGCGATCAGCTTCATCTGCGGCGAGTCGTCCTGGCGGGAGGCGAAGCGCGCGAACAGGGAGGCGGTGATGGCCGGCAGCGGGACCGCGTGGTCGATGGCGGCCTCGACGGTCCAGCGGCCCTCGCCGGAGTCCTGCGCGAAGCCCCGCAGCTTCTCCAGGTGTTCGTCCTCGTCCAGGGCGTCGACCGCGAGGTCGAGCAGCCAGGAACGGATGACGGTGCCCTGCTGCCAGGAGCGGAACACCTCCCGCACGTTGTCCACCGAGTTGACCTTCTCCAGCAGCTCCCAGCCCTCGGCGTACGCCTGCATCATCGCGTACTCGATGCCGTTGTGGACCATCTTGGAGAAGTGCCCGGCGCCGACCCGGCCCGCGTGCACATAGCCGTACGGGCCCTCGGGTTTGAGCGCCTCGAAGATCGGCTGGAGCCGGTCGACGTGTTCCTTGTCGCCGCCGACCATCAGCGCATAGCCGTTCTCCAGGCCCCATACGCCGCCGGAGACACCGGCGTCGACGAAGCCGATGCCCTTGACGCCGAGTTCCGCGGCGTGCTTCTCGTCGTCACTCCAGCGGGAGTTGCCGCCGTCGACGACGGTGTCGCCGGGCGACAGCAGGTCGCCGAGTTCGTCGATGACCGACTGGGTGGGGTGGCCGGCCGGGACCATGACCCACACCACGCGCGGGGCGTCGAGCCGTTCGACCAGTTCGGTGAGGCTCTTCGCGTCGGACAGGTCGGGGTTGCGGTCGTAGCCGATGACGGTGTGGCCGGCGCGGCGGATCCGCTCGCGCATGTTGCCGCCCATCTTGCCGAGGCCGATGAGTCCGAGCTGCATGTCAGTTCACTCTTCTCTCTTACGCGTTCTTGAGCGTGCGGTAGGCGGCGACGAGGGCGGTGGTGGACGGGTCGAGGCCTTCGACCTCGGTGCCCTCGGTGAGTGCGGGCTCGACGCGTTTGGCGAGGACCTTGCCCAGCTCCACGCCCCACTGGTCGAAGGAGTCGATGTCCCAGA
>NZ_JBEPAP010000044.1:0-77452 GCF_040298665.1 Streptomyces sp. NPDC001508
CCCAGCCCGCGGCGCCGGCCGCCGAGCCGGTCCAGTCCGCGGCGCCCGCCGCCGCTCCCGTCTCCGCCGACCCGACCAAGCCCGAGGACGCCCGATGAGCACCCATCAGCCCCCGATGCCGCAGGCGCCGCAGGCGGCCGTGGACGCGACCGACTGGCGGCCGGCCCCGGGCGGCTCGTTCCCCGGCTACACCTCGCCGATCCCGGTGGTGCGCACCCATCTCGGGCATGCGGTCGCCTCCGAGTGGACGAAGATCAAGTCGGTGCGTTCGACGATGTGGACGCTCGGCGTGTTCGTCCTCCTCGTGATGGGCATCGGCCTGCTGGCCGGGGCGCTGGTCAGCGGTTCGTCCTCGTCCATGTCCGGTGAGAACCCGCTGGCGCTCGGCTTCTTCGGACTGCTGCTCGGCAGCATGTGCATCATCACGCTGGGCGTGCTGACCACGGCGTCGGAGTACGGCACCGGCATGATCCGTACGACGACGGCGGCCTGCCCCTCGCGGGTGCGGGTGCTGGCGGCGAAGGCGCTGGTGTTCTTCGTCGTCGCCTTCGTCGTCACGCTGGCGGCCACCTCCGTCGTCGCCCTGGCGCAGACGTCCATGCTGGACGGAGTGCCCGGTGCCCGGACCCCGTCCGGCGGGGAGTGGCTGAAGGGCACGGTGGGCGCCAGCCTGTACATCGCGCTGCTCGGGCTGCTCTCGCTGCTCGTCGGCTCGATGATCCGGCACTCGGCGGGCGCGATCACCATCATGATCGGTGCCCTGCTCGCGCCGCTGGTGATCGCCCTGTTCATGTTCTCGTCGTCGCTGGAGAAGCTGCGCGAGGCGCTGTTCGAGTACTCGATCCCGAACCAGCTGAGCGTCTTCTACGCCAACTCGCTGAGCACATCGGGCCCCTCGGGCTGGGACCCGCTGTGGATCGCCCTGGGCGTGACGGCGGTCGCGTTCGGCGCGGCCTGCCTGATCCTGGAGAAGCGCGACGTCTGACCCTGGAGAAACGCGACGTCCGACCCCGCTCGCCGCCACCCCGGGCGGCGGGGCCTAGAACCGCGGTGCGTTACGGGACCGCTGCGCCCGTGTGGTGCGGCGGTCCTTCGCGTTCCAGCAGGCCTTGTGCCAGTGGCGGCGGTCGTCGACGCCCGTGTGCTCCGGCCAGGCCACCACATGCGGAAGGCCGGCGGGGATGACCTGGTCGCAGCCGGGGCAGCGGTAGGTCTTGCCCTCGGCGCCGGCCCCGGCGACATGGCGCACGCTCCAGTCCTCGCCCTGCCACCGCTCCGTGGACTGCCAGCCGCCGTAGCGGCCGGCGCGGTCGTCCTCGGCGCTCCGGCCGGACGGGGCCGCACCCTTGGGGACCTTGGGCCGGTTGCGACGCGGGGACACGGGACACCTCACGGGGCTATACAGGATGCAGGGCTGGGTCCAGCCTACGCGGCCCGCACGGGGGTACGCGAAGGGGTGTCAAAGCACACAAGTCGCCCATCACAGCCCCGCATTCTGCAGACAATCGGCAAATCCCGTCGCCAGGCCGTGTCCTCGGCACGTGTCAGAGGGTTATGCCGCGTGGGGGAGCTCCGCGTCGGAGCCAGGAAAGCAGGAAACACAATGCACGTTGGAAGTTTTGTGCTGGCCGCCCAGTTCCCGGGGCAGGGCCAGGGGGAGGCGCTGCACCGGGCCGTCCGCTCGGCGCAGGTCACCGAGGAAGCGGGGCTCGACGCGGTCTGGCTGGCCGAGCACCACTTCGTGCCGTACGGCACCTGCCCGTCCGCGATCACCCTGGCGGCGCTGCTGCTGGGCCGCACCAGCCGCATCCAAGTGGGCACGGCGGTCAGTGTGCTGCCCACGGTCCATCCGGTCGCCCTCGGCGAACAGGCCGCGCTGCTGCATGTGACGAGCGGCGGGCGCTTCACCCTGGGCGTCGGCCGCGGCGGCCCCTGGGTGGACCTGGAGGTGTTCGGCGCGGGTCTCGCCGCGTACGAGCACGGCTTCCCGGAGTCACTCGATCTGCTGGTGCGCTGGCTGCGCGAACCGGCCGTCGCGGCCTCGGGCGAGCGGTTCGCCTTCCGTGAGGTGCCGGTCGTGCCGCGCCCCGCGGAGGCGCTGACGGACGCGCCGGGCCCCGAGGTCGTGGTGGCCTGCACCTCCCCGGCGAGCGTACGGCTGGCGGCCGAGCACGGGCTGTCGATGCTGCTGGGAATGCACGTCGGGGACGAGGAGAAGGCCGAGATGATCGCCCTGTGGCGGCGGCACGCGCGCGCGGCGGGGCGCTCCGCCGACGAGATCGCCGGTGCCGCCCATGTGTCGGCGGGCGTCTGCCAGATCGCCGACCGGGGCAGCGAAGCAGTGGAGACGCTGCTGAAGGCGATGCCCGGTTGGCTGAAACAGGGACTGGAAGCACATATGACGGTGGACGGCCGGGTGCGCGCGATGCGCGATCCCCTCGCCTACACCGAACTCCTCTGCGGGCTGCACCCGGTGGGCACCCCGCGGCTGTGCGCGGACCGGCTCGCGGCGACGTCGGAGCGGACGGGCATCTCCCGTTTCGCCCTGCTCGTCGAGGGCTCGGGCGATCTCACGACGACGGAGGAGAACGTACGGCGGCTGGGCGCCGAGGTACTGCCGCAACTGCGCTGACGCCGTGCGGACTCCGTGCCGAGCGGGGAGCTTGCCGCCCCGGTGCCGATGGCACCTCCCGCGGGCGGGGCGGCAAGCAGGCGGCTCACCCCGTCAGCAGTCCCGGAGTTCGGGCGACTGGTTGAGCAACTGGCCGCGCACCGAGGTGAAGCGGGCCAACGTCTCGTCGACCGTGGTGTCCAGCGGGAACACCGCCACCCGATGGCAGTTCTGGAAGGCCAGCCGCACACCGAAGTGCCGCTGCAGCGCGCCGCGTATCGCGTCACTCGCGAGCGCACGCAGCAGCTGACCGCGTGCCTGCTCGTCCGGCGGGGGCGTCTGGTTGTCGGCGAATTCTCCGCCGTCCACCTTCAGCTGGGCCACCAGGGAGCTGATCATCTCCCACGCGTAGGGCAGGGAGGTCCGGACGCAGTCGACGAAATCGGCTTCGTCGACCTCGCCTCGCTCGGCCTGTTCGAGTAGGGCCGGTGAGACGTCGAGCGACATGGGTTCTCCTCTCGCACCCCCGCTGTGCAGGGGTTGCCGGACAGGTCAGGGAGTTCGCGATGACGGACACGCTGAGTACATATGCAGCGACCTCCCGTTTACTACGGTAGGCAACGGTCGGTGACGGCACCAGCAGAATGCGTACATGGGCCGATCGGATTGGGCTCGCAATCGGCCAGGGATGAACAACCCTTTACGCGCAAGCGGGACGACCCGCCCCGAGGACGGCCGGCGGGGGCGGGCCGGCGGGCGGATCGCGGGCATCGGGGCGCGTCGAGTAGCGTTGCCGACCATGCGTCTCGTCATTGCCCGGTGCTCCGTCGACTACGCCGGACGGCTCACCGTCCACCTTCCCACCGCTCCCTGCCGTGATCCTGGTCAAGGCGGATGGGTCTGACTTGTAGTTCTCCAAACGATCCCGCTACCTTTGGCCCGCACAACTGGACCCACGGGCGGCACGGTCGGGGATCCCGAGCGTGCGCAGGTTCCAGCGTCCGGCCGCGAAGCGCTTCCATTCCTTCCAGCGGATCTGCCGCATCCTGCGGCGCAGCCACTCCTCCAGATCCCGGAACGGCCTGGAGGCGTCCGAGAGCTGGAAGTAGCCCATCCATCCGGCCATGAACCGGTTGATCTTCGCGATACGGTCTTCCATCGCGATGCTCCACCGGCGAGAGGTCAGCTCCCGGATCCTCGCCTTCCAACGCGCCAGCGCCTTCGGGTCGATCCGGATCCTGACCCCGTCCCGAGTGAAGTAGAAGCCGAACCCCAGCAACGTCGCGACAGAGGCTGGAACCACCTTCGACTTCTCCCGGTTGACCTTCAGTTTCAACCGCTGCTCGACCACGGCCGTGACCGAGTCGAGCACCCTGAGAGCGGCCCGTTCGCTCCGCACGAAGACGCGCAGGTGAGTCGGCGGCGGGAATCTCACCCGCCGCCGCTCGCAGAACCGTGCGGGAACCTCTCGGCTCACACGGCTCCCATCGCCCAGCCATCAGGCTTGAGACCGAACCGCCAGTGGGCGAAGAGATTCGGGTACCGGCGGGCAGTGCCCGCCAACAGTTCCTTCGCTTTCCGCTCCCTGCGGTGAAGCCGTTTGTACTTCCGGCAAGCCCAGCGCACCAGATACTCGTTGAGGCGCCGGAGGAGGGGATACAACATGGACTTGTAGAAGCGCCCGTAATAGTTGACCCACCCGTGCACGACGCTGTTGAACATCCGCGCAAGGTCATTGAGGGACTTGTCACTGCGGGCGGCGATGTGCCAAGAGCGGATCTCCTTGCCCATCGCCTTGATCGCCTCCTTGCTGACCGCAGGCAGGAAGCTCACGAAGTGCTTCCCGTACCGGTTCTTGGCCAGCCTCGGACGGAACGTGTACCCGAGGAAAGTGAACGACGTGTGCTCGTACGAGCCGCGCCGGTCGGCGTCCTTGCAGTAGACGATGCGCGTCTTGTCCGGATGCAATTCCAGACCGACCTGCGCCAATCTCGCAGCGAGCGCATCCCGCACGAGGCGGGCCTGCCTCTCGCTCTTGCAGTGAATCACTGCATCATCGCAGTACCGCTCGAAGGTGACGTGCGGGAAGTTCCGCGTCAGCCACACATCGAACGCGTAGTGGAGATACAGATTCGCCAGCACGGGGGAAATAGCCGATCCCTGGGGAGTCCCACGAACCCGCTGCTGCACCGTGCCGTCCGGCTTCGCCAGCGGGGCCACAAGCCACCGCTTGACGTAGAGCAGGACCCACTTCCCGTCCGCGTCGACATGCCGCTCGACGGCCTTGAGCATCAACTCATGGTCCATGCTGTCGAAGAACGCCCGGATGTCGAGATCGACCACCCAGTCGCTGCGCCAACAGCGGCGCCGGCACTGCTCCACCGCATCCAACGCCGACCTCCTCGGCCGGTAGCCGTAGGAGTCCGGATGGAACACAGGCTCCACCCGCCGCTCCAGATACATAGCGGCCACCGTCTGGGCGATCCGGTCAGCCACAGTGGGCACCCCCAAGATCCTTTCGCCGCCACCAGGCTTCGGGATGATCACCTGACGGACCGGCGCCGGCCGGTAGGTGCCCGCATCGAGTTCGGCCCGAACCCCAGGCCAGTGCCCAGCGATCCACGACCGCAACTCCGCCGTGGTCATGCCGTCCACCCCGGGGGCACCCCGGTTCACCTCGACGCGGTTGAGCGCCACGAGCAGGTTCTCCCTGGAGAGCATCCGCTCCCACAACGAAGGCTCCCGTTCGCGGTGAACGTCCTCCATGGAGTGCGCCGACCGGACACTACGCTCCGCCGAGGGCCCCGCCGGACGCACCGGCTCCTCCCCCAGCGGCCCCGCCGAAGCGGGTCGGCTGCGATCACCGTGACCAGCACGAGCAACCACCACATCACCCGTTCCACTCGGTGTTCGGCCCTTCCCAGCCCGCCACCCATCGGCGGCCACCCCGGCTGGTACTACGGCCTCTGCTGACTTCTGCCCGGTCAGCCCACACCTCTCAGCACGAACCGTCGGCGCGGCGACATCTTCAGCACAACCGACACCCGGACAGATCTCCCCAGGTAAGAACGATCACTGTCCCCGGATCCCCGCCGCGTTTACGCACTGGCCTTCTTGGCAGTGACGGGCTTCACCTTCCGTTGCAGGCTCACCCGACCAGCACGCCTCATGCGCGGTTCGTGTTCCTCGGTACCCAGGTCTCGCCTCGGGCTTCCTCCAGACCCCACCTCACGATGACGCCCTTGCCTCCGGCTCGGGGTCAGCACCACCTCTTCCCCCAGGGGACTTCCACCCCCAAGCAATCGCCCATGCTGGGCGCACAACCAAAAGAGCCCCGGCGTTCACCGCCGGGGCTCTTTGTCGTATTGGGACGCTGTAAAGGCCCCGTGCGGTCCCGTGAGGGCCGAGCGGCTTTTCGATTACCCGTGATGACGACTGTTGCAACGTGGTCACGCAGCTTGGAGCACACGGGGCACACGTCGGGGTCAACTATCCCGGGGCGGGGCGTACACAAGTCACCGAACGGGTTCAGCATGCTTAACCCTTGGGGCAATTGACGTGCCGGTAGACCACGAACGGCGGTCCGGACTGCCTTTCAATGCTTCCACGGCGTACCTGTTCGAGCGGCTTAATCCGCTTCAGGCAGGCGGGGCATGTCTCGCCCCGTGGAGCGTAGGTCACATATTCCCACTGGCTTGCGTCTGTCGTATCAACCGGTGCCGTTGCACTCATCCCGTGGCCTTTCCCCGCGACTCCTGACGTCTCGGTAATGATGCCGGGTGCCGTGCAGCGGTATGCGTCTCATTCGCGTTGTCGGGTAAAGATCATGGACCACTCGGCCAAGATCTCCCGGCACTCGTCCCCGAACAGGGCGTAGGACTCGTACCGTTCAAAGTCGTCCCGGTACGCGTTCACGTCCCTGTGGTCTCGCAGGATCAGCGCCCCTGTGTGGGTTTCCACTTGGACTAGTCGCCGGTCGTACACGGTGAAGACGCTCAGCGGCGTCTCGGCGACGGGGCCGACCATTCCCAGAGGGATCACGCCTAGCCGAACGTTCGGAATGCGTGAGACGGACGCTAGCCGGTCGAGTTGCATAGCCATGGCGATAGGTGAGGATAGCGGCCATCGTACGGCCTGTTCTGTCAGTAGGAATGTGAAGTACTTCGAGGGGTCCATGAGGACCTGTTGGCGCTCTAGCTTTTTAGCGACGGTCTTGGACATGTCGCCGGGGTTCCGTGCGAGGCTCGCCCTTACGTAATCGGGCGTCGCCAGTAGGCCCGTAATCATCGTGGGCAGGAAGAATCGAAACTCCGTCGTGATGGCTTCAAGACGGGCTAGATCGTTCTGCTTCTTGTCAACGCCTCGGCGGCGTGAAGCCCATAGGTCTTGCCACTCTGTATTAGCCGTCCGGGCAAGCGCAAGGATGCGCGTGGCGACGGGGCTATCGGTCCCGATGGCTTCGAGGATTAGTTCAACGTCAACAATGGCGGGGGCTAGCTTTCCGCCTTCAATGTTGCTGATCTTTGTCTGTGACATGTTGCAGCGCTGAGCGAGCCGGGTTTGAGTCCACCCGGCCCGCTTGCGCTCGGCGCGTAGTGCTTCCGCTAGGTCTGACCTTGACTGACCTAGGGACTCTGGCTCAAAGGTCAAGGCCCTTCACGTACTCCTCGAAGGGAACCGACTCGGTTACTGCAATGCGCTGGTATTCGAGGAACGGAGTCACGTCCCCCTCGAACACTTCACGGCCGATCTGCGTACCGTCCGCGTCATAGTGCATGAGCACGACTTGGGACCGGTCGAATAGCCAGAAGTCCTGTACTCCTTCAAGGGGGTTGGGCCGGTCGGTGACGTCGAGGATGCGGATATCGTCCCCGGCCGCAGCGTGTACCCCGTAGTACATGAACTCGAACCGGAGATAGTCCGTGAGGGGCCTGGAGACGACGTGTACCCGTCCCTTGGCTTTTCCTTCGGCGCGCAGCTTCCGGAGTCCGTCCGTGTAGCTGGACGAGTAGTTAGCCGGGTCGATCCGGTGCCCGGCGAGGAAATCCCGGATATCCCCGTCTTCGCTCGGGACCCTGTACCAGGGCAGCGTCTCAAGTCGCCATGCCTCACGCTGGAATCCCTGCATGCGGGCCGTCCAGGCCTCACCATCCAAGAGCACGGAAAGCCTCCCTCAAGACGTGCTCGGGGATCTCCACCAACGCCTCACCCTGTGGGGGCTGGAATGCGTCGGATACGTCGCCCTGGACGACGATGGAGCCGGACGCGGTCCGGTAGACGTTGGGGCAATCGTCGTTGTTGCAGTTGCCGTTTCCGTTGCCGGTAAGGCGGGTCAGTTCCTCGCGGGCCATGTCGTAACCCCCTTGTGTTCGGCCCCTGTTGGGGCCCTCACACAGGACGGTACGAGGGTTGTTCATGGTCGTCTATGCGGCAACACCAATATTCGCGATGTCGGGTAAGGAAACCCTGTCGGCCCCATGCCTGCCCTCCAGGGGCGGCCATGAGGCCCGTGTGGGCCCGTGCGGTCTCTGGGTTGCGACGGGGCCGCTGGGGCCGGTGACACCCTCCGGGAGGACGGATGGCAACCCTTGCGGGCGGGGTGCTCCGAGGCTGGGGCGGGGGCGGCGCTGTAGCCCGTAGGCTGGCTCGCATGCGTCTTGTCATTGCCCGGTGCACCGTGGACTACGTAGGCCGTCTGTCAGCCCATCTGCCCTCTGCGAAGCGTTTGGTCATTTTGAAGATCGACGGCAGCGTCTCCATCCACGCGGACGACCGGGCCTACAAGCCCCTCAACTGGATGTCTCCGCCCTGCACGCTCAAGGAGGAGACGGGGGACTCCGACGGCTCCGCAAGTGTCTGGACCGTCATCAACAAGGCGGGCGAGAAGCTCATCATCACGATGGAGGAGGTGCTGCACGACTCCTCGCACGAACTCGGCGTGGACCCCGGCCTGATCAAGGACGGCGTGGAAGCGCACCTCCAGGAACTGCTCGCCGACCGCATCGAGACGCTCGGCGAGGGCTACACGCTGATCCGCCGCGAGTACATGACCGCCATCGGCCCGGTCGACATCCTGTGCCGGGACGCGGCGGGGCAGACCGTCGCCATCGAGATCAAGCGGCGCGGCGAGATCGACGGCGTGGAGCAACTCACGCGCTATCTGGACCTGTTGAACCGCGATCCGCATCTCGCCCCGGTGCGCGGCATCTTCGCAGCGCAGGAGATCAAGCCCCAGGCCCGGGTGCTCGCCACCGACCGCGGCATCGGCTGCCAGGTGCTGGACTACGACGCCCTGCGGGGCATCGAGGACGACAAGCTGCGGCTGTTCTGACGGGCGTGCGAGAGCCCGCGGCGGGCCGGATCCGGGGCGGCGGATCCGGCCCGCCGCGCGTCAGACGACGGAGTCCGGGCCGCTCGGCGAGCCCGTGCCGTCCGGTGCGCTCGCCGAACTGCTCGTCTGCGCCGGCGCGCTGGAGACGGGCCCGCCGGCCGAGTCGGACGTGGACGGCGAGGACTCCGGCGGCTGTGAGGTCGGCGACTCGGAGGGCGTCGGCTCCGAGGCCGACGGTGTCGTGGACGGCCCCGACGTCGGCGGCCTGGACGTCGGCGGTTTCGACGTCGACGGCTCACCGGCGGGCGGCTCGGACGGCGAACCCGACGAAGAGTCATCGCCCGGCCGCGTCCCGGTCGGGTCGTCCGACGGCCCGGTCGTGGCCGCGGGCGAGGGCGGCGTCGGGTCGTCCGAGGTGCCGAGCGTGCCGTCGGGGCCCGGGTCGGTGGGCCTGCTGGTCGCCGTGCCGGTGTCGCCGTTGTCGATCTTGGGCGTGTCCGCGCCCTGACCGCCGTCGTCGGCGCCCTGCCCTGCCGACGGGTTGACGTCGGCCTTGCCGGGCGGGTCGTCGGCGTTGTCGTGGGACGTCATGCCGAGTGTCACCACCGTGCCGAGCACGGCGGCGAGCAGCGCGCCGGAACCGGCGGCCACCAGGTTGCGCCGGGCCAGCCTGCGCAGCCCGCCCCGGGGCCCCGGCGCGGACGCCGGGCCCGGGGTCGCGATCCGGTGGGTGACGACCGTGTCGCCGAC
The DNA here is from genome assembly GCF_040298665.1 of Streptomyces sp. NPDC001508. Taxonomy (NCBI): domain Bacteria; kingdom Bacillati; phylum Actinomycetota; class Actinomycetes; order Kitasatosporales; family Streptomycetaceae; genus Streptomyces; species Streptomyces sp. NPDC001508. The sequence continues at coordinate 9,693 of NZ_JBEPAP010000044.1, forward strand.
CGGCGGGAGTGCGGCGGAAAAGCCGGCGGGGACGCCGCCGGGCGGCGGGACGGGCGCCTCGCGGCGGGCCGCAGCTGCCTCCTGGCCCGGGCCGGCACCGCCCCCGGGCGCACCGCCCCCGGGTGCATCGCCCGCGCGGTCGGCGACCAGGGCGAGGGCGCGGCGGCCGGCCACGGCGCCCCGCTTGTCGGCGAGGGCGCCGTGCAGCCCGATGGATGCCTCCAGTTCGGCGCGGGCCCGGTCCAGTTGACCGCCGCACAGCGCGAGAACACCCAACTCGTGGTGGAAATAAGCCTGTTCGGCCACGTCCCCGGCCAGCCGGGCGGCCTCGGCGCCGGACCGCAGCGCCCGTTCCCAGGCGCCCCAGCGTAGCCCCGAGGCGAAGGCGGGCGCGGCCGTGCGGGCGAGCCCGACGGCGGGGCTCTCCTCGTCCTCGACGGCCGGCCCGGTCCGCGGCACGAGGACGGCCAGCGCGGCGAGCACGGCGTCGGCCTCGGCGCACACCCGCTCGGGCGTGACGGAGGGGTGACCGGCCCACCACGCGTAGTGCCGGGCGGCGGTCAGGGCCTCGGCCACCAGGTCGTCGGCGTAGCCCGCGGCCTCCAACTGGGTCTGTACGCCCGCCGCGAGGCGGTAGCGGGAGCCGACCGGGGAGACCAGTGCGCAGCTCGCGAGTTCACCGAGGGCGGCGTCCGCGTGGGTGTCGCCGACCAGGGCGGGCAGATGCGCCTGGTGCGGCACCTCGCCGCCGAGGGCGACGGCGAGCCGCAGGGTGGCGCGTGCCGAGGCGCTCAGCCGGGAGGCGAGCAGCGGTGCGGGCGCCGCCGCCTCACCGAGCGACGGCAGGGGTACCTCCTCGCCGTCCTCGGCGTCCGCGTCGAAGGACGCGGCGGAGCCACCCGGTTCGGAGCGCGCCGGCAGCGGGGAGGGCCGTACGTCCTCGAAGACACCGAACTGCTCCACGGCGCCCGCGCCGGCCCGCAGCCGGTCGCGCTGTCGCAGCAGGGCGCCGGCCTGGACGAAGCGCAGGGGCAGCCCTTCGGACTCGAACCAGAGGTCGCCGGCCCAGTTGGCCTCCTCCTCGGTGAGGACCCGGCCCACGGTGCGCTCCAGGAGTGCCACGCCGCCGGCCCGGTCGAGGCCGCCGAGGAAGACCTCCTCGACGCTGGAGTCGGCGGACGGTGCGGGCACCTCGGAGGTGGCGCCGATCAGGAACGCGCACTCGGGGGTGGCCCCGATCAGCTCGTCGAGGGCGGCACCGCCGAACTCGATGTCGTCGAGGACGACGACGGCGCCGATCTCCGCGACCAGGCCGAGCAGTTCGTCCCGCTCGGGCCGGTACCGGGGCGCGTCGTACACGGCGTGGAAGAGGTCGTACAGCAGCTCGCCCGCCGTGCGGTGGAAGCCGCTCAGCCGGACCACGCCGTCGGGGGCGAGGTCCGCGCAGTCCTCGGCGACGAGGTCGAGCAGAGAGGTGCGGCCGGACCCGGAGGGCCCGGTGAGGCGTACGGAGCGGCCGCGGGCGAGCAGCCGCAGCAGGCGCTCGCGCTCGTCCTGGCGTTCCAGCAGCGGCAGCGCGGGCCCCGCGGGGCCCGGCGGCACGGGCGGCCGCGCGGCACGCTCGGACTCGGTGCGCTCGGCCGCGGTGGACTTCACGGGCCGGCCGGGCCGCTGACTGGGCGGGCAGGGCTCTATCTCGCTGCCGTCGACGGGATTGACCGTGAGCAGGAAGTCACCGCAGACGAGCCGCGCCGTGCGGGCGAGTGCGGGTGTGCCCGGGCCGAAGTCCGCTGCGAGGGATTCCCGGGGCGGACGCGGGCGCGGCGGGTGGCCGGTGCCTTCGCGGCCGTGGTCCTCGGGTCCCGGGTTGATCGGGTCCATGGGTTCAAGCCCCCCAAAAGCGTCGTGTGCCCCTGTCCGGCCCCTGCCGGCCTGCTGCACACCGCGCTGTCGCCTCTGGTCCGGGCCCGCTCGAGGGTCGCATGGCAGCGGGCGACCGAACCTTAAACCTTGGCCCAGTATCTACGACAGGCCGGGGTACCGGTCGGCCCGAGACGTCACGGTCCAGTGAGGATTGCGTACGACGTGCGGTTCCAGGGGCCGCGCCCGGGTCCTTCCCGGCGCCCTGTTCACACCCGACCGCGGCGTCACACCCGGGGCGGGGACTCGACCCCGAAGCCCCCCTCGATGGCCAGGATCCGGTGCAGCCGGGTGGCGACGAGCAGGCGCCGCATCTGGGGCGGTACACCGCGCAGCACCAGGCGGCGACCGCAGCGGCCGGCCCGCCGGTGCGCCCCCATGATCACCCCGAGCCCGGTGGCGTCCCAGGAGTCGAGTTCGGACAGGTCGAGGACCAGGTCGCCGACGCCGTCGTCGACGGCCGAGTGCAGGACCGTACGGGCGTCCGCCGCGCTGCGGACGTCGAGGCGGCCCCCGACGACCAGCTCGGCGTGGTCGCCCCTGATGTGCATAATGCGCTCCCCGTGAGTGCGGCGGCGTACTCCGTGACGGTGCTGTGCACCGTCTGACTGCTTCAGCGGCGACCAGGTTGCCGTCTGTCAGCGAACCGATACCGATTTCACCCCTGAGGGTGATATCCCAGGGGTCGGTGCGGTCTCGGCGAGGCTGCTCGATCGGAGGTCAGCCGGAAGGTCGGCCAGAGGTCGGCCGGAGGTCAGTAGGTGTAGAAGCCCTGCCCGCTCTTGCGTCCGATGTCACCGGCGTCAACCATCCGGCGCATCAGCTCCGGCGGCGCGAACTTCTCGTCCTGCGACTCGGTGTAGATGTTGCTGGTGGCGTGCAGCAGGATGTCGACGCCGGTGAGGTCCGCCGTGGCGAGCGGGCCCATGGCGTGGCCGAAGCCCAGCCGGCAGGCCAGGTCGATGTCTTCGGCGGTGGCGACGCCCGACTCGTACAGCTTGGTCGCCTCGACGACGAGCGCCGAGATCAGCCGGGTGGTGACAAAGCCGGCCACGTCCCGGTTGACGACGATGCAGGTCTTGCCCACGGACTCGGCGAACTCCCGTGCGGTGGCGAGAGTTTCGTCGCTGGTCTTGTAGCCGCGGACGAGTTCTACCAGTTGCATCATCGGCACCGGCGAGAAGAAGTGCACACCGACGACCCGCTCCGGGCGCTCGGTGACCGCCGCGATCTTGGTGATGGGGATGGCGGAGGTGTTGGAGGCGAGCACCGTGTCCGGGCGCACCAGTTTGTCGAGCGCACGGAAGATCTCGTGCTTGACGTCCAGCTTCTCGAAGACCGCCTCGACGACGACATCGGCGTCGGCCGCGGCGTCCAGGTCGGTGGTGGCGGTGATGCGGGCGAGTGCGGCGTCGGCGTCGTGCGCCTCCATCCTCCCCTTGGCCACGAACTTGTCGTACGAGGCCCTGATCGCGTCGGTGCCACGCTCCACCGCCTCGTCGGTGACGTCACGCAGAACCACGTCCCAGCCCGCCTGCGCGGAGACCTGGGCGATACCGGACCCCATGAGACCGGCTCCGATGACGGCGAGCTTCCGTGCCACTCCGACTCCCCTTATGCACTGTTCGGATTGCCTCTTCGGCGGACCCTAGCAGTGCCCGTACGGGCCTGTGCGGCCGGTGATCGGCGATCCTCCTCACAGTCCGGAACGGGAGGATTCCTGCTCCCCGCGCATCACGCGGATCCGGGGCGGACCGATACCGGCGGGCCCGGGGCCGTCCGCCCTCCGCCGTACGCCGGTCACCCCTCGGCACACGTGGAGGCAGCGTCTAGATTGGCCACATGGTCAATCTGACGCGTATCTACACAAGGACCGGCGACCAGGGCACCACGAATCTCGGTGACATGAGCCGGGTCGCCAAGACCGACCTGCGGATCGCCGCGTACGCCGACGCCAACGAGGCGAACGCGGTGCTGGGCACGGCGATCGCGCTGGGCGATCTCGACGCGGAGGTCGTCGAGGTCCTGACCCGGGTGCAGAACGACCTGTTCGACGTGGGCGCGGACCTGTCGACCCCGGTGGTGGAGAACCCCGAGTTCCCGCCGCTGCGGATCGAGCAGTTCTACGTCGACCGGCTGGAGGCCGACTGCGACCGCTTCAACGAGCGGCTGACGAAGCTGCGCTCCTTCATCCTGCCGGGCGGCACCCGCGGCGCCGCCCTGCTCCACCATGCCTGCACGGTGGTCCGCCGCGCGGAGCGCTCGACCTGGGCGGCCCTCGATGCGCACGGCGACACCATGAACCCGCTCACCGCGACCTACCTCAACCGGCTGTCCGACCTGCTGTTCATCCTGGCCCGCGCGGCGAACAAGGAGACCGGCGACGTGCTGTGGGTGCCGGGCGGGGAACGCTAGCCGGGTATCGCCCCGAGGGTCGCGGGCGCGCTCAGGGCAGCTTGGCGGACTCCCGGTCCTCGGCGGGCGCGCGCTTGGGGAACAGGGTGTAGCCGGCGGCGATCACCACGTTGATCCCGATCAGCCACACCATCCTCAGCTGCCAGGCCCGCAGCGATCCGGTCCCGCCGTCGGAGCCGACGTACCAGATCGCGGCCTGCAACAGCGCGATGGCGACCGCGGAGGCGAGGATCCAGCGGCCCGCGGTCCGCCACTCGTGGACGGCACGGGCCATGCCGTACTTGGGCGGCTTCACCGGCGGCGGTCCGCCCGCGAAGCGATGGGCGACCCGGGCGTCGACCCACTTGATCGTGGCGTGCCCGAGGCCCACCGTGAAGCCGATGTAGACGGCCGCGAGACCGTGCCGCCAGTCCGGTTCCGCCCCGTTCTTGAGGTCGATCGCCGTGACGGTGAACAGCACGACCTCCAGCAGCGGCTCGCACAGCAGCAGCGCCAGGCCGGTGCGCGGCATCCGCAGCAGATACCGGAACGCCAGCCCGGCCGCCAGCAGCGCCCAGAACGCCACCTCACAGGCGATGACCAACCCGACGATCATGATTCGCTCCCCTCGGTCGCCCCTCCAGACTCCCGGACCTGGCCGCCCGTTTCGTCGTCACCGGCGATGAACTCGCGGTACATCGAAAGATGCAGTCACGGACCCTTCCCCGGGTGCAGGCGGGCCGCCCGCGGGCCGTGTTGGATGGGGCCATGGCCCCGACCCTGCCCCTCCCGCACCGCGACGATCTGCGCATCGCGGTGGGCGGCTGGTTGGCCGGGCTGCTGCTGTGGGCGGTCGGGATCTTCCCGAGAGCCATGTCGGCCGACCTGGTCCTGTGGCCCGGGCACTGGGCGCCCCTGGTGCCGCTGGCCGTGACGGCGGCCTGCGAGCCGCTGCGCCGCGTCCGGCCCGGTCTGGGCCTGCTGATCGGCACGGCCGCGGTGCTCGCGGACCTGCTGACCCGGGGCAGCATCGCCACGATCGTGCTCTACACGGACCTGGTGTACGCGGCGGTCCTGTACGGCACGCCCGCCGCCGCCCGCCGCATCCCGTGGATCACCGGGCTGCTCACCGTGCTCGGCGGGGTGGTGCCGACGGCGCTCTGGCGCGATCCGCAGGGGATGCTCATCGGGGTCGGCGTGGGCGTCATCGCCTTCGCGCCGGCCGCGACCGGCTGGGTGGTGCGCGACCACCGGGACGCGGCCGAGGCGGCGCGGCTGCGCGCGGAACAGACCGCGCTGCTCGCCGAGATGGACCGCGCCCAGGCCGTCACCGCGGAACGGACGCGGATGGCACGCGAGTTGCACGACCTGGTGGCCAACCATCTGTCCGCCATCGCCATCCACTCCACCGCCGCGCTGTCGATCGAGGACCCCGGCACCTCCGAGGAGGCGCTGCGGGTGATCCGGGAGAACAGCGTCGAGGGGCTGGCCGAGATGCGCCGGCTGATCCGGATCCTGCGGGACCACACCGACGGCGAGCCGTCCGCCACCCCCACGCTGGACGGCCTGGGCACCCTGGTGGACGGCGCCCGCGCCAACGGCCTCGATGTCACGCTCGACGCCGGGCACGGCCGGGTCCCGGCCCCTGTGGAGCTGGCCGCCTACCGGATCGTGCAGGAGTCCCTGACCAACGCGCTCAAGCACGCGGGTCCTGGCCGGGTCACCGTCCGCCTCGTCCGGCGTGACGACGTCCTGGACGTGCGGGTGAGCAGCCCGTACGGCCGTCCGCAGGGCCCGCGGGCACCCGGCTCCGGGGCCGGCCTGATCGGGATGCGGGAACGGGCCGTGCTGCTGGGCGGCGGCTTCGAGGCCGGCCCCGAGGGCGCCGTGTGGACCGTACGCGCCACCCTTCCCCTGACCGAAGGAGACCCCGAATGATCCGTGTTCTGGTCGCCGAGGACCAGGCCGCCGTCCGCGCCGGGCTGGTGCTCATCCTGCGCAGCGCGCCCGACATCGAGGTGGTGGGCGAGGCGGCGGACGGCGAGCGGGCGGTGGAGCTGGCCCGGGAACTGCGGCCGGACCTGGTGCTGATGGACGTTCAGATGCCCCGCATGGACGGGGTGTCGGCGACCCGCGAGGTCGTCGGGGACGGGCTGGCCGATGTGCTGGTGCTGACCACGTTCGACCTCGACGAGTATGTGTTCGGGGCGCTGCGGGCCGGGGCCGCCGGGTTCCTGCTGAAGAACACCGAGGCGAGGGATCTGCTGACGGCGGTGCGCACCGTGGCGCGCGGGGAGGGGATCGTCGCTCCGGCGGTCACCCGGCGGCTGATCGCCGAGTTCGCCGCCCGGCCGGTGCGCGGAACCACGGCCGATCCGGCGGTACTCGAGGCGCTGACGCGACGGGAACGCGAGGTCCTGTCGTGTCTGGGTGAGGGGCTGTCCAACGCGGCGATCGCGGAGCGGCTCGCCATGGCCGAGGGGACCGTGAAGACCCACGTCAGCCGACTGCTGGCCAAGCTGGAGCTGCGCAGCAGGGTGCAAGCCGCGGTGCTGGCACAGGAGTTGGGGATCTGACCGACCACATCCCTACTGGTCCAGACCTATTGACCCATGGTCCAGACCTTTCTATTCTCGCGGCACTGTGGGCGTGAAGGCTCAGTCATGCCCCGACACCCCGGTCACCGGTTCTGGCGCCCTGGTGGCCGACAACAGAAGAGGAGGCGCGCGATGCGCTTCAGACACAGAGCCGCGGCAGGGTTCGCGACCCTGTTGCTCCCCCTCGCCGGACTGGTCGGCCTCGCCGGTCCCGCCCATGCGGCCGAGACCGCCACGGCCACCTACACCAAGGCCCAGGACTGGGGAACCGGTTTCGAGGGCAGGTGGACCGTCAAGAACACCGGCACCACCACCATCAACTCCTGGACCGTGGAGTGGGACTTCCCCTCCGGTACGTCCGTCACCTCCGGCTGGGACGCGGACATCACGTCCGCCGGCACCCACTGGACCGCCAAGAACAAGTCCTACAACGGCACCCTCCCCCCGGGCGCCTCGGTCTCCTTCGGCTTCAACGGCGCCGGCTCCGGCTCCCCCGCCGACTGCAAGCTGAACGGCGGCAGTTGTGACGGCACCACGGTGCCGGGCGACAACCCGCCGTCCGCGCCGGGCACCCCGACGGCCTCGGACATCACCGACACCTCGGTGAAGCTGTCCTGGTCGGCGGCCACCGACGACAAGGGCGTCAAGAACTACGACGTCCTGCGCGACGGCGCCAAGGTCGCCACCGTGACGACCACCTCGTACACGGACACCGGCCTGACCGCGGGCACCGACTACTCCTACAGCGTGCGGGCCCGCGACACCGCCGACCAGACCGGCCCGGCCGGCGGCGCGGTCGCCGTGCACACCACAGGCGGCACCACTGAGCCGCCCACCGGCGACAAGGTCAAGCTCGGCTACTTCACCGAGTGGGGCATCTACGGCCGCAACTACCAGGTCAAGAACCTGGTGACCTCCGGCTCCGCGGCCAAGATCACGCACATCAACTACGCCTTCGGCAATGTCACCGGCGGCAAGTGCGCGATCGGCGACTCCTTCGCCGACTACGAGAAGACCTTCACCGCCGACCAGTCGGTCAGCGGCGTCGCCGACACCTGGGACCAGCCGCTGCGCGGCAACTTCAACCAGCTGCGGCAGCTGAAGGCCAAGTACCCCAACCTCAAGGTGCTGTGGTCCTTCGGCGGCTGGACCTGGTCCGGCGGCTTCCCCGAGGCGGCGAAGAACCCGGCGGCCTTCGCGCAGTCCTGCTACGACCTGGTCGAGGACCCGCGCTGGGCCGACGTCTTCGACGGCATCGACATCGACTGGGAGTACCCGAACGCCTGCGGCCTGAGCTGCGACAGCAGCGGGCGGGACGCCTTCAAGAACCTGATGTCGGCGGTGCGGGCCAAGTTCGGCGCCAACTCCCTGGTCACCGCGGCCACCACGGCCGACGGCTCCTCCGGTGGCAAGATCGACGCCGCCGACTACGCGGGCGCCGCGCAGTACGTCGACTGGTACAACGTGATGACGTACGACTTCTTCGGCGCCTGGGCGGCGCAGGGCCCGACGGCCCCGCACTCCCCGCTCACCTCCTACAGCGGCATCCCGACCGCCGGCTTCACCGCCGCCGACGCGATGGCCAGGTACAAGGCGCAGGGCGTACCCGCGAAGAAGCTGCTCCTCGGCATCGGCTTCTACGGACGCGGCTGGACCGGGGTCACCCAGGACGCCCCCGGCGGCACGGCCACCGGACCGGCGGCCGGCACCTACGAACAGGGCATCGAGGACTACAAGGTGCTCAAGACGTCCTGCCCGGCCACCGGCACCGTCGCGGGCACGGCGTACGCGAAGTGCGGCAGCAACTGGTGGTCGTACGACACCCCGGCGACCATCGGCACGAAGATGGCGTGGGTCAAGGCACAGGGTCTCGGCGGCACGTTCATGTGGGAGTTCAGCGGTGACACCGGCAACGGTGAGCTGGTGAGCGCCATCAACAGCGGCCTGTCGTAAGGCCGCTCGCAAGAAGGTTCGCCGGAACAACGGGCGGTGAGCGGCATTGACGCTCACCGGCAGCTCGTCCGGGTCCCACCCGACGGGTGAATGCGGCTGGGGCGTGTTGCGAAAGTAGCGTCGTCCGCCCGGAGGGCGGGGCCCGCGGCGTCCGGTGCGGTGCATCGCAAGGCGGAGGGTCGGGGGGGGGCCGGGGGGGGGGGGGCGCCCCCCCCCCCCCCGCGGGGGGGGGCGGCCCGCTCCGGGGGCCCCCCCCCCCCCCCCCGACAACGCGGCGTGGGGGCACCTCCCGGCCGAAGGCTGGGGGAGTGCCGTGCCAGGCGTCGCAGGCCAGACGGGACTTTCGAAACGCCCTAGGCCACATTCACCCGTTGGCCGGGCGGTGCTGCCTCTAGCCATGCGAGGAAACCGGTCAGCGCGTCTTCGCTCATGGCGAGTTCGAGGCGGATGCCGCGATGGGCGCAGGCCAGAATGACCGCGTCGGAGAGCAGGGCCAGTTCCTCCTCGCCCTCCGGGACCCGGCGGCCGGCCACCTCGATCGCGGAACGCTCCAGGAGGCGACGCGGGCGGTAGGCGTAGGAGAAGACGCGGTACCACTCGATGCGGTCGCCGTTGTAGCGGGCGACGCCGTAGCTCCATCCCTTGCCGCTGGTGTCGGGTTTCTCCGGCACGTCCCAGCGCAGCGAACAGTCGAACGTCCCCCCGGAGCGCTGGATGAGCCGGCGGCGCAGTCCGAACAGGAACAGCCCCACCACCACGAGCGCTACCACGACTCCGCACACAGTCAGAGCGAGGACCATCGGCACCGACCTCCTCGTCTCCTAGGTAACGGAACGGAAAAATCACCCACATCTGCCTCAGCCGCGGCCGGTACCGGATTGCTCCGGTACCGGCCGCGGCTGAGTGACGTCATCGCACGACGCTCCCCCAGAGCCTAGAGGACTGGGAGGCGTCCTCGGTCAGCGCGTCGTCGCCGCACGCAGGCGGACGTCCGCACGTCGCTCGGCGACGGCATCGCCTTCCGCCTTCGCACGCTCCAACTCCCGCTCCACGCGCTGGACGTCGATCTCGTCCGACAGTTCGGCGATCTCGGCCAGCAGCGACAGCTTGTCGTCCGCGAACGAGATGAAACCGCCGTGCACCGCGGCGACGACCGTTCCACCATCACTCGTACGGATGGTCACCGGGCCCGACTCCAGCACACCGAGCAGCGGCTGGTGACCGGGCATGACGCCGATGTCGCCGGACGTGGTGCGCGCGACGACCAGGGTGGCCTCACCGGACCAGACCTTACGGTCGGCGGCGACCAGCTCGACGTGCAGCTCAGCAGCCAAGGGGGGCTCCTCGGGTCACCACCCGGCGCAGGTGCCGGGTGTGGGGTCAATTCTAATGGGCTCTCATGGGCGTGGAGAGAGGGGCTGGACCCCACCCCCGCAAGGGTTGGATCCGCGCCCCTCTCGGACGAGCACGGGGCTCAGGAGACGCCCAGCTCCTTGGCGTTGGCCTTGAGGTCCTCCAGGCCACCGCACATGAAGAACGCCTGCTCGGGGAAGTGGTCATACTCACCGTCGCAGATCGCGTTGAACGCGGCGATCGACTCGTCGAGCGGCACGTCCGAGCCGTCCACGCCGGTGAACTGCTTGGCGACGTGGGTGTTCTGGGACAGGAAGCGCTCCACCCGACGGGCCCGGTGGACGACGAGCTTGTCCTCCTCGCCCAGCTCGTCGATGCCGAGGATCGCGATGATGTCCTGGAGGTCCTTGTACTTCTGCAGGATCGTCTTCACGCGCATCGCGGCGCCGTAGTGGTCGGCCGAGATGTAGCGCGGGTCCAGGATCCGGGACGTGGAGTCCAGCGGGTCCACGGCCGGGTAGATGCCCTTCTCGGAGATCGGACGGGAGAGCACCGTCGTCGCGTCGAGGTGGGCGAAGGTGGTGGCCGGGGCCGGGTCGGTCAGGTCGTCCGCGGGGACGTAGATCGCCTGCATCGAGGTGATCGAGTGACCGCGGGTCGAGGTGATGCGCTCCTGCAGCAGACCCATCTCGTCGGCCAGGTTCGGCTGGTAGCCCACCGCGGACGGCATACGGCCGAGCAGCGTGGAGACCTCGGAACCGGCCTGCGTGAAGCGGAAGATGTTGTCGATGAAGAACAGCACGTCCTGCTTCTGCACGTCACGGAAGTACTCGGCCATGGTGAGGCCGGCCAGCGCGACACGCAGACGGGTGCCCGGGGGCTCGTCCATCTGACCGAAGACCAGGGCGGTCTTGTCGATGACGCCCGAGTCGGTCATCTCCTCGATGAGGTCGTTGCCCTCACGGGTGCGCTCACCGACACCGGCGAACACGGAGACACCGTCGTGGTTGTTGGCGACACGGTAGATCATCTCCTGGATGAGCACCGTCTTGCCGACGCCGGCGCCGCCGAACAGGCCGATCTTGCCGCCCTTGACGTACGGGGTGAGCAGGTCGATGACCTTGACGCCCGTCTCGAACATCTCGGTCTTCGACTCGAGCTCGTCGAAGTTCGGCGCCTTGCGGTGGATCGGCCAGCGCTCGCCGTCGTAGGTCTCGTCGACGTTCAGCACCTCACCGAGGGTGTTGAACACCTTGCCCTTGGTGAAGTCACCGACGGGGACGGAGATGGCGGAGCCGGTGTTCGTCACCGGGGCCTGGCGGACCAGACCGTCGGTGGGCTGCATGGAGATGGTACGGACCAGGCCGTCACCCAGGTGCTGGGCGACCTCCAGGGTCAGCGTCTTCTTCTCGCCCTCGTTCGCCGGGTCGGCGACGTCCACGTGCAGGGCGTTGTAGATGTCCGGCATCGCGTCGACGGGGAACTCCACGTCGACGACCGGGCCGATGACCCGGGCGACGCGGCCCGTAGCCGTCGCGGTCTCAACAGTGGTGGTCATTAGCGGTCACTCCCCGCGGTCGCGTCGGCCAGGGCGCTCGCGCCACCGACGATCTCGCTGATTTCCTGGGTGATTTCGGCCTGACGGGCCGCGTTGGCAAGCCGGGAGAGCGTGTTGATCAGCTCGCCCGCGTTGTCGGTGGCCGACTTCATCGCGCGCCGCGTGGCGGCGTGCTTCGAAGCGGCCGACTGGAGCAGCGCGTTGTAGATACGGCTCTCCACGTAGCGCGGCAGCAGGGCGTCGAGGACGTCCTCCGCCGAGGGCTCGAAGTCGTACAGCGGAAGGATCTCGCCGCTGGGCCGCTGCTCCGCCACCTCGTCGAGGCGCAGCGGCAGCAGCCTGGCGTCCAGCGCCGTCTGCGTCATCATCGACACGAACTCGGTGAAGACCATGTGGAGTTCATCCACACCGCCGTCCGCCGTGTCCTGCTCGATGGCCGCGATCAGGGGCGCCGCGACCTTCTTGGCGTCCGCGTACGTCGGCTCGTCGGTGAAGCCGGTCCACGACTCCGCGACCTTGCGCTCACGGAAGTTGTAGTGGGCGAGCCCACGACGGCCGACGATGTATGTGTCGACCTGCTTGCCCTCGCGCTCCAGGCGCTCGGTCAGCTGCTCCGCCGCCTTGATGGCGTTGGAGTTGAAGGCGCCGGCCAGACCGCGGTCGCTCGTCAGCAGCAGGACCGCGGCACGGGTCGGGTTCTCCGCCTCCGTGGTGAGCGGGTGCTTGGTGTTCGAACCGGTGCCGACCGCCGTGACCGCGCGAGTCAGTTCCTGCGCGTACGGCGTGGAGGCCACCACCTTGCGCTGCGCCTTGACGACGCGCGAGGCGGCGATCATCTCCATCGCCTTGGTGATCTTCTTGGTCGCGGTGACGGATCGGATGCGACGCTTGTAGACCCGGAGCTGGGCTCCCATGAGTCAGGTCCCTTCCTTACGTCACTTGGCGGCAGCGGCCGGAGCGTCCTCGCCGAGCAGCTTGCCGTCGGAGGTCTCGAACTGCTTCTTGAAGTCCGCGATCGCGTCGGCCACGGCCGTCAGCGTGTCGTCGGACATCTTGCCGCCCTCCTTGATGGAGGTCATGAGGCCCTGCTCCTTGCGGTGCAGGTACTCAAGCAGCTCCTTCTCGAAGCGGCGGATGTCGGCGACCGGCACCTCGTCCATCCGGCCGGTGGTGCCGGCCCAGACGGAGACGACCTGGTCCTCGGTGGCCATCGGCTGGTACTGGTCCTGCTTCAGCAGCTCGACCATGCGCTGACCGCGCTCCAGCTGGGCCTTGGACGCGGCGTCCAGGTCGGAACCGAAGGCGGCGAACGCCTCCAGCTCACGGAACTGGGCGAGGTCCACGCGGAGCCGGCCGGAGACCTGCTTCATCGCCTTGTGCTGGGCGGAGCCACCGACGCGGGACACCGAGATGCCGACGTTCAGGGCCGGCCGCTGACCGGCGTTGAACAGGTCGGACTCCAGGAAGCACTGGCCGTCGGTGATGGAGATGACGTTGGTCGGGATGAACGCCGACACGTCGTTGGCCTTGGTCTCGACGATCGGCAGACCGGTCATCGAGCCGGCGCCCATGTCGTCGGAGAGCTTGGCGCAGCGCTCCAGCAGCCGGGAGTGCAGGTAGAAGACGTCACCCGGGTAGGCCTCACGGCCCGGCGGGCGGCGCAGCAGCAGGGACACGGCACGGTAGGCGTCGGCCTGCTTCGAGAGGTCGTCGAAGATGATCAGGACGTGCTTGCCCTGGTACATCCACTGCTGACCGATGGCCGAGCCGGTGTAGGGCGCCAGGTACTTGAAGCCGGCCGGGTCGGACGCCGGGGCGGCGACGATCGTCGTGTACTCCAGCGCGCCGTTCTCCTCCAGCGCGCGGCGGACCGACGCGATGGTGGAGCCCTTCTGACCGATGGCGACGTAGATGCAGCGGACCTGCTTGTTCGGGTCGCCGGTACGCCAGTTGTCGCGCTGGTTGATGATCGTGTCGACGGCCAGGGCGGTCTTGCCGGTCTGACGGTCACCGATGATCAGCTGGCGCTGGCCGCGGCCGATCGGGGTCATCGCGTCGACGGCCTTGTAGCCCGTCTCCATCGGCTCGTGCACCGACTTGCGCTGCATGACCGTGGGGGCCTGCAGTTCGAGGGCACGGCGGCTGTCGGTCTCGATCTCGCCGAGACCGTCGATCGGGTTGCCGAGCGGGTCGACGACGCGGCCGAGGTAGCCCTCGCCGACCGCGACGGAGAGGACCTCACCGGTGCGCTGCACCGGCTGACCCTCCTCGATGCCGCTGAACTCACCGAGGACGATGGCACCGATCTCGCGCTCTTCCAGGTTCAGCGCGAGGCCGAGGGTGCCGTCCTCGAACTTCAGCAGTTCGTTGGCCATGGCCGAGGGCAGGCCCTCGACCTTCGCGATGCCGTCGCCGGCAAGGGTGACCGTACCGACCTCCTCGCGCGAGGCCGCGTCCGGCTTGTACGACTGGACGAAGTTCTCCAGCGCGTCCCGGATCTCCTCCGGCCGGATCGTGAGCTCCGCCATCTGGGTTCCCTGCTCTCCTTGTTGGGCCCGAAGTTTCACTTGGGGGGATGGGGACTCCCCCCATCTGGAGGTGAATCCTCTGCACGGCCCAACCAGGGCCGCCATCAGTACGTACTGCTTGTTGAGTTGCTGCTAGCCCGCCATGCGGCGGGCGGCGTCCTCCAGCCGGTCCGCGATCGAGCCGTTGATGACCTCGTCGCCGACCTGCACCCGGATACCACCGACGACCGCCGGATCCACATCGAGGTTGAGATGCATCGTGCGGCCGTAGAGCTTCGCCAGGGCGGCGCCCAGGCGCCGCTTCTGTGTGTCGCTCAGCGGTACCGCCGAAGTGACGACGGCGACCGTGCGGTCCCGTCGCTCGGCGGCAAGCTTGGACAGGGATTCGATTCCCGCTTCCAGGCTACGTCCCCGCGGCGCGGTCACAAGGCGCGTCACCAGGCGCTCGGTGGTCGCGTCGGCCCGGCCCCCGAGCAGCCGGTGCAGCAGCTCGGTCTTGGCCGTGGCGCCGGCGCCACGGTTGGTGAGCGCGGCGCGCAGCTCGGTGCTGGAGGAGATGATCCGGCCGAACCGGAACAGCTCGTCCTCCACGCTGTCGAGCCGGCCCACCCGCTGCGCGGCCGTGAGGTCGGCCACATCGGCCAGTACCTCCAGCGCGTCCACCAGGTCGCGCGGCTGCGACCAGCGGGAGCGGACCATACCGGACACCAGGTCCGTGGCCGGGCCGCTGATCTGGCCGCCGACCAGGCGCCGGACCAGCTCGGCCTTGGCCTCGCCGGGCTGCGCCGGGTCGGTGAGGACCCGACGCAGCGACACCTCGCGGTCGAGCAGCGCGGTGACGGCCGCCAGCTCGTCGGCGAGCCGCGCCGCGTCCACGGACGTGGCGTCCGTCAGCGCGTCGAGACGCTCACGTGCGGCTGTCAGTGCCTCGCGGCTCGCTCCGTTCATCGCGCCGCCTCGGCCTTCTCGTCGAGCTCGTCGAGGAAGCGGTCGATCACGCGGCTCTGCCGGGCGTGGTCGTCAAGGGACTCGCCGACCAGCTTGCCGGCCAGTTCGGTGGCGAGCTTGCCGACGTCCTGGCGCAGCGCGGCCGAGGCGGCCTTGCGGTCGGCCTCGATCTGGGTGTGACCGGCGGCGACGATCTCCTCACGCTGCCGCTGGCCCTCGGCGCGCATCTCGGCGATGAGCGCGGCGCCCTGCTCCTGGGCCTCCTGGCGCAGCCGCGCGGCCTCGTGCCGGGCCTCGGCGAGCTGGGCCTTGTACTGCTCAAGGACGCTCTGGGCTTCGGTCTGCGCGGCCTCGGCCTTCTCGATACCGCCCTCGATGGCCTCGCGGCGCTGCTCCAGAACCTTGTTGATGTTCGGAAGGAGCTTCCAGGCGAGGAAGCCGAAGACGATGACGAAGGCGATCAGGCCGATGACAAGCTCGGGAATCGGCGGAACGAGAGGATTTTCCTTCTCGGCCGCCAGAATGAGCAGCTGGCTCATGTCAGTGCCTTTCGTCTAGTCGGCTGGTCGTGGATCGTCAGATCACTGGCCGTAGACGAACGGCATGACCAGACCGATCAGGGCGAGCGCCTCACAGAAGGCGAAGCCGAGGATCTGGTTGGCGCGGATGAGGCCGGCCGCCTCGGGCTGACGGGCCAGGGCCTGGGTGCCGTTACCGAAGATGATGCCGACGCCGACGCCGGGGCCGATGGCAGCAAGGCCGTAACCGATGGAGCCGAGCGAGCCGGAAACAGCGGCAAGGGTCTGGGACATGCCAGTTCTTCCTTCTTCTTTACGGACCGGTGGGGGTTGGCCACCGGACGACTTGAGGGTCGGGGTGCGGGGTGCTCAGTGGTGCTCGGCGAGCGCGCCCTGGATGTAGGTGCACGTCAGCAGCACGAAGACGTACGCCTGCAGTGCCTGGATGAAGAGCTCGAAGGCCGTCATCACGATGGTCATGATGAAGCTGACGCCCGCGTAGGCGATGCCGATGCCGTTCAGCAGGTACCAGCTGGCGATCGTGAAGAGCAGCAGCAGGGTGTGGCCCGCGAACATGTTCGCGAAGAGCCGGACCGCGTGGGTGAAGGGCCGCACCAACAGGTTCGAGAAGAACTCGATGACCATGGCGAGCGGCAGCACCGGGCCCAGCGACTTGTCGTAGCCCGTGACGTTCTTGAAGAAGCCGACGAAGCCGTGCCGCTTGAAGGTCAGCGACACCCACAGGACGTAGACGATCAGGGCCAGCACCATCGGGTAGGCGATGATCGACGTCACCGGGAACTGGGCGACCGGGATGATCGACCAGAGGTTCATCATCCAGATGAAGAAGAACAGCGAGACGATCAGCGGGACGTACTTCTCGCCCTCCTTCTTGCCGATCGTCTCGTACACGACGCCGCGCCGGATGAAGTCGTAGCCGGTCTCGGCCACCATCTGGAGCTTGCCGGGCACGACCTTCGGCTTACGGAAGGCGGCCCAGAAGAACCCGACGATGATGATCGAGCCGAGCAGGGCCAGCAGCATCGGCTTGTTGAAGTACTGGTTGCTGTCCGCATTGCCCCAGAGGGGCTCGAACAGGAACGAGTGCAGGCCCGGAGCGGGGAAGCCACAGCCGTCAAAGATGTGGCAGTCGGTCTCGAAGGCGAGCACCTGCGTCGGGTCAGCACTCACCGCGGGCTCCTTCTGCGTGGCGCATGGGTACGGCAACCTCGTTGTGTCGGCGCGGCGCACGGCCGCGGTTCGGCACTGGACTGGTGTTACGGATGTGGGGGCGGCTGGGGAACATCTCGCCTCGCAATTGAGCAGGCGTCAGCTCAGATGCCCGCGCCCGCGATGCCGCAGTTGGCACCGGACGATAGCAGCATCTCTCATGCGCCTTTATCCCGGCCCTACCTCTCACGACGAGTGCCCGGACTTCTCGGACCTGTCGCCGCTCGCAGGGGCGGCCGAACCGGGTTCGACGTAGAGGATCTTGGACTTCATGTGCGCACGCGTCTGGGCCGCGATCCAGGTGAGGGTGGCGAGGACGAGTGTGAGCGCGAAGGCCCGGGGGTTGAACAGCGTGGTGTTCTTGAACGCCGCGACGAACACGAACAGCAGCAGGATCTGCGCCGCGTAGAGCATCAGGCCCATGGCCTGGAACAGGTGCGGAAGCGATGCGGCGGTGCGCTGCAGGGCGTAGAGGCCGAGCCCCATGAACAGGATCACCACCAGCGTCGCGACGACGGCCCCGATGGCTCCCTTGCCGCCCGCGACCACCGCGCTGACGACGGCGGCGAGCGCGCCGGCGGCAGCCGTGGGCACGGCGGCCTGGACCAGGGTCCGGACGTCATTGGACGGCATGGCGGCAACTCCGCTTTTCACAGGGGGCGAGGGGTGTCGTCATGGACGAGCGTAGCCCCGGGCCGAGTGGGCGAGACCTCACGCCGATGGGCTGTGGCACTGCGGCCCGTCGGCTGCGTCCGGGGTTCTCGTGAACCGTATCACAAACTATTTGATGAGGTCTTTACCTGGTACGTGTGCTCGCTGTCACACATGAGGGTGACAGTGCGCGTCTGTGCAAAAACCCCGCCCAGTTGTCTGGTATTGGGGCTTTTGCTCCCCCACGGCTTGGCAATGCTCTCGTCAGATTCTTACCTTGGGCGTCAGCGGGACGTACCCGCGTTACGCCCGTCCAGAAGGCGCGAACGAGGGCCGATGGCGCTCGCCCCATTGACCCCGGCGGTGACCGGAGTGCGCTGTTCGTCCTCAACCGGCGCCGCCTCGGGGCAGGTTGCCACGGCCGCCGGCACCCGCCGGCGCCGGTAGCGCGGCGGCACGAAGTGCTCGGCCCAGCGCGGGGCGCGGGGCGTGAACCGCGGCAGCAGGAGCAGCACCAGGCCGATCGCGCTGAGGAGGACCACACCGAGCACGATCCACATCGACGCGGAGTTCACGGAGTAGGCCAGCGCCCCGAAGGCGATCAGCGCCGACCAGAAGTACATGATCAGCACCGCCCTGCTGTGCGAGTGGCCGATCTCCAGGAGCCGGTGGTGCAGATGCCCGCGGTCGGCGGCGAACGGCGACTGACCGCGCCATGTGCGGCGCACGATCGCCAGCACCAGGTCGGCGGCCGGCACCGCGATGATCGTCAGCGGCAGCAGCAGCGGAATGTAGACGGGCACCGTCTGGTGCACCGCCGCCTTCTCCGAACCGGCGTACAGGTTCAGCGCGTCCGGGTCGACCTGGCCGGTGATCGAGATCGCGCCGGCGGCCAGCACCAGGCCGATCAGCATCGAGCCGGAGTCGCCCATGAAGATCCGCGCGGGGTGCATGTTGTGCGGCAGGAAGCCCAGGCACATGCCCATCAGGATCGCCGCGAACAGCGTGGCCGGGGCTGCGGCCTCGATGCCGTACGAGTACCAGATCCGGTAGGCGTACAGGAAGAACGCCGCGGCGGCGATGCACACCATGCCGGAGGCGAGGCCGTCCAGACCGTCCACGAAGTTCACCGCGTTGATCGTGATGACGACCAGCGCCACCGTCAGCAACGTGCCCTGCCACGGGGTCAGCGCCACATTGCCGACACCGGGGATGGGCAGCCACAGGATGGTCAGACCCTGCATGACCATCACGCCCGCCGCGATCATCTGCCCGCCCAGCTTGATCAGGGCGTCGATCTCGAACTTGTCGTCCAGGACACCGATCAGCCAGATCAGCGCGGCCCCGGACAGCAGCGCCCGCGGCTCGTTGGACTTGGTGAAGACCTCGTTGAGGTTGGTCAGATGGTCGGCCGCCAGCAGGCCCGCGCACAGGCCGAAGAACATCGCGATCCCGCCGAGCCGCGGAGTGGGCTCCCGGTGCACATCACGCGCCCGGATCTCCGGCATCGCCCCGGCCACGATCGCGAACTTCCGTACCGGCCCTGTCAGCAGATACGTCACCGCGGCCGTGATGCAGAGCGTCAGCAGGTATTCACGCACAGGCTTCCCCACAGGTCTCGCTGGCCATCACAGCCCCACACCCTAGCGAGGGACGCATATGTATGGGGACTTCCGGGTAGCGACGATGGTTGCACGCGTGGCTGTGCGACAGATACACGACCTGTCGGCTACCCGCATTCAGCCGGGATACGGCGGAAATCCAGCGGCCAGCTCGCGCGCCTCGGCACGGGCCCCGACCGGGTCGGCCTCGCCGCGCAGCACCCCCGCGAGCAGCGCCCCGATCCGGTCCAGCTCCGCCTCCCCCATGCCCTGCGTGGTCAGCGCGGCCGTGCCCAGCCGCAGCCCGCGCGCCTCCCCGTGGGGCAGCGCACAGCAGTCGAGGACCAGCCCGGCGGCGGCGAGCCGGCCCCGCGCCGCCTTCCCGTCGACGCCGAGCGGCGCCGGATCGGCGGTGATCAGATGGGTGTCCGTGCCGCCGGTGGTCACCGCCAGCCCCTCGGCGGCCAGCCGGGCCGCCAGCACCCGCGCGTTGGCCACCACCTGCCGGGCGTACGCGGCGAACGCCGGGCGCGCCGCCTCACCGAAGGCCACGGCCTTCGCGGCGACGGCGTTCATCTGGGCCCCGGCCTGCGTGAACGGGAACACGGCCCGGTCGACCCGCTCGGCCAGTTCGGCCCCGCACAGGATCATCCCGCCGCGCGGCCCGCGCAGCACCTTGTGCGTGGTGGCGCACACGATGTCGGCGTACGGCACCGGGCTGGGCGCCACTCCCCCGGCGACCAGCCCGATCGGATGGGCGGCGTCCGCGATGAGGTACGCGCCGACCTCGTCGGCCACTTCCCGGAAGAACGCGTAGTCCAGGTGCCGCGGATAGGCGATCGACCCGCACACGATCGCCTTGGGCCGGTGCGAGCGGGCCAGCGCCCGCACCTGGTCCCGGTCGATGAGCCCGGTCTCCGCGTCCACCCCGTAGCCCACGAAGTCGAACCAGCGGCCGGAGAAGTTGGCCGGCGAGCCGTGGGTGAGATGGCCGCCGTAGGACAGCCCGAGGGCGAGGACGGTGTCGCCCGGCCGCAGCAGGGCGGCGTACGCGGCGAGCACGGCGGAAGAGCCGGAATGCGGCTGGACGTTGGCGTGCGCGGCGCCGAACAGCGCCCTGGCCCGGTCGACGGCGAGCCGCTCGGCGACGTCCGCCAGCTCACAGCCGCCGTGGTAGCGGGCGCCCGGGTAGCCCTCCGCGTACTTGTTGGCGAGCGGCGAGCCGAGCGCCGCCAGCACGGCCGGTGACGCGTAGTTCTCGGCCGCGCTCAGTTGCAGGGTGGTGGACTGCCGGGCCAGCTCGCCCAGCAGGATCTCGGCCAGCTCGGGGTCCTGCCCGCGCAGTACATCGGCCTCTACGAGGGTGTGGGTGACCGACATGACGGACTCCCGGGCGGTCGACGGTGACGTACGTCCAATGTAGGCCCGGGGCCCAAGGGGCGCTCGGCCGGCTACATCCGTGCGGGGACACCGGTGAGGGCCGTGACCACCGGGTCCAGTGCCTCGTGTATCTCGTCGCCGATGGACCGGAAGAAGGTCAGGGGCGCGCCGTACGGGTCGTAGACCTCGTCGGCCTCGGCCGTGGGCGCCAGCAGCCAGCCGCGCAGCGCCGCGGCCGCCCGGACCAGCGCGCGGGCCCGCGCGACCAGGCCGTCCTCCAGCGGCGGCAGCGTCGTCGGGTCTATCGCCCGGACCAGCCGGGTGAACTCCTTCAGCGTGAAGGTCCGCAGCCCGGCCGAATGACCCATGGAGATGACCTGGGCCCGGTGGTCGCGGGTGGCGGTCAGCACCAGGTCGGCCGTGATCACATGCTCGTCGAGGAGTTCCCGGCCGGTGAAGCCGGAGGCGTCCGCGCCGAACTCGGCCAGCACGGCCTCCGCGTTGGCCTCCATCGGCGCGCCCTCGTGACCCCAGGTGCCCGCGCTCTCCACGATCAGCCCGCCCCCCAGGATGCCGAGCCGCTCCATCACGAAATGGCGGGTCAGCCGCTCGGTGATGGGCGAGCGGCACACATTGCCGGTGCTGACGTGGAGGATGCGGAAGGTGTCGCGCGGGAATCCGAAGGTCGTCGTCTCCTCCGCGCTGCCGTCCCCGTTTCCTATGCCACGCATGGGGGTCCCCCCTGCTCGAGCGCAGCCGAGAGCTCGGGGGATGCAGGGGCCGTCAATTCGCCACCTCGAGGTCGGGTACGACCTTTCGCAGCTCGTCCGGGCCGAGCGCGCCCTCGCGCAGCAGCACCGGCACCTCGCCGGTGACGTCCACGATGGACGACGGCACATTGCCGGGGGTCGGGCCGCCGTCGAGGTAGACGGAGACGGAGTCCCCGAGCATCTGCTGGGCGGCGTCGCAGTCCTCCGGCGCCGGGTGGCCGGTGAGGTTCGCCGACGACACGGCCATCGGGCCGACCTCGGTCAGCAGCTCGATGGCGACCGGGTGCAGCGGCATGCGCACGGCGACCGTGCCCCGGGTGTCGCCGAGGTCCCACTGCAGTGACGGCTGGTGCCGGGCGACCAGGGTGAGGGCGCCCGGCCAGAACGCGTCGACCAGTTCCCAGGCCATCTCGGAGAAGTCCGTGACGAGGCCGTGCAGGGTGTTCGGGGAACCGATGAGGACGGGCGTGGGCATGTTGCGGCCGCGGCCCTTGGCCTCCAGCAGATCGGCCACGGCCTCCGCGGAGAACGCGTCGGCGCCGATGCCGTAGACGGTATCGGTCGGCAGCACCACGAGTTCGCCCCGGCGGACGGCGGACGCGGCCTCACGCAGACCCGTCGTACGGTCGGTGGCGTCATTGGTGTCGTATCGCCGTGCCATCTCTAGCGGTCTCCTTCTGTTGTCGCTCGGTTCGCCTCCGGGGTGCCCTCGGTCGGCCCGCCCGGCCCGGCCGGCACGCGCGTCGGCGTCACGGCAGGGCCCTGCGGGCGGTCGCGAACCGGGGGCGGTTGTTGAGGTCCGGGTGGTCGGCCGCGTCGGCCCAGCCCCGCGCCTCGGTGAAGATCCACGGCACCTGGCCGCCCTGGGTGTCGGCGTGCTCGATGACCACGACGCCGCCGGGCCGCAGCAGCCGGTGCGCGGTGCGCTCCAGGCCACGGATCAGGTCGAGGCCGTCCTCGCCGGAGAACAGGGCCAGCTCCGGGTCGTAGTCGCGGGCCTCGGGGGCGACGTACTCCCACTCGGTGAGCGGGATGTACGGCGGGTTGGAGATGACGAGGTCGGCCTGGCCGTCGAGGTCCCGGAAGGCGTCCAGGGCGTTGCCCTGGCGCAGATCGACCCTGGAGTCCGCCATGTTCTTGCGGGTCCACCGGAGGGCTTCCTCGGACAGCTCGACGGCGTGCACGCGCGAGCGCGGCACCTCCTGGGCGAGGGCCAGCGCGATGGCACCGGAGCCGGTGCACAGGTCGACGATGAGCGGCTCGACCACGTCCATGGCGCGCACGGCGTCTATGGCCCAGCCGACCACCGACTCGGTCTCCGGCCGCGGCACGAAGACCCCCGGCCCGACCTGCAGCTCCAGATACCGGAAATAGGCGCGCCCGGTGATGTGCTGGAGCGGTTCACGCTGCTCGCGGCGGGCGACGACCTCCCAGTAGCGGGCGTCGAAGTCGGAGTCCTTCACGGAGTGCAGCTCGCCCCGCTTCACGCCGTGCACGAACGCGGCGAGTTCCTCCGCGTCGTTGCGGGGCGAGGGCACGCCGGCGTCCGCCAGCCGCTGGGTGGCCTGCGCCACCTCCGCGAGCAGCACGCTGCGGGAGGTCGGGGGTCGCCCCCCAAAAGGTTGCTGCACGCTCGTCCTCCGGTGTTCGGTACGTCGCCCAGTCGTCCTGGGTGCCTTAGGCGGCGGCCAGCTTCGCCGCCGAGTCCGCGTCGACACAGGCCTGGATCACCGCGTCGAGTTCGCCGTCCAGGACCTGGTCCAGGTTGTACGCCTTGAAGCCGACGCGGTGGTCCGAGATGCGGTTCTCCGGGAAGTTGTACGTACGGATCTTCTCGGAGCGGTCGACGGTGCGGACCTGGCTGCGCCGGGCGTCGGCGGCTTCCCTCTCCGCCTCCTCCTGCGCCATGGCGAGCAGCCTGGAGCGCAGGATACGCAGAGCCTGCTCCTTGTTCTGCAACTGGCTCTTCTCGTTCTGGCAGGAGGCGACGACTCCGGTCGGGATGTGTGTAATGCGCACGGCGGAGTCGGTGGTGTTGACGGACTGGCCGCCCGGTCCGGAGGACCGGTAGACGTCGATACGGAGGTCGTTGGCGTTGATCTCCACGTCCACCTCCTCGGCCTCCGGGGTGACGAGGACACCGGCCGCCGAGGTGTGGATCCGGCCCTGCGACTCGGTGGCGGGCACCCGCTGCACCCGGTGCACCCCGCCCTCGTACTTCAGCCGGGCCCATACGCCCTGCCCCGGCTCGGTCTGCCCGCGGGACTTCACCGCGACCTGGACGTCCTTGTAGCCGCCCAGCTCGGACTCGGTGGAGTCGATGATCTCGGTCTTCCAGCCGACGCGCTCGGCATAGCGCAGATACATGCGCAGCAGATCGCCGGCGAACAGGGCCGACTCGTCGCCGCCCGCGCCCGCCTTGATCTCCAGGATGACGTCCTTGTCGTCGCTGGGGTCGCGCGGGATCAGCAGGACGCGCAGCTTCTCGGTGAGTTCCTCGCGCTGCTTCTCCAGCTCCTTGACCTCGGCGGCGAACTCCGGGTCGTCCGCGCCCAGTTCACGGGCCGTGTCGATGTCGTCGCCGAACTGCTTCCAGGAGCGGTAGGCGGCGACGATCGGAGTCAGCTCGGCGTAGCGCTTGTTGAGCCTGCGCGCGTTGGCCTGGTCGGCGTGCACCGACGGATCGGCGAGCTGCTTCTCCAGGTCGGCGTGCTCACCGACGAGTTCCTCGACGGCCTCGAACATCTTGGGGCTCCTGTACTGCTCGGAAGAGGGGAAGGCGGGCGACCAAAAACGCCGGTCCCGGGCGTGCCCCGGCGAGGGGCACGGCCGTGGACCGGCGCATGGGGGCTCGCTACTTCTTGGAGCCGGCGGCAGCCTTGCCGAAGCGGGCCTCGAAGCGGGCCACACGGCCACCGGTGTCGAGGATCTTCTGCTTGCCCGTGTAGAACGGGTGGCACTCGGAGCACACCTCGGCCCGGACGGTGCCGGACTCGATGGTGCTGCGGGTGGTGAACGACGCGCCACAGGTGCAGCTGACCTGCGTCTCGACGTACGCGGGGTGGATGTCGCGCTTCAAGGTGTCTCCTAGGTTTCGGGAGGGCGCCGGGTCGCGACCGCGGGGTGCGGAGGCGTGAACCGGAGCCGACGTACCAGTCTGCCAGGACTGGCGCCATCCCCCAAAACCGGGGGCACGGCGCATCTATTCCACCGGACGCCGAACGGCGTGCCACGGTCTCGCCGCGGGCGACTGCGGGTTCATGGTGGCTGCGCGCGCCCAAGGAGGTGCCACGGTCTCGCCGCGGGCGACTACGGGTTCATGGTGGCTGGGCACGCCCGAGGGGGTGCCGGCTTGGCGCCGTGGGCGGGTGCGGGTTCGATGTGGCTGGGCGCGCCGTTCCCCGCGCCCCTGGGGGGCCGGCCAGGGCGCTTCCCCGGCGGCCGGTGGGGGTGCGCCCACAGGGGTGCCGGCTTGGCGCCGTGGGCGGGTGCGGGTTTGGTGTGGCTGGGCGCGGCGTTCCCTGCGGCCCTGGACTGTCACCCGGAGCCCGTCACCGTCGGGGAGGTGCGGCGTGCTTGGTGGGGGACGGCGCGGGCGTGCACAGGTCAGTGGCCACGAGCGCCGCCTGGGTGGTCGAATCGCTTCATGCGCTCCAGTACCTGGTCCGCGCCCGGCTGCTGGATCTCGTCGACGATACGGCCGTCGGCCAGGAAGACCACGCGGTCCGCGTACGTCGCGGCGACGGGGTCATGCGTGACCATGACGATCGTCTGCCCCATGTGTCGCACCAACTGACCTAGCAGGGAAAGGACTTCGGCGCCGGAGCGGGTGTCCAGGTTCCCCGTCGGCTCGTCCGCGAAGATGATCTCGGGACGGCCCGCCAGAGCGCGGGCGCAGGCCACCCGTTGCTGCTGGCCGCCGGAGAGCTGGCCCGGACGGTGGGTGAGACGGTCCCTGAGGCCGAGGGCGGTGATGACCTGGTCCAGCCACTGTGGATCCGGACGGCGGCCGGCGATACCCAGGGGCAGGGTGATGTTCTCGGCCACGGTCAGTGTGGGCAGCAGGTGGAAAGCCTGGAAGATGAAGCCGATCCGTTCCCGGCGTAACCGGGTCAGTCGCCGGTCCGAGAGCCGGGAAAGTTCCAGGTCACCGATCCGCGCCGACCCGGAGGTGGGCGAGTCGAGCCCGGCGAGGCACTGCATCAGGGTGGACTTGCCCGATCCGGAAGGCCCCATGATCGCGGTGAACTGACCTCGGTGGAAGGCCACGGTGACCCGGTCGAGCGCGGTGACACCGCGCGCACCGTCGCCGTACACCTTGGTGAGGTCGACGGCGGAGGCGGCCGCCGGGAGACTGTGCGACTGGTACGGCGTGCCGTGGTGGAAGTGAGCCGAGGTCATGTGGCGCTCCTCGTGGGGGGTGCGGGTACGGACGGTTGCCCGACCGGCGGTGCTGCCAGACCGGTTCGGGCGGCGAGCAGCGCGAGGACGCGGGCGCTCAGGGACCGGGCGTCGTCGCCGGCTCGTCCGTAGTGCCCGGTGTTCTCCTGGTGATCGAGGAGGATGGGCGATGTGCCGCAGGTGGTCTCTTGCAGCGCGGCGCAGAGTTTCCAGGCGTGCCACGGCCGTACCCGGGCGTCGTTGCCTCCGGTGATGAAGAGCACGGCGGGGTAGGCGTCCCTGCCCCGCACATGGTGGTACGGGGAGTACGTCAGGAGGGCTCGCAGTGCCTCGGGGTCGGTGGGATCCCCGTACTCCTCACACCACAGCTTTCCGAGTCCGCCCACGTGATAGCGGGCCATGTCGGTGAGCGGGGCGGAACAGGCCACGGCCGAGAACAGCCGCGGCGCCCGTACCAGGGCGGCGGACAGAATGAGGCCGCCGTTGCTGGCGGCGAGCGCGGCGAGCTGGCCCTGGCGTGTCTCTCCCTCGGCCTGGAGCGCCCGGGCCGCAGCGCACAGGTCGTCGACGGTGTCGGACTTGCCCGGACCGCGTCCCGCCGCGGCCCAGTCGGGCCCGAACTCGCCCCCGCCCCGGGCGTGGACCCAGGCGATGCGCCCGCCGGCGGCGAGCCACCCGGCGAAGATCGGGTCCCAGGAGGGTTCGAGAGGGACACCGAAGCCGCCGTAGACCGTGACCAGTGTGGGTGCCGGTTCATGCCGGGTTCTGGTGGGAGGGTCACAGATCGTGATGGGGAAGGCGGTTCCGTCACGGCTGGTGGCCGTCATCGTGCGGAGCGTGGACCGCCGGGATGCCGTTCCGATGGGGGTCCTGGCGGTGACACGGTGACTCAGGGCACCGTACTGAGGGTCGTCGGCGAGGAACCAGAGTGAGTCACCGGGGTGTCCGTCCCGGTCGTACGAGGTCGGGCCGAGCCGCAGACGGGCGTGCCAGGTGAAGCCGAGATCCCCTGCCTCGTCGGCCTCGGTGTGCGCGGGTACGCCGGCTGCCCCGCGCACGCGTCGGACATCGAGTCGGCGCATGGTCCCGGACTGCCTCAGCACGGCGAGGTGTGGATCCGTGCGGGAGCCCAGCATCCGTAATGCCCGGATGTCCGCTGCCGGTGCGGTCTTCGGACCGGAAGGCGACGCGAGGGGGATCGGGCTCGCCACGTCTCCTCCGGCGGCGCGGGAGAGGTCCAGTACGAACAGGTCACGGTGGTCTACGACGACGTACACCTCGTCGGTTCCCAGCGCGATGGCTGTGACGCTCAGGTCTTCCAAGGGCAGTGGCTGCCAGTCGGGGGCGCCCCTGCCGGTCCACCGAGTGCACCACCAGCGAGCCGACGAGGTGCCCGGGAACCGGGTCCGGAGCAGCAGGTGCCCTTCCGCGCCCACATGCAGGGACAGTCGTACGGGTCCCGCGACCGGGAGTTGGACGGTTCGGGTGCTGCCGTCGCCGAGGTGGTGGGCTTGCAAGGCGTGTTCGGTGCGCGTACCCGAGCTGTACAGCAGCAGTCCGTCGAGGAATGCGACGGCCGGGTGCGGTGATGCGTCGGACAGCTGCCTCGGTTCCTCTCCCCGGCCGACCGGCAGAATGTGCAGACCGCCGTTCTCGTGTCCGTCGTGGTGGAGTTGCGCGGCGACCACGCGCCCTGTGGGGTCGGGCTGCCAGCCCACCAGACGGCTGACCGAAGGGTGCCCGCTCGTGTTCAACAGGACGTGAGGGCGACTGCCGACGCCGGTGGACGACAGCAACTCTCCGCCGTCTTCGGTGAGTTCGTGCCGGAAGAGCATCCCTCCGGCTTCCACCGGTGGGGCCAGCGGGCGGCCCGCCGCGGATGTTTCGACCTCGGTGAGGAAGCGTCGCCAGGCCGCTTCCGACGCGTGCTGTCGGCGGGTATGGCGGTCCAGCAGAGCCTGCTGGGCCGCCAGCCAGGAACGTGTCCGCGGGGACCCGGGGTCCTCCAGCCAACGGAACGGATCGGGGGGGCCGCCGACGCCCGTCCCCGGCACGACACGGTCGGCCACCGGCCCGGAGTCAGCCACGCCGCACCTCCATGGATTCCTCCTCGAACTCCTCGGACACCTCGCTCGTCGCCCCGTGCCGAGCCACGACGAAGCCACCGCTGACGGCGAGCAGCAACACCACTGCCGCAGCGCCCACCACCGTGGGCGTCAGGCCGAACGCATGCGAACTCGCACCGGCCAACGCCGGTCCGAAGGGGGCGACGCCCTGGGAGATGAACCCGCTGCCGCTGTGCACCCGGCCTTGGAGACGCGGCGGAGTGATACGCATCTGCGTCGAGGTGATGATCACAGTGATCACGGGACCCGCCGCAGCGGCGACGGCCAGCAGAAGTGCCGCGCCTGCTGTGCTGCGTACCGTCGCGAACCCGAGCAGCGCGGCGGCGACGACGCCGGTGGAGCAGGCGATGCCGGGACCTGCCGGCAGCCGCCGCGCCACCGGGGCTGCGGCGAAGGAGCCCGCCAGCGCCCCGGTACCAAGCGCCGCGGTCTGCACGCCGATGCTGAGGCTGCCCGCTCCGGAGCCTTCGGCGGAGGCGATGATGACGATCAGAAGGCCGTTGAACACCAGGTTGAGCACGGTCGCGTTGAGTGCGCCGTAGCGCAGGAACGGGGAACGCCACAGGAAGCGCAGTCCTTCGGCTGCGGCCTGCAGAGGAGGCTGCTCATCACTCCTCGGCCCCGCTCCCGCGGGCAGCAGGGCGGCGCAGCAGGCCGCCACCAGGTAGGTGGTGGCATCGGCGGCGAACACCCAGGCGGCATCGGCCTTGAGCAGCATGCCGCCCGCCAGGGGCCCGGCGATCATGGCCACGGCGGCCCGGCTCTGGAGCAGGGCCAGGGCCCTGGGGAGCAGTTCGGCGTCGACGAAGTTCCGTACGGCGACGTTCTCGGCGGGGGCGAGTGTGCTTCCCACCGCGCCGAGCAGGAACGCCGCGCCGAGGAGGACCCCCCAGCGCACCTCGCTCACGGCTTCCAGGGTGGCAAGCGCCCCCAGCACCAGGGCACCGACACCATTGCAGGCGAGGAGCAGGGTCCGGCGCTCGTACCGGTCGGCGAGCACGCCGGCGGGCAGCCGGGCCAGGACGATCCCGAGCGACAGCGCGGTGCTGATGAATCCGGCGAGCCGAACGTCTCCGCTGTTGTCGAAGGAGACGACGGGCAGCGCGATGACCGAGGCGCCGGTGCCCACGGCGGAGGCCGACTCGCCGAAGTACAGGAGCCAGAACCGCCTGCCGAACCCCCCTCGCGTGCGGCTCGCCGCCTTCTGCCCGTACCGCTCCTTCATGCCGCTCTCCTCGCGAACTGTTCCTGGACGCCGGACAGGGGGTGAGCGGTCATGGCCGACGGCACGGCGACCGCGAGAGCGGCGGCGATCAGCACTCCGACGGTCCACGGCATGTCGAAGCCCGGCGTCGCGCCGGCCTTGAGGACGAGGGACAGAGGAACCAGGCAGGTCACGGCCGTGACGGCGGCCAGAGCCACGCCGACCACGGTGGCTCCGGCCGCTTCGTACAGGACGCAGCGCAGCAGCTGGAATCTGCCCAGCCCCATCGCCCGCAGGTGGGAACGCTGGGCGCGGCGGTCACGCTGGGCGAGCGAGCAGGTGTTCGCCGCGGACAGCAGGGCATACCCCGCGACGACGGCCACGACCAGGCGGGAGGCCAGGTCGTCGGCGGGGTTGCGGGGGGAGAGGTCGTCCAGGTACCCGGCCCGTGAGGCGACCTTCTGGCCCGGCTCCTTCGGCCAGGCCCGGATCTGGCCCGTGAGCAGGATGCGGTCGGCGTACGGAGAAGGAGTGTGGTCGAGGGCGGTGGAACGCGGGATCACGAACTCCGGGAAGGCGAGGTCGCGTTCGTACACGGCGACCAGGGTCAGCGTCCGGTGCGAGCCGTCGGCCAGGGTGAGCCGCGCCTTATCGCCGACGCGCCAGTGATGACCGTCGGCCTGCATGGCTCCGGCCGCGAAAGCGCCTTGGCGAAGGTCCACGAGACGCCCTTCGCGTACGTCGAGGTCCACGACCTTGGCCAGGGCGGGCCCGTCCACCCCCCAAGCGCTGGTGGCCCCGGGCTGGTCGTCGAAGGAGGTCGCAGGGGCGGTGACCTCCGACGCCACCAAGGGTGTGGCCGTCCCTCCGGGGAACCGTGGAGCGGTGACGGGGAGGCGGCTGCCCGGCTCGGCGGTGACCACGGCGTCGGCGCGCAGCCCTTCCCCGGTCTGCCGCTCGACCGCCCGCCCGATGGTGGCACCCGCTCCCAGCAGGGACACGGCGACGCCGACCGCCAGCAGCACCGGCACCGCCATCGCCGTCGTACGCGCGGGAGTGGCCCGCAGCCCGGCGGCGGCGATACGGCCCACGCGGCGGTCCAGGATCCGCATGGCCCAGCAGGCCGGGACGACCAGAACGGGCACGATCCACGGGGCGAGCACGGCAAGGGTGGGGATCACCATCAGGGCCAGGCCGGGGGCGATCGCGCCCCGCACCGTCGCGGGGAGATCCATGAACGCCATGGCGGCCAGCAGGGGGGCGCACAGCGTCAGGGCCATGACGACGCCGGTGACCAGCCGTGCCCGGCTCCGGGACGACGCCACGGACAGCTCCGCGTCCTTGAGCAGGACCCCCGGGCTGACCCGGCCCGCGGCCAGCACACTGGCCAGGGCGGCCAGCAGTCCCACCCCCGCCGTGATGAGACAGACGGCAACCGCCGTCCACCACGTCTGACCGGCCGGCGGAAGCGGAGCCGCCTCGGGGAACAGCTCGCGTTCCACGAGCAGGTCCCTGCCGAGGTGGGCCAGTGGCACCATGCCCGCGGCCGCGCCCACCACGGCCGCGAGGAGGGCGAGGCTCACCACGTCCACGGCGACCGTGCGGCGCAGTCCGCCGACGGTGACCCCGAGGGCGCGCAACACGGCGAACTGGGACAGGCGTTGCCGTGTCCACAGCGAGACGGTCGAGCCGATCACGACGACCGCGCACATCAGCAGCATGGACAGCAGGAGCGACAGAAGGTTCCTGGCGTCCAGGGCGGCGTCGGCCGCCACGGAGTTGTCCGGGAAGTCCGGCAGGCCGGCGCCGATGAACAGCAGCGCGCACGCGCCCACCCCGGCCGCCGTCATCGCGCATGCCAGCGCCGCACCGGCGACTCTGCCGGGGTACGCCCGCACTTCGGAGACGAAGAGGCGACGCATGCTCGTCGTGCCGACAAGGGCATAAGGGGTGCGAGACGCCTCAGGCACGGTTCTCTGTCCTTTGCGGGGGCATAAGCTGGAAGGAGCCCGGGGAGGCCACCCTCATCGTGGCCTCCCCGAACTCGCTTCTCGGAACGAGTGGTTCTGGTCGCTGCCGTACGTCAGTGACACACGACGATGCTGACGGAGCCAACGGGAGCGTCGACGACAATCTCCTCGTCCAGCTCCTGCAGAGCCAGCACCTGCACCATGCGAACCACCTCCTCGTTCCCTCGAAGCAAGCGATCACTGTCCTACGAAGCCGTGCCTCAGTGGCAGGCGACGATGCTGACAGTACTCACGGGAGCGTCGATGACGGTCTCCTCGTCGAGCTCCTGCAGGGCCAGAACGTTCAGCATGCGAAACACCTCCCTCCTCATCTCGTCGGGCAGTTCGATGTCCGACCGCGATCGAGCGCCTGCCTCAGTGGCAGCCGCCCAGGCTGATGGTGCTGATCGGGGCGTCGACGACGGACTCCTCGTCGAGCTCCTGCAGAGCCAGAACGTTCAGCATGCGAAACACCTCCCTCCTCATCTCGTCGGGCTGGGCACCGGCGCAGTCGTCCGGCCGGTGCTCACTCGTGGATCGGGTGAGCACCGGGGAGCAGACAGCTGCCGGGGGTCTGTGCGGCTTTCAGCGCGATGATCGCGCCGGCGGAGCCGGTCGCCAGGTCCGTCGAAAGACGGACCAGCTGATCTCCGTGCAGCACCTGGGCGTCCTTGAACGGCGCGAGGTGCAGAGCCAGGGCTCGGAGGTGGGTGGCCAGCTCTTCCCGCCAGTCAGGCAGGCGCACGACGGCATGGGAGAGCAGGTATGCGAGTCCGGAGCGTCCATGGAAAAGCCCTCCCTGTATGACGACTTGTACGCTTCCCGCGCGAAGCGCGCCGAGCACGACACCGGGGGCGTCGATGTTCGCGGCCTGTGCCTCGGGCAGTGCCAGTGCGCCCAGCGCGACGCCTGCTGTCCCTTCGGCGAGGTAGGGCAACAACCGGTTGGAGCTGTGCATCTGCAGCATGCCGTCGAGTTCGCGGGCGTGCCGCAGGTCGCAGCGCACAGCCTCTTCGGCGGCTTGGTCCCACCCCAGGTCCCCGGTCGAGAGGGCACAGCGCGCGAAGAGGATCGCGGGGCCCGACCAGCCGTACATCAACCCCGGCCGGTCCAGCAGCCCTTGGTCCCCTATCAGCTCACGGACGCGAGTGGCCAGGCCGATCGCCTCGTCCTTGAGCCCCAGCTCCAGGAAGAGGTGGGCGATCCCGGTGAGCCCGCTGAACAGGCCCGGCGAGGACGGCAGCGGGCCGGTCAACAGCCGGTCGACAAGGTTGGCCGTCTCGCTGTGGCCAAGCGTGTGCAGCAACCACGCGGTCCCCGCGAGTCCGTCGTACAGGCCGGTCGGCGCGTCGAGGGGGGCCCGTCGCGCAGTACGCACGAGCCACTCCACATGCTCGTCCGACGGGACGCTCCCGGCGGCCTGTTGCGCCAGCAGCACTCCGGGCGTGCCGTACGCGAGGCCCCATGCGGCTCCCGGCCGGTGGCCTGCGACATCCCCGGGGAACAGTCGGTCCGTACGGCCGGGGTCGGCCGCGCGGGCGATGCCGCGCAGCAGTTCGTCGACGGATGGCGCAGGCAAGGGGGCAGCCGGCTCAGAGGTGTTCGCGGCCGGAAGATGGGGCCGCAGGGCGGGCGACAGCGCCAGCCGTTCGGTCATGCGCCGCACGAACTCGGGCGGGAGCGTGGGGAATGATGTCGTCGCCAGTTCGAGCAGCGAGGCCACTGCCGCGGGGTTACGCAACGTCAGTACGGTGAGCGGCGCGAACGAGGCGAGTTGGCAGCATCCCAGGGCGAACAGATCCGCGTCACGGGGGTCGGTGATCGTCGGATCTGTGAAACCGGGAGCTCCGAGAGCGACCGTCCGTACGGAGTCCAGCGGCATGGCGAGTTCGAAGTCGACGAGGGCGACGCTGTCGTCGGGACGGACCAGGATGTTGCGGTGGTGCAGATCGCCGAAGGCCACCGCGGCGTCGTGCAGCGCCGTCACGCACTCCTCGACCTGCTCCATCCTCCCAACAGCGCGAGCGGCGAACTCGGCTCGGACGGCCTCGGTGGGCTGGTACCGCGTGAGCGGGTACTCCCGTCCCAGCCAGGCGTTGACGGTCTCCCCTTCGACGTACTCCATCGCCAGGTATTGATGCTCCCAGGCAGTGAAGGAGCCGTACAGGCGCGGTACGAAGGGCAGGTGCGCGAGCCTTTCGAGGATCGCCTCCTCGGTGCGCAGCCGAGCCACCGCGTCGGCGCCGAGCGCGTCGAGGCCCGCGTACGGCCGGGCTTCCTTGAGGACCGCCGGCCGGCCCTGCGCGTCCTCGGCCAGGTAGACGCCCCCGCCGTTGGAGAAGTGCAGCGCCTTGCGCACCCGATAGCCGCCCAGGGTGCCATCGCCTTCGGCCACGGCACCGGCCGCCATCTGCTGGGCGAGGAACTTTGGTGTGTCCGCCCACTCGGGCACGGTGAACACGGGGCGGCGTTGATCCGGTGTCAACTGCCCCCGGGGATCGCGGAGCGCGGGCACGCGGGTGCCGTCCGGCAACTCGCACCACAGCAGGGTGAAGGCTCCGTACCGTACGGAGACCGGGCCCTCGTTCCAGCGGTGATCGGACAGGACATACGGTCCGGGGCGCCCGTGCAGCGCGACATCGAGTTCTGTGAGGGCGGCGCGCAGTTCGTCCTCCGTGCGCGGGTACACGGTCACGGTCTTGCCGCTCGTGGCCCGGTTCGCGTACTTGGTGTTCATCGCTGTGACGATGTGCCGACTGCGCAGGAACTTCCAAGGCAGGGCGAGCCGTTGGCACACCCTCCAGACCGCCTCGACCGTCTCCTCGGCGCCGTCGGGGGTGGCGCTGACATGAATCTTCCAGCCTTGTTCGGGCAGGTCCGAGTCGCCGTCCGGCGTAAGGAACACCCAGACACCCTGGTGTTGACGTCGCCAGCCCTCCGGAATTCCCCGCACGCTCAACGAGAAACGGGATGAGGAGTCTTCGCAGCGATCCAACGGTTCGTACCACGTGGAATCGGCGATGGTGTACGCCTCATATCTGGGGTCCATGCACCCTCCCGCTTCTCGGCCACTGCCCGCTCACGGCTCTGATCCTTCCCTCCGTACACGTCGTTCGGCAACCACGGAAAGGCGGGACTTAATAGGAATCCGGGCATCCGGTTCAAGCCGGAATGTGAACCCGGGCATGTCGTGAACCGTCGAGGCAGTCACGCACCATGGCAGATGCTGGCCGAAACCGATGCATGAATGACCAGATTCATTCAGCCGTGCGGCTTCTGCCGGCCATGGCACCATGAGCCGTATGGTGACGCGCATTGTTCTTGCCGACGATCAAGCCAGCATACGTATGGGATTCCGGCGGATCCTCGAAGCCGAGGCCGACCTGCAAGTCGTCGGAGAAGCGGACAACGGAGTCGCGGCGCTGGTGGCGACCCGCTCCCTGGAACCCGACGTCCTGCTGGCGGACATCCGTATGCCGGAGATGGACGGCCTGGAACTGACGCGCGAGATCGCCGGTTCCATGCCCTCGGTACGCGTCGTCGTGGTCACCACGTTCGACCTCGACGATTACGTGCACACAGCACTGCGCGAGGGGGCTTGCGGATTCCTCCTCAAGCGCTCCCGATCGGCCGTACTCGTCGAGGCCGTCCGCGCGGCCGCCGCCGGGGACTCCATGATCAGCCCTGAGATCACCACCCGGCTGCTCAGCCGCTTCCGGCACGAACGCCGGGCGGCCCGCCGGCCCAGGGAGCCGCTGACGTCACGCGAACAGGAGGTGGCCCGGCTCGTCGCGGAGGGGCTGACCAACTCCGACATCGGCGCCGAGCTCTTCATCTCGGCGGGCACGGTCAAGACCCATCTGGCTCGACTGCAGAAGAAGTTGGGCGTCCAGAACCGCGTGGGCATCGCCGCATGGGTCTGGGAGTCCGGCCTGATGGGTCCGCCGTAGATTCCGCTCTGGGCCGGGCACCGGTCTGCCGAACGGCTGATACCGCGGGGACCCGACTCTGCGCCACCATGGGCATCATGCCGAGACCATCAGGGAGCCATGCCATGGATGGGGCAGCCGACGCCCCTCACACGATGGTCGGCTGCCGTGTGGCGATCTGCTGGGCCGGCACAGGCAGCACCCGCCGCAACTCCGCGCCGTTGCCCCGCAGCAGCAGAGTCCCCAGGTGTGTCACGGTGTGCACCGCGTGGCTGCCCCTCCGGCACGTCGAGATCAGCCCGGCCGCTCGCAGGACTGCCGCGTGCTGGCTCACCGCCGCGGTGGTCACACCGAGCCTTTCGGCGAGTTCGGCGTTGCCGCAGCCTTCCTCCACCGCGCGCAGCGCGGCCGCCCGCGTTCTGCCCACGAGCGCGGCCAGGCTGTCGACGTCCGCGCTCCGGCCGCCTCGTACGGCATCGGCGCCCGCCAGGAGGCTGGGAAGCTCCTGCGAGCGCGGCCAGTTGGGGAACGCCAGGATCGGCGCGCTCTGTGGGTCGCCGCGGTCGAATCGCGCCACGTGGGCAGGCCGGTGCAGGAACAGAGAAGGCGTCAGCACCAGGCCGCGCCCGGCCGGCTTCAGCTCGCCCGGGCCCACACCGTCGATCTCCAGCACCGGCGGCTTCCAACGGATGCCGGCCCCGAGGTTGCCGAGCAGGGCTCCCACCCCGTCGCGGCCCATGATGTGCCGCAGGGACTCCCGTGCGCTGTCCAGATGCACGCCGATGCGCTCCCAGTGGGGTGCCACGGCCAGTTGGGAGAAATACTTGACCGCGGACACCACATGCGGATGCTGTGCGCCCAGACAGAGGTCCAACAGCCCTGAACAGTTGCCCGCGAGACGTAACAGCCGAGCGACGCGCTCTGTACTCGCGGTGGATGTCATGAGTTGTCTGCGTACCCGCCGACGCCACTCGTGAAATCCCTCTTCCTCGGTGTCGAGGAGTCTGTCCAGGGCGAAGATGGTTTCGAGGAGAGGAATGTCACCATCGCTGATTCTGATACGTGCCAGGTCATCAGCGGACAGGAAGATGCGGTACATGATGAGGCGACTCCCATTCCAGTGCGTATCGCTCCGTGCGCCAATTGGCGCGGCTGGTTGATTCTTTCCATGTGTGTCCCGGGCATCGGATGCTCTTCTTCTCGGTGATTCCGGATTCTGACGACTCTCCTGTCGGTACGGGCGACTATGCTCCGTGCCGCCGACGGACGTCCATGATGTCGACGTGTACACCACCCGTTTCCGGCCCAGCCATCGACGCTACGACGCCGTGATGCCGCCTCCCGGCGTCATGGACATGGCGACGCCGTTGGGTCAACTGCCGTGGCGAGTAGGTGGAAGGCGGAGCGTGTCCCCGTCGAGCGCCCGGTTCACCCGGCCCTGCTCGGCGGCGGCTCCGGCGAGTTCCCGGCCATGCCGAGGCCGTCCCCGCGCCCACACTCCAGCCGCAGTGCGCCGTCCCGCCCACCACGACGGAAAACCGCCGCCCGGTGAGCCGAAGCGGCGTTGATCATCTCAAGGAGAAGCGCCGAGATCGTCCATCGCACCGGTGCCCTGGCAAGCCGGCGCGGCGCTCATCACCACCGACGTCAGACATTTCGTCCCCCGTTCGCTCAGACATGCGGATCAGGTTGGCAGGCGAGCGCTCGCATCGGTATCAGCCTTTCGGCAGATTGCGTCCCCCGGGTGCCTTGCACGAGGAGGCCAGGGGCAGCACTACGGCAACCCGCCACCCATCCCCCTTGTGAGGGCCCGCTGTCAAGCTCCCGCCCAGTGCCGCGGCCCGCTCGGAGAGACCGCTGATACCGGTGCCTCCCGCTCCTGCCGCCCGTGCGACCAGGCCGGGTTCGGCCGTCGGGTGCCGTGCGTCATCGGTGATCTGCACACGCAACAGCGGCGCGCCGTCGACCACTTCGCGCCGGAGGAGGATCTCCACCCGTGACGCGCTCGCGGCGTGCCGCCGCACATTGGTGAGCGCCTCCACGATCACCCGGTACCCCATCGCACTGACCTCGGCCGGGAGGTCGTCCGCGGTCCCCTCTGCCATGAGGAGGACAGCCTCGGGCGAGCCCGTCCCGTTGAACCGCTCGACCAGGGAGACGAGTTCGCTGAGGTCACGACGCGGACCGCTGGGCGAGAGCGGGATCGTGTTCTTCTTCCCTTCACCGCCGCTGCCGGAAGCGAGTTCCCGGCGTCCGGCCCGGTCCAGGGCGCGCTCCTGTCTGTCACCCGGCGCTTCGGCCAGGAGTTGAACGGTGTGATCCATTGCCTCCAGGGCCTGGGCACCCGCCGCGCCGATCTCGGGAAGCAGGTCCAGCGCCTGCCGCGGGTCCTTCTTGGCCAGCACCTGCGCCGCCTCGACGAGTACGACCACCGCCGTGACGTCATGAGCGGCGTAGTCATGCAAGTCCCGTGCCAGGCTGAGCCGTTCGGCTCGGCGTTCCGCTGCGGCGATGGCGTGGCCGCGCGCGTCGAGGTTCCGCAGGTAAACCCCGACACCCATGGCGACCATGCCCAGGATCGCCCAGATCAGACAGAGCTGAAGAGTCTCGCTGCAACTGGAGGGCGGAACGGCGTTCATGGTGATGCGCAGGGGTGACAGCGTGATCGTCGTCGTCAGCAGCACCGCGAGGCCGGTCGCCGTCCAGGAGCCCGGACGGCGCACCCCGACGACCACCAGCATCATCAGCGCCACCGTCTCAGCCGCCCACCAGTTCGCCGCGGCTGACCGGGCCGGGCCCTCGTAGGCGAAAGTAACGACGGTGGAGACCCCTGCGGCCCCCGGCAGGACGAACAGCAGTGTCCTTTGCTGTGGGGGACTCCACACCGTCAGCACCAAAGCCGTGGTGACCGTGACTGCACCCGATCCGCTGATGAGGGGCCCGACCGACTCGGTCGTCATGGCGGCGATCCCCCACGTCGCCAAGACGAGCAGCGCGCAGAGGAAGCCGCGTAACCTGATCCGCCGTCGTCTCCCTGTACGCCTTCGCTTCGTCACACAGCGCAAGGCTAGTACGCCGAGTAGCCGGGGGAAATCTCACCTCCCGGCCACAGATCCGTACGTGACGGTCGCACGTCGTACGGCTCTTGTCGGGCCACCCGCACGGCCGACCCCTGAACGGTCACCCCAGCCACCGCACAGACCGAGAGGCCGCCCACCTACGACCGGGCACCCCCTCAAGAACCTCGCAGGAGCCTCGAAGCACCGCGGCACGCGCTCATGCGGCCCCGGGCGAGCCGTCCCCGCCGTACGCGAGCCGCAGGAAGGTGGGGCGTGGGACGAGGACGCCGACGCGTTCCCCGCCGACGTTCCGCTGGAAGACACTGGTCTCGCACCGCCTGCGGACCTCACCGCCACGCTCCGCTCCCGGTGCTGCCCCTGTCCGAGGGCTTCCCCCGGACCTGCGCAAGCACATCTCGCAGGGCGTGACACGCGCGGACCAGCCGTCGGCACCCGCGCCCGCCGACGCCGGCGCCGTATGACGGCGGCGACCGCCCGCGCGGCGGCCCTCTTCCCGGACGCGCCGCCGGTCTCGTCCACCTGACGCCCCGCGGTGTCACCCGAGGGAGCAGGCGTACGGACCGATCGGCTTCAGGGTGGTCGGGCCTGGCCCGGTCCTTCCCCGGCGGCCGGGGTGGGGGCGTAGTTGCGTCCCGTGGGCCCTATGGCGTGGTGATGACGTCGTTGGCTTTGCCGGTTGCTGTTTGGCGGGTGGCTGACTTCGGGATCGGGTCGTCGTTCTTCAGGGCGGTCCAGATCAGCTGGGACTTGGTCTTGTCGAGGAGGACCCGGTTGGGGTTCGCGGGGTCGTACTGGACCGGCATCGTGACCATGGTCATATGCGACGCGCTGATGCCCTTGAGGCCGTTCGCGAAGCTCACGAGCGAGTTGACCGAGCCGAGGTCGGAGTCGGTGGTGACGGCCTTGGTGGCGGTGTCGGCGAGGCCGTACAGCTTCGTCGGGTCGGTGAGGACGCCGATCTGCTTGACCTGCTCGACCAGCGCCTTGACGAACGCCTGCTGGAGCTGGATGCGGCCGAGGTCGGAGCCGTCGCCGACGCCGTGCCGGGTGCGGACCAGGCCGAGCGCCTGCTCGCCGGTCAGCTGGTGGGTGCCGGCGGTCAGGTCGAGATGACTCTGCGGGTCGTTGATGTCCTTGGTGGTGGTGACCCTGACCCCGCCCAGCTCGTCGATGAGCTTCTGGAAGCCGCTGAAGTCGACCTCCAGGTAGTGGTCCATGCGCAGGCCGGTGAGGGATTCCACGGTCTTGACCGCGCAGGCGGCGCCGCCGGTGGAGTAGGCGGAGTTGAACATCACGCCGTTCGCGGCCGGGTGGCTGCCGCCGTCGGTGCCGGTGCACTCGGGCCGGTCGACCAGGGTGTCACGGGGGACGGAGACCACGCCGGCCGTCTTGTGGCCCTCGTAGATGTGGACGATCATCGCCGTGTCGGAGCGGGCGCTGCCGTCGTCGGCGCCGCCGCCGAGCTTCTCGTTGGAGCCGGAGCGCGAGTCCGAGCCGAGGACCAGGATGTTCTCGGAGCCGTTGTCGGCCTTCGTCGGCCGGTCGGTGCCCAGGGCCTGGTTGATGTCGACGCTCTTGATGTTGCCGTTGAGCTTGAAGTACACGTATCCGGCGCCCGTGCCGCCCAGCACCACGATGCCCGCGGCCGTCCAGGCCGTGATCAGCAGGGCCTTGCTGCGCTTGCGCGTCCTGCGATGACGGGACCGGCTGCTACCGGACTCGGGTATGCCGGGCTCCGGCGTGCTCTCGGCGGACATGTGCTCCTCGGTCCTGGTCGGCTGCTTCGGTTACCCCCTGCTTCCGGGGTCGGTCGCGGTGCCTGTCGCACCATCGTCGCTCCGCCCGGTCAGACGGCGAAACCGGGGACAGGGTTGCACGACCCGCTGTGCCCGCCCTGTGCAGGGGCGGGCACAGCCGGTGGCGACCCGAGCCGGACAGGCCGGGCCCTGTCCGGCTCACCTGGGTTTTCAGCCCCAGATGTCGTACTGCTGGTAACCGGTGCCGAGCGAGACCCTTGTGGTGAAGATCTCGCTGGTCCCCTTGCCGGTGCCCTTGTACAGGTAGAGCGTGCCGCTCTTGGTGCGGGCCAGGAAGTCGGCCTTGCCGTCGCCGGAGAAGTCTCCGACGGCGTCGAAGGCGTCGAAGCCGGTCCAGGCGCTGCGAACCTTGACCCGGGCGGAGAACGCCCCGCTGCCGGCCTTGCCGGTGCCCTTGTACAGGTACAGGTCCCCGGTGCTGCTCTTGCGCGCGAGCAGGTCGGCCTTGCCGTCGCCGTTGAAGTCGCCGTGGCCGCGCACGACGTTGTACTGGTTCCAGCCCGTGCCGACCTCCACGCGCGAGCCGAAGGTGCCGTTGCCCTTGCCGGGGTAGATCCACAGGGCCCCGCCGGAGTCGACGGACAGGACGTCGGGCAGATAGTCGCCGGTGACGTCACCGGGCGTGATGATCCGGGTACGGGTCTTCCAGCCGGTGAAGATCTTCGTCTGCGCCCAGGAGCCGCTGGCGATCACGTAGTGCATCCAGTAGACGTCGCCGGTGCCGCTGTCGCGGACCACCAGGTCCTGGATGCCGTCGCGGTCGAGGTCGGTCTGCAGGACGACGTTGACGCCGTTCCAGTTGCCCCAGGAGATACGGGCGGTGAACGAGGACCCCTTGGAGTCCTTCTCGTAGCCGGTCTTGCTGCTGGCGGCGCGCACCCAGACATCGGCCTTGCCGTCGGTGTGGCTGAGGTTCGCGTCGTCGACCTGTGCGTAGGCGGCGCCGACGTAGGTGCTGACCTTGGTGAAGACGCTGTAGGCGCCCTTGGCGACGCAGTCCGTCACGCCCCAGGAGACGACGCCCACGATCCGGCCGCCGACCACGAGCGGGCCTCCGGAGTCGCCGTTGCAGGCGGAGGTGGTGCCGGTGTCACTGCCGGTGGCGGGGGTGCCCGCGCACACCATCTGGGTCTTGACGAACTCGGCGCCGTAGTAGCCGGCGCAGGTGGTGTCCGACTGGACGGGCAGCGTGGCCGTCTTCAGCGTCCCGGAGATGTCGTCGGAGGTGGAGCTGGTGCGGCCCCAGCCGTACACCTTGGCGCTGGTGCCCGACGCGTACGAGGCGGTGTCGCCGGATGTCGTCATCCGGATCGGCGTGGCCTTGACCGGGGCGCCCAGGGTGAGCACCGCGAGGTCGTTGCCGAGTGTACTCGCGCTGTACGACGCGTGGTTCCACTGGCGCAGTACGCCGGTGACGGTGCCGCCGTGCAGGTCCGTGCCGCCGGAGGTGTCGCTGGTCGGCAGCTGGGCGGTGCCGGTGACGATCGCGCCGTTGGCCTTCCAGTTGTAGCCCTTGACGCAGTGCGCGGCGGTCAGGATCTTCGTCGGCGTAACGACCGCTCCGCCGCAGAAGAAGCCGATGTCATCGCTCTCGGTGGCGGTGCCCCGGTCGTCGTAGTACCAGAGCTGGGCCATCCACGGGGCGGAGGTGATGGTGGTCTGGCTGCCGCCGATGATCTTCGGGTCGACGCCGGTGGCCCGGGTGTCCGCGCTCAGCGACGTCTTCTTGGCCGGCTGCCCCGGAGTGTCGTCGCCGGCGAGGGCGCCCGCGACGCGCTGCTCCAGCGTGGCGAGCGAGGGTGTGGTGAGGGCCGGCTCGACCTTCGGGGTCGGTACGGCGGTGCTCGCGCCCGCGGAGGTGGTCAGCAGCGTGGCGGCGAGGGCAGCGGCGACGCCGACGGCGGCGACGGGCAGCCCGATGCGTATCCGACGTCTGTGACGCCCGCCGGACATGGTGGTAGGCAAGGAGGTCCCCCCAGCTGAAAAAGCGTTGGAAGGGGTGCACAACAGCACACCCGTTCCTATCAGCGCCAAAAGGCCGGTTGCCGTCACTCAGTGACGGCAACCGGCCCAAAGCCCTCCAAGTGGCGCGGGAAACTACCCAAAACCACGCCCAACCAACAACAGCCGACTCCACAAAGGGGCGCGGGGAACTGCGCGACCAGCCACACCCCACCCGCACCCAACCCACGACAGCCGACCCCCCAAGGGGCGCGGGGAACTGCGCGACAAGCCACAACCCACCCGCAGCCGACCACAGCAGACGCTCAACGGCGCTGCCACCCCGGCCAAACCCAGCGGAGCGCCTAGTCGCCGTTACCCGGCGCAGGCGTCGTCTTCTGGATCTGCATCAGGAACTCGACGTTCGACTTGGTCTGCTTCATCTTGTCGAGCAGCAACTCGATCGCCTGCTGCTGGTCGAGCGCGTGCAGAACGCGACGCAGCTTCCAGACGACGGACAGCTCCTCGTTGCCGAGCAGGATCTCTTCCTTGCGCGTACCGGACGCGTCGACGTCCACCGCCGGGAAGATCCGCTTGTCGGCGAGCTTCCGGTCGAGCTTCAGCTCCATGTTGCCGGTGCCCTTGAACTCCTCGAAGATCACCTCGTCCATGCGGGACCCGGTGTCCACCAGGGCGGTGGCGAGGATGGTCAGCGAGCCGCCGTCCTCGATGTTGCGGGCCGCACCGAAGAACCGCTTCGGCGGGTACAGGGCGGTCGAGTCGACACCACCGGACAGGATGCGGCCGGAGGCCGGCGCGGCCAGGTTGTAGGCGCGGCCCAGACGCGTGATCGAGTCGAGCAGCACGACGACGTCGTGGCCCAGTTCCACCAGCCGCTTGGCCCGCTCGATGGCCAGCTCGGCGACCGTGGTGTGGTCCTCGGCCGGGCGGTCGAAGGTCGAGGAGATGACCTCGCCCTTGACCGACCGCTGCATGTCGGTGACCTCTTCCGGACGCTCGTCGACGAGGACGACCATCAGGTGGCACTCGGGGTTGTTGTGGGTGATCGCGTTGGCGATCGCCTGCATGATCATGGTCTTGCCGGTCTTCGGCGGGGCCACGATCAGACCGCGCTGGCCCTTGCCGATGGGCGAGACGAGGTCGATGATCCGGGTGGTGAGGACGCCGGGGTCGGTCTCCAGACGGAGCCGGTCCTGCGGGTACAGCGGGGTCAGCTTGTTGAACTCCGGTCGGCCGCGCCCGTGTTCGGGGGCCATGCCGTTGACGGAGTCCAGACGGACCAGCGCGTTGAACTTCTCGCGCCGCTCGCCTTCCTTGGGCTGGCGGACCGCGCCGGTGATGTGGTCGCCCTTGCGCAGGCCGTTCTTGCGGACCTGGGCGAGGGAGACGTACACGTCGTTCGGACCCGGAAGGTAACCGGACGTACGGATGAAGGCGTAGTTGTCGAGGATGTCCAGGATGCCCGCGACGGGGATCAGGACGTCGTCCTCGGCGAGTTGCGGCTCGGCGATCTCGTCACGGCCCCGGCGCCCACGGCGGTCGCGGTAGCGTCCGCGCCGGCCCCGGCGCCCGCCCTCGAAGTCGTCGTCGTCCTGCTGCTGCTGCCGGTCCTGGCGGCCGCCCTGCTGGTTCTGCTGCCGGCCGCCCTGGCCCTGGCCCTGCTGCTCGTCGCCCTTGCCCCGGCGGTCACGCTCACGGTCCCGCCCGCGCTCGCGGCGGTCGCGACGGCCGCGGCCATCGCCCTCGCCGCCGTCGCCCTTGGCCTCGCCCTGCGCGGAGCCGCCGGCCTGCTCGGCCGAGGTCGCGGCCTTGGCGGCCGGCGTCTCGGCCCTGGTCTCGTTCTTCGCCTCGGCGACGACGGACTCGGGGCTGCCCGCCTCCGCGGTGGCGCGGCGCCGCCGGCGCTCGACGGGGGCGCCGTCATCGGTGCCCGGCTGCTCGGTGGGGGCCGCGACCTTGGGAGAGGGCTGGCCGGGGATCTCGATCTGCTGCTGGGCCACGGCCTTGTCGGCGGGGGCCTCGGCCTTGGCCTCGGTCTTCTTGTCCGCCTCCTCGCCCGTACGGGTCCGAGAGGTGGCCCGGCGCTTCGGCTTGGTCTCGGCGGCGTCCGCCTTGGCCGCGGGGGCACTTGCCCCGGCGGGGGCGCCCCCGGCCTGCGCCTCCTTGATGACCTCGATCAGCTGGCTCTTGCGCATGCGCGCCGTGCCCCTGATGCCGAGGCCGGATGCGACCTGCTGCAGCTCGGCCAGCACCATGCCCTCAAGGCCGGTACCGCGGCGCCGCCGGGAGCCGGCACCGCTGGCAGGCGCGGAGGCGTCCGTGGCGGGCGCGGCAGCGGTCTCCTCGACACGTGCGCCCATCAGATCGGTGGTGTCGCTCACGAAGGGTC
The DNA here is from genome assembly GCF_040298665.1 of Streptomyces sp. NPDC001508. NCBI lineage: Bacteria > Bacillati > Actinomycetota > Actinomycetes > Kitasatosporales > Streptomycetaceae > Streptomyces > Streptomyces sp. NPDC001508. The sequence goes on from NZ_JBEPAP010000044.1 coordinate 54,011, forward strand.
CTTCCCTGGAGCGGACGTCGGCCTGTCTGGCTCGGCGACCGGTTGTGCTGTCCGGCTTCGGCCCTTGCTGTGTGGACCGTGCCGGGGCGGTGGTCCGCCAAAGCGGCGGAAGAGATTTCTGGTGATGGCGCTTCCTTGAGCCGTGGCACCCAGTGTCACGTGGCGTGGTCGCACCGATTCCGGAGCATGCCCGGCAATCCACTCAGTGCCCTAGTGCGGCGTACTGCCCAGGTACGACATACAGAACACGAAGTGGCTTGGGAGGCTCCCGGAAGAATGTCTGTCCCGGACGGGGACACGAAGCACCTCGCCATGGTGGGGTCGGGTGCAGACTTGAGGTTAACACTACCGGATCCAACAAACATTCCCCCTCTCCAAATCCGGCAACCGGGTGTCAGGTCGCAAGCGGAAGCACGCTCGCTCCCCGAAGGTCAAGGGCCAGCCGGTTGGCGGCCCAGCCGACGCCCGCCAGGGCCTGCACCTTGTCGGCGGTGCCGACGTCGGCCAGCGCCATGACGGTGGGTCCGGCGCCGGAGATCACCGCGGGGATCCCGTCGGCGCGCAGCCGCTCCACCAGCGCGGCGCTCTCCGGCATCGCCGGTGCGCGGTACTCCTGGTGGAGGCGGTCCTCGGTGGCGGGCAGCAGCAGCTCGGGGCGCCTGGTCAGGGCCTCGACGAGCAGGGCGGCACGGCCCGCGTTGGCGGCGGCGTCGACATGCGGCACGGTGCGCGGCAGCAGGCCGCGCGCGGTCTCGGTGAGAACCGGCTTCCCGGGCACGAAAACCACCGGAACGATGGAATCGTCGGGCTCCATCCTGATGGCCCGGGCGGCGCCCTCCTCGGTCCAGGACAGGGTGAAGCCGCCGAGCAGACACGCCGCCACGTTGTCGGGGTGGCCCTCGATCTCGGTGGCCAGTTCCAGCAGGGCGGGGTCGTCGAGCCGGGCCTCGCCGCCTATGGTCACCGCCCGCGCGGCGACGATGCCCGCACAGATGGCGGCGGAGGAGGAGCCGAGGCCCCGGCCGTGCGGAATGCGGTTGGCGCAGACGATCTCCAGGCCCCGGGGCTGTCCGCCCAGCAGGTCGAAGGCGGTGCGCAGGGAGCGTACGAGGAGGTGGTTCTCGTCACGTGCGAGCGTCTCGCTGCCCTCGCCCGCGATGTCGATGTGCAGTCCGGAGTCGGCCACCCGGACGACCACGTCGTCGTAGAGCCCCAGTGCCAGGCCGAGGGCGTCGAAGCCCGGGCCGAGGTTGGCGCTGGTGGCGGGAACGCGCACCCGGACGGCGGCGGCGCGGAACGCTGGACCGGCCATCGCTCGATGACTCTCCTTGAGCTGCGTGCTTGTCGAATGACATTCGATACGTACGTGACCTCGGGCCGCGGAGACGACGCGGCGCCGCTGTATGCGCGGCATATGCGGCAGGCGGGTTCTGTACAGCCTATCGAAGGAAGGTTCTGCGGCGACATAGGGCGCACAGGAGGCGCACGATGCGTGTCGCAAGCCCCCCGTGCACCCCTCCTAGGGAGCCCCCAGGTTAGGACGCCGGGAAGGCCGACCCGGTTGACCCGTCCGAAGGGTTCGCCGGTTCGGCCGCCGAGCCACCGAGGCCGTCAGGCCAGCCCCAGCCGCTGGGCCGCGGAGGCCGCGTCGACCGGGACGGTGACCGGCTGCGGGGCGCCCGCGACGGCCCAGTCGGGGTCCTTGAGGCCGTTGCCCGTGACCGTGCAGACGATGCGCTGACCGGGGTCGACCCGGCCCTGCTCGGCGGACTTCAGCAGGCCGGCCACCGACGCGGCGGACGCGGGCTCCACGAAGACGCCCTCCTGCGCGGCCAACAGCCGGTAGGCGCGCAGGATTTCACGGTCCGTCACCTCGTCGATGAGGCCACCCGACTCGTCCCGGGCCCGCAGCGCGTACTGCCAGGACGCAGGGTTGCCGATGCGGATGGCGGTGGCGATGGTCGAGGGGTCCTTGACGATCTCACCGCGTACGATCGGGGCGCTGCCCGACGCCTGGAAGCCCCACATCCGCGGGGTCCGGGCGGCCACGCCGTCGGCGGCGTACTCCTGGTAACCCTTCCAGTACGCGGTGATGTTGCCCGCGTTGCCGACCGGCAGCACATGGATGCCCGGGGCGTCGCCCAGCATGTCCACGATTTCGAAGGCGGCCGTCTTCTGCCCCTCGATACGCACCGGGTTGACCGAATTGACCAGCGCCACCGGGTAGTTGTCGCTCAGGTTACGGGCGAGCGTGAGGCAGTCGTCGAAGTTGCCGTCGACCTGGAGGATCTTCGCACCGTGCACCAGCGCCTGGCCCATCTTGCCGAGCGCGATCTTGCCCTGCGGGACCAGCACGGCCGAGACCATCCCGGCCCGCACCGCGTACGCGGCGGCCGAGGCGGAGGTGTTGCCGGTGGAGGCGCAGATGACCGCCTGGGCCCCCTCCTCCTTGGCCTTGGAGATGGCCATGGTCATACCGCGGTCCTTGAAGGACCCCGTCGGGTTGGCGCCCTCCACCTTCAGGTGGACCTCGCAGCCCGTGCGCTCGGAGAGCACCTGCGCGGGCACGAGGGGCGTGCCGCCCTCGCGGAGCGTCACGACCGGCGTGGTGTCGGATACCGGCAGCCGGTCCCGGTACTCCTCGATGATTCCGCGCCACTGGTGGGTCATTGCTGCTTACTCTCCTTCAACCCGCATGATGCTGGCGACACCCCGCACGGTGTCGAGATTGCGCAGCGCCTCGACGGTCCCGGACAGGGACGCGTCGGACGCGCGGTGGGTGACGACGACGAGGGACGCCCCCCCGCCCTCCCGTCGCCCAGCGCCGCCCGGTTCGATGGCGACCGCGTCGCCGCTGCTTTGATTTCTACCCTGCTGGCGAACCGTATCGATGGAAACACCGTGCTCGGCGAACACGGTGGCGACCTGGGCGAGAACACCCGGTTTGTCGGCGACGTCCAGGCTGATGTGGTAGCGCGTGACGACGTCCCCCATGGGCGAGACGGGCAGCGCGGCGTACGCCGACTCGCCGGGCCCCGTGGCCCCGCCCAGCCGGTTGCGGCAGACGGCCACCAGATCGCCGAGCACCGCGGACGCGGTGGGCGCACCGCCCGCGCCGGGGCCGTAGAACATGAGCTGCCCGGCGGCGTCCGACTCCACGAACACGGCGTTGTATGCGCCGCGCACGGAAGCGAGCGGGTGGGTCAGCGGAATCATCGCGGGGTGCACGCGCGCGGTGACCGACCCGCCGTCCTCGGCCCGCTCGCAGATGGCGAGCAGTTTGATGGTGCAGCCCATCTGTGTGGCCGAGGCGAAGTCCGCGGCGGTGACCTCGGTCATGCCCTCGCGGTAGACGTCGTCGAGGCGCACGCGCGTGTGGAAGGCGATCCCGGCGAGGATGGCGGCCTTGGCCGCGGCGTCGAAGCCCTCGACATCGGCGGTCGGATCGGCCTCCGCGTACCCGAGGGCGGTGGCCTCGTCCAGCGCCTCCTGGTAGCCGGCCCCCGTGGAGTCCATCTTGTCGAGGATGAAGTTGGTCGTGCCGTTGACGATGCCGAGCACGCGGTTGACCTTGTCCCCCGCGAGCGACTCGCGCAGCGGCCGGATCAGCGGGATGGCACCGGCGACGGCGGCCTCGTAGTAGAGGTCCTCGCCGTTCTCCTCGGCCGCGGCGTGCAGGGCGGCGCCGTCCTGGGCGAGCAGCGCCTTGTTGGCGGAGACGACGGAGGCGCCGTGCTCGAACGCCGTGGTGATCAGGGTGCGGGCGGGCTCGATGCCGCCGATCACCTCCACGACGACGTCGATGTCCCCGCGCTTGACCAGGGCGGTGGCGTCGGTGGTGACCAGGGCCGGGTCGATGCCCTGGCGCACCCGGTCGGGCCGGCGCACGGCCACGCCCGCCAGTTCCACCGGCGCTCCGACGCGAGCGGCGAGGTCGTCGGCGTGCGTCGTCATGATGCGCGCCACCTCTGAGCCGACAACCCCACAGCCCAGCAGCGCCACCTTCAGCGGACGCGTACGCATCATCCGACCTCGTTTCCTCATACCGTCTACGGTGGGACCAGTCTCACTCACCGGACGGTGGTTTCTACCCTTCGTCCGGATCGTGAGATGTCTATTTCATTGTGCCGGGCCGGGAAACCGGAGATCTTCCGGCCTCACGGACGCCTTCGCTGTCCGCACTGCCGTCGCCCGCTGCCGACGCCGGACCCTCAGTGTCACGCGACGGCGGATCCACCCCGCGCCGGGCTCACCCGACGTCGAGCCGCAGCAGATCCTCCTCCGTCTCGCGCCGTACGATCACCCGGGCCTCACCGTCGCGCACCGCGACCACCGGCGGCCTGAGCGCATGGTTGTAGTTGCTGGCCATGGACCGGCAGTAGGCGCCGGTCGCCGGGACCGCGATGAGGTCACCGGGCGCCAGATCGGCCGGCAGGAACGCGTCCTTGACCACGATGTCCCCGCTCTCGCAGTGCTTGCCGACGACCCGGCACAGCATCGGCCCGGCATCCGACGCCCGGGAGACGAGCGCCACGCTGTACTCGGCGTCGTACAGCGCGGTCCGGATGTTGTCGGACATACCGCCGTCGACCGAGACGTACGTCCGCAGTCCGTCGAGCGGCTTGACGGTGCCGACCTCGTACAGCGTGAACGCGGTCGGTCCGACGATGGCGCGGCCGGGCTCGACGGAGATGCGCGGGGTGCGCAGCCGGGCGGCCTCACAGGCGCGGGAGACGATCTCGGTGAGCGCCTTGGCGATCTCATGCGGCTCACGCGGGTCGTCGGCGCTGGTGTACGCGATCCCGAGCCCGCCGCCCAGGTCGATCTCCGGCAGTTCCACGCCGTGCTCGTCACGGATGTCCTGGAGCAGGCCGACCACCCGGTGGGCGGCGACCTCGAAGCCGGACATGTCGAAGATCTGCGACCCGATGTGCGAGTGGATCCCGATGACCTCGAGCCCGTCGAGCTGCAACGCCCGCCGCACCGCCTCCGCGGCCTGCCCGCCGGCCAACGGGATGCCGAACTTCTGGTCCTCGTGGGCGGTGGCGATGAACTCGTGGGTGTGGGCCTCGACGCCCACGGTGACCCGGATCTGGACCTTCTGCCGCTTCCCCAGGGACTGCGCGATGTGCGCGACCCGCACGATCTCCTGGAACGAGTCGAGGACGATCCGGCCGACGCCCGCCCGCACGGCCCGTTCGATCTCCTCGGCGGACTTGTTGTTGCCGTGGAAGGCGATCCGCTCGGGCGGCATGCCCGCCGAGAGCGCGGTGGCCAGCTCGCCCCCGGAGCACACGTCCAGATTGAGCCCCTCCTCGTGCAGCCAGCGCACCACGGCCCGCGACAGGAACGCCTTGCCGGCGTAGAAGACATCGGCGTCGTGCCCGAAGGCGGTGCGCCAGGCCCGCGCCCGGGTGCGGAAGTCCTCCTCGTCGAGGATGTACGCGGGCGTGCCGAACTCCTCGGCGAGCCGCTTGACGTCGATGCCGCCCGCGGTGACGACGCCGTCGGCGCCGCGGCCGACGGTGTGCGCCCACACCTTGGTGTCGAGCGCGTTGAGATCGGCGGGCGGGGCGGAGTAGTGGCCCTCCGGGAGGACATCGGCGTGACGGGGCCCGGCGGGATGTGCGGAACGACTCATGACAGTGGCTCTCTGACTCTCAGGCTCTCAAGGCTTGCTCCGGTGCTCTCCAGGGCTTTCACCGGGGCACTCAGAGGTGGTCGGGGGCATCGATGCCGAGCAGGGACAGGCCGCCGGCCAGCACCGTCCCGACGGCTTCGGCGAGCGCGAGCCGGGCGCGGTGGGCGGCCGAGGGTTTCTCGTCACCGTGCGGCAGAACGGTCGGCAGAAACGGCAGCGCGGCATCGGCGACGACGACGAGATGCCGCGCGATCCGGTCCGGACCGCGGTGCAGGGCGGCGGCACGGAGGATACGGGGGTGATCGGCGAGGGCGACGAGAAGCGGGCGTACGACCGCGGCCGAGGGGCGGGCCGCGAGGATGCCGCGGATTTGTGCCGCCGCCGTGGGGTGGGTCGACGGGGCTGTGCTGGTGGCTGTGCCGGCGGCCGGCGTGTTGGCTGTGGCTGGTGTGGCTGGGGTGGTCGGCATGGCTGGTGCGGCTGGTGTGGCTGGCGTGGTGGCCGTACCGGTGATCGTCGGGTGGGCCGGTGGGGCCGTACTTATGACCGTCGGGCGGGCTGGCGCGGCCGTACTTTTGACCGTCGGGTCGGCCGGGGCGGCCGTACCTGTGACCGTGGGGTCGGCCGGTGGGGCCGGCGGGGCGGTCAGGTCGTCGCCGGGTTCGGCGGTGAAGCCGAGGCGGGCGGCGTTGCGGGTGAGGGCCCGGGTGCGGGCGTGTGCGTAACGGACCCGGAAGAGGGGATTGCCCTCGCGCTGGACCAGATGGTCGGCGGTGATCCGGGGCCGGTCGTGCGGGGCGGGGTACAGCAGTGCCCAGCGGGCGGCGTCGGGACCGAGCGGCGCGGGGTCCTCCGGGGCCGGCACGGGACGCAGGTTCACCGGCTCACCGTGCCCGATCTCGACCCGGCCGCCCTGGGCCGCCACGATCCGCACCAGCGCGTCGGCGACGGCCTCGGCCCGTGCCTCGTACGGCACCCGCAACGCGACGATCTGCCCGGCGAGCGCGTCACCGTGACCGTAGGCGGTCCCCCGCTCCCGGATCTCGCGCACGAGCGCACCGACGGATGCCGCGCCCGGCTCCAGGCTGATGTTGATGAACCCGGGCCCGGTGACGACCACGTCCCCGACTCCCTCGGCGCCGACGAGATACGGCCGCAGAATCTCGGCGACCCGCTGAGCGGGCTTCCCGGCCGACCGGGCGAGTTGCAGGGCGACGTTGGTGGCGTAGTCCCCGCACCCCCCGGGCCCGGGCACGGTCACCACGACCCGCTCAGGCACGGTCACGCTCAGCTCCCCCCCGTCCACAGCACGACGCACCGCGCCCAGCACGGTACGGGAGAGCTCGACGGGGGTCACGGGACAAGCGTAGGGGAGGAGCGGGGTGGGTAGGCGAGCAGGTTCGACCGGGGCCCGCGATACGGACACCGGGGCGGGGGCCGGGGCCGGGGCCGCACGAGAGGACGGCCGCCGGGGGCTGGGGGTTCGGATCCGGGCTTGAGGTCCGGGGTCCGGAGGTCCGGTCGTAGGGGGCGACTGACGCAAGACGAGGCAGGAGCCCGACGAGGCGGCAGGCGGCAGGCGGCAGGCGGCAGGCGGCAGGCGGCAGGCGGCAGGCGAGGCAACTCCCCTCACGCCCTGCCCGCACTCCCTGCTCAAGGCGGCGCACCCGCGGATCGACCCGCCGCCCATTTCCTATTCCTAGCCGGAGAACTCGGAGTCAGGGGTACGTGCCCCACCCCCGACATCCCCCACTTCAAGACCGCCCCCGAGCCGAGCGTTACCGGCCCCACCACCGAGATCGGCTCCGCCCTCGTCGTCCGCACTGCGAGAGCCACCCACGCCCTCGCCATCCACCTGACGCCCGGCCCCCTCGCGCCCCCGCTCAAGCAGTTGCCGTACGAGCCGTACCAGCTCGGCGGGCTCGAAGGGCTTGGCGAGGAAGGCATCGACGCCGACGTCGAGCCCACCCTCGACCTCGTTCTGCGTACAGGCGCTGACGATGGCAAGCGGAAGATCATGCGTCCGCGGATCGGCCCGCAACTGCGCGGCGGTACGCAACCCGTCCAACCGGGGCATCACGACATCGAGGGTCACGACGTCGGGCCGCACCTGATGAACCACATCCAGACACTCGGCACCGTCGGCCGCGGTCACGACCTCGATACCCTCCAGTTCGAGATTGACCCTGATCAGCTGTCGGATGACCTTGTTGTCGTCCACAACAAGCACCCGCCCTGAAGCGCCTGACACACCACGAGAGTAGGTCGGGACCGGCCACCGCGTCCGGCTTTTCCCCACTTCCACCCGTCCGGGGGAGCCCCCCACCGCCCCACCCACAGCAAACCCGTTCCTGATCATCCCGAGAGACCTGCTAGTGTTCTACCCGTCGCAACGAGCAACAGCTCCACACCCGACACGCCCCCGTAGCTCAGGGGATAGAGCAACGGCCTCCGGAGCCGTGTGCGCAGGTTCGAATCCTGCCGGGGGCACACTGTGTAAGTGTGTCAAAGACCCCGCCATCAGCAATTTCGCTGAGTGCGGGGTCTTGTTGTTTGTGCAAGCGCATGCCGCCGAAAGCAGCCGTTTGCCAGTGATCACGTAATGACCACGTAATGATCTTGATCGGCCTTTCAGCAGGTCAGCGACCGTTTTCCGACCTCTCTGAGCGTAGCCGTCTGCCACACCTCCGGCACAGCGAAAGCCCCGGATCGGTGACCCGGGGCTCGCGTCTGTCGGTCATAGGGACCGCTTCATTTTTCGGTGTCGTGCTCCTCCCCCAGCCCCTTCAGGATCCGGTCGTTCATCTCCTGCTCCTGGCCGTCGACGCACTTCGCGTAGATCTTCAGAAGCACATCGACCGAGTGACCCGCGCGGGCCGCTACCTCCGGGGCGGGAACGCCGGAGGTGAGCCACTGGGAGACACCCGCGTGCCGAAGGTCGTACGGCCGGAACGCCAGCACGGAGGAGACCTGTTGAGGCGGGAACGCCAGCGTCCGGGCCTGCTTCCACACACGCGAGTACGACGAAGCCGCCACGACGTTGCCCCGCTCGCTGTCGAACAGCCGGCCATCGTCCGCCGCACCGAACTCGTTGAGGTGATCTTGGAGCAGCCGCACCAGTGGAGGCGGAATCGGCACGATGCGCACCTCACCCTTCTCCCGCTGCTTGAGGCCCCGCCGGTCGTGCGCCTCACCGGAATCGGTCCACGCCCGTCCGGCAGTGGGCCGGGTCTCGGTCAGCTCGATCCGGCCCCAGCCCTCTTCCGGAAGGGTGCAGTCCGACAGGCGCAGGCCCAGCGCCTCACCGGGCCGCATGGCCGCGTAGTACAGGCACCCGAAGAACGCTCGCAGCCTGCGGCCACTGGCCCGCTCGTAGCCACCGACGTACGTGACGGCCGCCAGCAACTCCCGCGCCTGCCGAGGATTGACCACCACCCGCCGGTCAACCTCTTGAACGGCCCGCTTCCCGCGCTTGCGCCGCACCCGGCTCAGCGGATTGGACGGGAGCATTTCCAGCTCCACGGCGTATCCGAGGACGTTGAAGATCACCGCACGGCGCCGGCGGTAGGTCTGCGTGGCCGCAGGCTTGCCGTCGAGCTTCCGCGTCAGCGCGCCCAGCAGGTCGTGTACGCGGGTGATCTCCTGGAGTTCGGCCACGGGCAGCGACGCTTTCTCGATCCACTTCGCCGCCGCCGCGATCCTCTCGGGCCGCTCCCGCTCCCGCCGGGGCGGAGGCAGCACGTACGAACGCAACGCCCGCCGCAGATCAGCCGGGGTCGGTCGCCCGCGCGCCGGTTTGACCAGCGAGGGCAGGACCGTTGCCAGAGCGTCCGTCATGCTGTCCCGCTGCTTCGCCGAAGCCTCCGCCCACCGGGCATCGAGGTACTTGAGCGCTAACCCAAGGAACGACAGCGCCGCTTTCCCACCGCGCAACGAGTCAGGCAGACCCGTCACTGTGTCGAAAGGCTCACCCTTGTCCGCCGCCTGAAGCAGCTTCGCGCGGAATCGGTCGGCCAGTGCCTTCGTCTTGTGCGACTCGTGGAACGGCTCGCCGTCCACGGACCAGCGGACCAGGTATGTCGGTTTCTTCGCGGACCGGTTGACGCTCAGCTTCCAGATGACGACCTTGTACGACTTCACGACGCCGCCACCTCCGCGCGCTCCTCCAACCAGTCGTTGAGCACGTCACGCCGCACCCTCAGCTCCCCGTTCGGCAACCGGATGCAGGCCGGGGCGAGGCGCAGTTCCCGCCAGCGGTAGAAGGTGCGCCGTGAAATGCCGCCCAGTTCATCGAGCACCTGGCGGACGGTCAGCAGTTCGGCCGTCTTCGCACGACTCTCACGCGCCATGGAGACCACCGCCCTCCCGGACGGACGCGGCCAGGAGCGCCGCTTCCGGCGAGTAGCCGCGCCCCGCGTAGCTCCACCGGCCGACCGTGACGGTCGGGTGGTCGGCCAGGCCGAGCGAGGCCCGCTGTTGCTCCGCGCGATGGTCGGCACGGGCCTGCCGGAGGGCGGTCAACGTGGTCGAGTAGCGGCGTGACTTGGTGGAGAAGTGGCCGCCGTACCCGAGCATGTGAGCCCAGCGACGCAGCCCCAGCGGCTCGAATTCCGGCAGGCCACCGAGCCACCAGCACGTAGCGATCATGCGTAACACGTGGGCACGTACGGGCAGCATGACCATGTCCCGCGCGTGGTAGATCCGGCCGTCGACTGCGCCGGCGGTTTCCGCTCCCTTCGTGGCGTACTTGGCGATGTAGCCAGCCACGGCCGCCGCGGAGGCGGGCCGCTCCTCCGCATCGCGCCGGTACGAGGTGACCGGCCGTACGTCGACCTGGGTACCGAAGCGCAGCACCCGCAGGCCGATAACGTCCGCGCCTGGAGCGACCAGCCGCACCCGGCCAACCACCGCCCGCACGGCATCCACCAGCAGCGGCACACTCGCCCAGCCGGGCGGAGTCGAGTCGGGCCCGTCCGGTCCGTCGAGGCGGATCACGGCGTGGAAGTGGACCAGGCCCCGCCGCTGGTACTCGGCGACTTTCGCGTACGACAGCCGGGCGACCTCCCCGAACTCCGTACGCGGCAGCCCGACCCGCCGGGCGACCTCCCGCCGCAGCTCCAGCCCGAACCGGTGCCAGAGCCGACCGGCGAACGCGTGCCAAAGCACGGCCCCCGCGTAGTCGTAGCAGCGCGGGCAGAGGGGTTCGCCAAGGCGGGGATCGTCCGCCGGGTGACGCTCACGGCATCCGGTCGGCCGCGCGTGCGGACAGCACTCCCCCGCCCGCCGGGGACGGCAGGCCCGTACACGCCCGTCCTCGTGCTCCCGGCGGGTGTGGACCGGGCCGAAGCCGGGAGCGGTGAGCGTGGCAAACACCCGCGGGTGACCGCCCACCGCCTCCGGGACGTCCTTGCCGCCGACGAGTCCGGCCCGGACAAGGTGGTACGTGTCCGCCCGGTACAGACCCGAGCAGGCCGGGCAGACCGTCGCCCGCCGGTTGCCGCACGCGGTAAGCAGGCGACCGCCGTAGACGTCCGACCCATACGAGAGCAGGGCCGCACCGGTCGTCGTGTCGTAGACGGTTGCCACACCGACCAGGTGAATCGGATTGGTGCAGCCTCCCAGGCGGACAATGTTCCGGCGCCAGGCCGTGAACTCCGGCTCCGCCGCCCTGGCGACCAGAGCGGCAGCGCTCTTCGGAAGGGCAGTGGTCATCGGCGACCACCCCCGCCCCCGAACGCTTGCCACATCACGGCCGAGATCCCCTCCGGCCTGGTCTTGGCGCTGAAGCGGAGCGTCGGGTCCGTGAGCCAGAGGGCGGCGGCGTGCGCGGGGCACAGGCGCCGCTCGGCTCCGTCGAGCCCGACGAGGACGATCTGTTCCCGTCCGTCGCAGGTCGAGACCTGCGCGTCGCGCTGCCTGAGTACGCAGTCGGGCAGCGGGGATTTGCGCGAATGTTGCGCGGTGGACAAAGTGTGAGTGCTCCTTTCACTGCTCATGTGGCGGATGGAGTGGGTTCCTGACGGGGTCGGGTTTGGCGACTTCGCGCCCCGTCGGGAGCCCGTCGTACGGGCGGTCACTGCCGCTCCTCGGGCGGCACTCCGGCGACGCCGTACGAGATCGGTCCGAAGTCGCGGCGTGCGTCGAAGTAGCCCAGGCCGACGTCCTCTGCCGGCACACCGAGCGGAGCGGCGACGGACTCCACCCCGGCCCGGCGAGCGGCGGAGTCGGAGGCGTCGACCAGCACGATGACGGACGCGTGACGCGGTACGACGACTGCCGGGTTAGCGGTCAGGAAGTCGACCAGTTCCCGGAGGCCGGCCAGGAAGGCGGCGCGGTCACCGGAGCGGATGACGTAGTCGGACACGGAAAGTCCCCTTCTCGGGTCAGTGGGTGTGTTCAGTGCGTTCGGTGCGTTCAGAAGCGGAGTTGGCCGAGGAAGCCATTCACGCCGTCGAGGAACGCCTGAGCGAACGGCGCGGCCACGGTCTTGGAGAGCAGGAAGCCGAAGGTTCCGCAGAGCAGCGCGTCGACCCACCGCAGGTAGCGGATGCGCAGAAGGAACCAGATCAGCAGGCCGAGCAGCAGCACGGCGGACATGGACACCAGCACGGCAGGCCCCTTTCACGACGCTTCGAGGTGCAGTTCGGACAGGACGGGAGTCAGGTGCGCGTACTCTGCGGCGACGGCTTCCGCTTCCGCCTCCGTGATCAGGTGGGACCGGGCGCGTTCCCAGCCGTCGCCGGAGGCGAGGACGGCCGTGCCGGCCTGTTCCGGGGTGATGGCTTGCGCCGCCTTCAGCGCATCGGGGTTGAGATCGCCGAGCGCCATTTCCGCCGTACCGGGGTCGGACACGCGGTGGCACACCCGGCCGCCGAGTTGTGCGCGCAGGGCGGTGACGCCGGGCCCCAGGTCGGAGCCGACGCGTTGACCGGCGACGACGAGGAACACCCCGAGCGCCGCACCGAGTTGGGCCAGTCGGATCAGTGCCGTACCGGCCGCCTGTGCTTCGTCCTTCTCGTTCCGGCTCGCGACGAGGAACAGTTCCGCGATCTCGTCGACGATTACGACGACGGGGACCGGGCGTTCCTTGTCCGGCAGGCCCCAGATGTTGCGGACGCGGGCCGCCCGGCAGACGGTCATGCGGTCGAGGGTCAGACCGACGAGGGCGGCCAGCAGCCGGACCGCTTGTTCCCGGTTGGTCGCGAGGGCGGACAACCGCGGTCCGTAGAGGGACAGTTCCATGCCGCCCTTGCAGTCGATGCCGACCAGCGCGACGGGTTGCGGAGCGAGGCCCGCGACGAGTGCGTTGATGAGCGTCGACTTGCCGGAGCGGGTGGCCCCCACGATCAGCCAGTGGGGCACGCGCCGCAGGTCGAGCACCCACGCTGCCCCGGTCTCCAGCGCACCCACGGTCACCCGGAGCAGATGACCGGACCCCCGCTGCTTCGGCGCCCGGGGAGCGGCCAACGGGTCGGCCGCCGAGGCGACGACTCGTACGACCCCCGGCTTCCAGGAGGTCACCCGCACCGCGTGCACTTGCCAGCTCTCTGCTAGGGCGGGCGCGGCCTTGAGGAAGTCCTCCGGCACCTGGCCCGGCAGCAGCCGGACCAGCAGGACAAAGCCGCCGGGGGTCGGGCGTATGAGTCCGCGCCGGGGTACGCGCGGCTGTGGCGGAGGCGCCCCGTTGCCGACGAGCCCGGACACGACCGTCAGTGCCGGCCGACGACTCATGGCGAGCCCGCACCCGGCCATCAGAGGCCGCCAAGTCTGCACGACCCGGAAGGCGGTGGCCGGGAAGCCGAGTAACAGCCACCAGGCCACGGGGTAGCGGCGGCGCAGGGCCGGGCCCGCCAGAAGCAGGCCTGACACGAGCAGTGCGGCCACCACCAGTGCCCAAGTCGGCACGGTCGCACTGGTCGACGTGGTGGAGGCCAGGTTCATCACTGCCCGGCCCCCTTGCCCGCCGGAGCGGGAGCGCTCAGGGGCCGGATCTCCGCGGCACGGAAGGCGATCCCGTGCCGCCCCTCGTTCTCCCATGCGGTGGCCACCAGGTCCCGTACGGCGACCGGCATACCGAGCTGCACGCCGGTCGGCTCACCGGCCACACTCACGTTCACGACGTCCGCCGACGCCCCGGCCATCAGGCAGAGGCCGACCTGGTACACGGTCTTTCCGGTGTCGCGGTCAATACGGAGCTGACCGGTCTCACGGTTGGCGACCCGGGGAGCCGGGGGGACGGCACAGATGATCCCCGTGAACTTCGCGGTGTCGATCGGAAGGCTTGCCACTGTTCGGATCTCCTCATCTCTCGCGCCCGAAGGCCGACCCTTCGGGCTGCTAGACCACCCGTAGTACGGGTGACGGAGACCAGAGTGACCACCCGTAGTACGGGTTGTCAACCGCCTAGTGATGAGCGAAGCTGTCCACGAACGTGGACAAGCTGTCTACGAGGACGCACAGCCCCACAAGCCACGGCCATCGGAGGGCCCCGCATGCCACCGAAGAACACGCAGCCGAAGTACCGGCAGATCGCCGAGTACCTGCGCGAAGGCATCCTGAACGGCACCTTCCCGGCCGGCCAGCCGCTCCCCTCCGAGGAGTCGTTGGCGAAGCAGTTCGGAGTGACACGGCCCACAGTGCGTCAGGGACTCACGGAGCTACGGGCATCCGGTCTCGTCGAGGCCATCATGGGCCGCGGCACCTTCGCCCGCTCCCCCCACGGCCGCCCAAGCCATACGCGCCCGCGCGGCGTACGCCGGACTACGGACGGCCGCTACGTCGAGGCCGACGGTATCCGTTGGACGGACGCCGAGCCGCCGGTAGCCACTCGTACCGACGCCCCGCTAGCCCTGGCGGACCTACTCCGCATCCCACCGGGCGAGCCGATGTTCACGTACGACGCGCTACAGACCGCGGACCAAGGCCGCCTGCGCCAACTCCACCGGACCTACGTGCCGTTCTCGGCACTCCTCGACACCAAGTACGAGGAGGAAGCCCCACCGCCGGCACCGGAGCTCTACGCGGCGCTCGCCGAGCTGGGCCACGAACTCCACTTCATGGAGTACGTCCGCACCCGCATGCCCCTCCCGGACCAGGCCCAGGCCCTCCGACTCGCGGACGGGGTCCCGCTCCTGCACGTCCTCCGCGTGACCCTCACCGAGGCAAACAAGCCCCTAGCCCTGGAGGAGTTCCACCTACCAGGCAACGAGCTGGAGCTCTCGTTCAAGCTGTAGCCGAACCCCTGTCGGATCCCAGTTGGCTCAGACTTTCTCTACGTCATCAAGGCGGCTCGCTCCGCTCACCGCGCGCGGCCCGGCCCCCGGCCGGGCCTGCGCTCCTGTCTCCGCCCCGCTCCAGCCCTGCCGGCGCCCGTGCCGCGCTCATGGCGATCAGCCGCTTGAGCTGAGAGAAGGGGGACGTTGTGGCTGGGGCGGTCGGCTCCGCGGCTTTAGGCAGCCACTTTGGCGCGAGCCTCGAAGATCATGGCCCCAACGTCGTGCTTTACCGGGCAGGTCCACAGACTGCCCGACGCGCCGGAAGCTTACGGGGCCATGATCACTCGCGCCAAAGCAGCTCCAGCCCAAAGCCGCTCCGCCGACCGCGCGGCAAAGCATGCCTCCGTGGCATGCGTAGATCAATTGATCCTACCCGGCTAGATTGGCAACCCTATCCAAGGTGAAGGTTGGCGCGGTTCGCAAAATTGCGATGGCTTTGAGGGGAGTATCTCCCACCTTCGGCGCAGATTCGCTCTTCCCCCTATAGGATCCACGGGTCTTCCTTGAAATAATGTTACCGGATTGAAAATCCAGGACTCGAATTCCCTGCTTCAAGCGCGACCCTGAGAATTGACTCAGGTCCAGCATGTAGGCCTCTGATCTGTGACCAGCAGAATGCGGATCCGACACGCCGTCGTCCACAAGGTGAATCAGGCGAAGGTCGAGAAGGTCGGTCAGCACGTTGTAACAGCTCGGAGCGTTTTCCTTGTCGCGGTACCCGATTAGGAAGTAGGTGTGGCTGGTCTCTTCGAGGCAGAAAGCCCTCACTCGCTTCAGAGCCTCCAGAGTCCTCATGGCCGACTGAACGTCGGAAGCCATATCCTCTTCGAGTTCCTGCACCTTGGCCTGTGCCGCATCTCCCGCGGCTTGGTTGACGTCCTGTACGCCGACCAGCTTGGAGTTTTGCCGCCGCTGGGCTTTAAGGATTGAGCTTTGTGCAAGGATCAGGTAATCGCGAGGCACACCTCCAGACGCCAATACAAGGCGATCAAGGGCAGGTGAACTGAAGATTCTACCCAGAGACGGGATGCCAACGTGGCTCGCGTACTCCGTAAGGATGCTCTCAAGGAAGCGCTTAGCCCTGCCAGGATCCTGCAGAGTGACATCAAGATCCAGCAGGTCTGCGTCGTGCATAGTCTGAAGCCCCAGAGGGGGAGAGGACTGCCACCACCTCGTGAGGTGGCGAATTGAGGCAACCTTTAGCCACGCGTCACAGTCCCGAACGCATCCATGAAGCATATCCAGAAGCATTGGCTGATCTCTGCGCGGAATGTAATAGAAGTCATCCACGAAGATGTAGAGTCGCAGACCGTTTGAGTCCAGGAAGCGCTTCAGGGTGCGCTGAACTTTAGGAATCAGTCGAGTTGGCCAGTCATCCCCGGGCGATTCAATCGAGAGCAGGGAGCGCACTTCTTCGTAGACGTCAACCGCTTGTACAGAGATTGGCGATTCCGACCTAATCCGCTGCTGTCGCGTCACAACAGCTTGGAGGAGATCTTCAACGATGTGAAGAAAAATGCGTCCCGGCGACTCATTTCTGAGCGTCTGCATATTGGTCCAGCTTGAAATGCTGGAGTCGGCATCAAGGTTTCGTTTTGCCTCCACCAGCAATGCACTTTTACCGGCTCCCCGGCGGCCGAAGATGAGGTGATGTCGAGGGGCCGTTACAGCAAAAAGATTACGATCGGCATCTTTTACGTACGAGAGGCTGGGCTGCGCCTCTGAAACTCGTGATCGCGCACTGATTAGGTTACTCAAGTCCGTCGAACGAGAGTCTTGAACGCCGCTTGAAAGCGGCCGCATCTCCCTTTCGAGAAGTTCCTCAGGAGCCTTCCGGACGATTACAAAGGCCCTGTCTCCCGGAGAGGAGATTTCCTCATCAAGCTCATTTCCAATGACTGCCGCTTCAGGCACGTCCGATTCGCGGACGTAGACGATATAATTCGTCTCATCCGGATATTCGCGCACGGTGATATCGGCGACGCGAATTCCGCCTCGATCCTGAAACGCCTTTTTGATGTGAAGGGTCCAGTCCTCAGATGCGGGCGTACTCATACGTGAGCGCATCCTTTCTGCTTCAAATATTGCGTCGCCAGCTGCAGGAAGGTCGGCGCTGTCGCACTAAGACCCTTCGCTAGACTCTGCCAGTGTCTCCAGGAAGTTGGGTACGGATCATAGTCCGCGCTATTTCTGTTCAGGCGTGCATCTTTGAGTTCATTCTGCCAGTAGCTACTGCTGGGGAAGTCATTCGGGAGTTTTGTCGGAAGCACGGAATGCTTCTCATGATCATCGCCACCATGGGCGAAGTAGACAACGGCACGCGCAGAGTGGTACATCGAGTAGTAGTAGCGGCTAATTGCGCTCCGATACTGCCCGGGCCTGGTTCGCAGCAACTTATCCGCCGAGACGAGAAACGAAGCGGAAAGATCTATTCGATCAGCGCAGGCTTGATGCTGCAAGTCTGAAATCACACGCGAGGTTCGCGTTTCAAGGCTCACGCCCTCGACAAATAATCCGAGAGTCTTCTTGTCCGCCTGCGTGATGCGAGCGAGAACCGCTTCAAGCGACGTATTGGCCGTCGTGGGCCCTGCTCCGCTACCTGACGTCACGACCGGAGTGTATCGCTCGGCACCTGACGGAGAGTCCCTCGTGTCATAACGATGGTCAGGCTCTAACTCTCAGCATCCCTGAGCCGTGCGATGCGTACCGCCGCGCTTGGGGGCGGGGCGCGGACCAGGGCAAGTCTCAGGTGGGCGTGATTCTGCGAGGCGCGAGGGGAATGCAGCTCTGGGGAGTCAAGCCAGAGGAGGGGTTAGCAAGGTGGCGCAGCGGGGTAGCGGGCGAGGCAGCGAGTACCAGCGGCAGCAGCAGGCATTGCAGCGAGCCCAGGAGCAACGGGCGCGTCAGGCGGAGCGGGAACGCAAAGCAGATGAGGCGGCCGGCAAGCGGCAAGAGCGTGAGCGGAAGGCCGCATACCAGGAGCAGCAGACTGAGCAGGCTCAGGTGCTCACGATCGGGGTCGAGCACGAAGCTGAGCAGTTGGGACAGCTGTTACGCGATGCCCTGGTCAGTGATCCGCCGACGACCTTCGAACGCCGGCGGAAGACGCACACCGCGAGGGTGTTGGATGAACGTCCTTGGTCGCGTCCGGAACCGTCCCCGCGGTGGGAGGAGTTTGCGCCCCCCGAACCCGGTGGACTGGCTGCTGTCTTGGGCCTCGGCAGGAAACGTTACGAGGCTGAAGTTGCCGAGGCCCGCGTACGCTTCGGCGTTGCGCAGGAAAGGCACCGGCGAGCCGAGGAGAAGCGGCTAGCGACGCTGGAGCGGAAGCGGGCCGAGCACCGCCAGGCCGAGGAGCAGGCTCTTGACGAGGTCGCCACCTTTAACAGGCATCTGGAAGAGGAACGCGAGGCGTACGAGGCTGGGGAACCTGCGGCGGTCGAGGCGCACCTAGACGCCGTGCTGGACGCGTCGGAGTACCCCATGGGCTTCCCACACGAGCATCGCGTCGCTTTTCGCTCCGCTACCGGCGATGTGCTTGTCGAGATCCACTTGCCTTCTGAGGGGATCGTTCCGGCCGCGAGGGGCTACCGCTATGTGAAGAGCCGAGACGAGACGACCGTGCTACCCCGGCCGGAAAGGGAGCGCAAAGAGATCTACGCCTCTGTTCTGGCACAAGTCGCTCTGAGGACCGTCCACGAGATCTTGACGAGCGACTCAAACCGGATCGTCAACGGCGTCATCCTGAACGGGCACGTAAAGACCATCGACCGTGCCACCGGCCACGAGGTCTCACCCTGCCTGGTGACGCTCAGCGCCAGCAGGGAGCAGTTCGGGAAGCTTCGGCTCAGCCAGGTAGACCCCGTGCACTGCCTCAAAAAGCTCAACGCGCTCGTGTCTCCCAACCCCTACGACCTAGAACCAATCCGGCCCATCATCGAGTTCGATCTGACGAAGTACCGGCTCATGGACAGCATGGACGTCGTGGCCGACCTGGACAGCAGACCCGTGCTGGTGAAGCTCACGCCTACCGAGTTCGAGCACCTGATCCGCCAGCTGTTCGAGGCCATCGGCATGGAGGCCTGGAACACCCAGGCGTCGAAGGACGAGGGCGTTGACGCCGTGGCTGTCAGCAAGGACCCCGTCTTCAATGGTGAGTGCATCATCCAGGCCAAGCGCTACAGCAAGCTTGTTGGCGTCGAATCCGTTCAGGCACTCGCTGGCGTGGTCGAGCACAAGCGCGCTGCCAAAGGCATCCTGATCACCACGTCGTGGTTCGGCAGGGCCAGCCACGACTTTGCCCGCCAGCATGGCCGGCTCCAGCTCATCGAAGGGCCGGAGCTCAAGTACCTGATCAAGGAGCATCTCGGCAAGGATGTGATTCCTGGCCCGGTTCCTCCGAAGAAGCGCCCTACCCGCTGAGTCTGGTCTGCCGCTCTCGGAGACAGAGATGCTGGGCCGTCTCTGGGCCGTCTCTGGGCCGTCCGAGGTCACTCAACAGTGGCCGATGACGACCAACGATGACCATAGGGCGCACGGGCTCACAGCCTCTGAGCAGGGAAAACGCAGGTCAGCAAGATCTCCGGCAAGACCCAGGGCAAGAAGACACATTCGGGCAGGCGGGGGCCTTGGTGAGTGATCGCAGGTCACAGAGGCCTCGGGCCCGGGTTGGTCTGCGTGTGGGTGCGGACAGGCGACATGCGAGAAAACTCCGACCTACGCGAGTCCCCCTTCGGCGGAGTAGATCTCCGGCATCGGATGTCCCACGCCTTTGCGCCACATGTGCCGCTGGGCGTTGTACTCCGCGTCGTCCTTGAAGGGATCACCGCCGCGAGAGTGAGCGCCGCACTCACAGCGCCAGTACCAGAGCGTCCGAGTGCTCGGACCGCCACCCGCGCTGCCCGACCTCGCCGCAGCCCCCTGGAGCGCGCGCCCAATGATCAATGCCCCACCCACAGCCACCGCTGTCACGCCACGGACGGCCCATCTTCGGATCTTCATGC
Organism: Streptomyces sp. NPDC001508; assembly: GCF_040298665.1. Taxonomy (NCBI): domain Bacteria; kingdom Bacillati; phylum Actinomycetota; class Actinomycetes; order Kitasatosporales; family Streptomycetaceae; genus Streptomyces; species Streptomyces sp. NPDC001508. The sequence continues at coordinate 73,930 of NZ_JBEPAP010000044.1, forward strand.
GCGGCACCGTAGCGTCGACCGATGGCTCGTGCACCATTGAGCTCGGTTCGCCATATGTACGGGCCGCCCATGCGCTCCCGCCGTCGAGACGTATCTGATCGACGACCGACAGCGTGGCTCAGGCCAGCGGGGTACAGCGAGGCACACGCGCGCCTGCACGGTCGGCTGACCCGCCATCGTGGCTGACTATCGTCGGCTGAGGCTGAAACGCTCCGGGGCCCAACTCCGCCAAAACACGTTCGAGACGAAGGGACCGTGCCATTCGCGTGCCAGATCTTTCGGGGAACCACGGGGAACAGCGGGGACTCGTCACAGGTACGACCAAGGCTCCAACACCACTTGGCCGCAGGTCAACGCAACAATCGCCGCCAAAAGACCCGAGCTTCCCAAGCTGATGTCCTCTCACACGAGGCAGTCACATGCCCCGCAGCCATCCATCAAGCGCGCAGCTTTGCCGCTTCGTCCGGGCTGCGGCGCTGGGGCGCCGGTCCCGGCCGAGCGGCAGACCGACAACCGAGGAGGGCATGGCGCGCAGTGAGAAGCCCCGTACGTCATCCGCCGGGGAACGGTGACGTACGGGGCAAGGCCGGCCGGTCGCGGGAGCAGCCTCGTACCGCAACAGGCCGGAGTTCCGGAGCCGGATCGTTCAGGCAGCCGACGCGTTCCGACAGGCAGTTCCCGTCCCCTGCGCCAACGAATCGGCGTGCGGCATCATCTCTGCCGCAAGGCCCAACACGACCAATTCAGCCAGCAGTGCCGCTGCCTCCGGCCGGACGGTGCCGAGGCGTACCAGGCCGTCACCCGAGACGTTCACGTCGGCCGTGAGTCCGGGCAAGTCCGACTCCAGGTCCAGGGCGGTCAGTTGCTCGGCCAACATGCCGGCGCTGCGTCGAGCCTGTGCCCAGCCGCGGACGTAGGGCACGTCGGGCATCAGGTTCTCGGCGCGCTTGGCGATGACTCCCCGTCGGTCGGTCATGGTTCAGTCCCTTCCTGTGCGGTGTTCGGCGGTTTCGTCGCGGCTCTCCCCCAGGCGCTGCACCCCCGATGTCAGCGCCAGCCGGAGCAGTTCCGCCAGTCGCTCCGCGGTGGCTGGCGACACGCGCCCGAGTTCGACCAGGCCATGCCCGAAGGCGTTCAAGTCGGCTCGGAGATAAGGGAAATCCCTTTCCAGACCAGCGCGGACCAGGGCATCCCGCAGAGCCGTCGTGGCATTGCGCGCGGCGTACCAACCGTCGCTGTCCAGCGGCGACCAGGAGGCAGCGTCGTGCCGGTGAGTGGGGTCATCCCGCATCGGTCGCAGCCCTCTCGATGGCAGTGAGGGCGAAGGCAGCCGCGGACGGGTAGCGCTCGCCGTACCGGTCCACGCGGGCAAGCAACTCGGCGGAGGCAACGAGCATGGTCGCCAGGGCCACCGGGCGGAGCGGGTTGGCCATCGGTCGGCGGGTCGGGGCACGGAGCCATTCGTAACGGTCGCCGCGCAGGGGCATGGGTCCCGGGACAACGACGACCGATTCGCGACTCAGGTAGCGGTAAACAGGTGGCGTGCCCTCTTCCCTTTCGAGGTGATGGACGAAGGTCTCGTGACTCTGCGACCCGAGGAAGAAGCCGACGCGTTGGGACTTGTGGTCAAGCACCGTGGGGCCGAACGGAAGGCCACGACGCAGCAGTTGATCGAATGTCTCGATGCCGGTTCGTTGGTCTACCGTCACTACCTCGAAGTAGCGGCCGGTCGACAGCATGTACGGCGCACGGGGGTCATCCGCCCAGGTGGCCCGGCATGCAGCCGGATCGTCTGCCGCTGCGGAGAGCCATTCGACGCCCCTCCTGGTCATCCTCTGCACGTCATCTCACCTCGGTCGGACTCAGTTGCGGCCGCTGCCGCCCTATGTCCAGCCTCACGGTCACCACCCTGGCCAGGGCAGATGACGAGAGGTGACGGGGGATGACGCGTCATCCGTGGACGCGTCATCCCCCGTCACGAGCAGCCGTCAGGGGTACGCCGATTACTTGCAGCGCCCGACGATGCACCACGCTTACGTTCGGTTGTAAAGTCAGAGCGCTGTGAGGCCCGGTTTCGCGATTGCGCGCGCGAGGAGGGAACATCACGTCTTCGATGCAGCCCACCAGTATTCGTTTACGGCAGGCCCGTATGGATCGGGGCTGGAGTCAGCCGCGGTTGGTACGCGAATTGCGTCAGGCTGCCGTCCGTCGTGGCCACCACCTCCCATCCGACGCCAGTGTGAAACGCCGTATCGCCAGTTGGGAGAACGGACACAGCACCCCGGACGACTTCTATGGTCCGCTGCTGTGCGAGGTATACGGCCTCAGCGCCGCCGAGCTCGGGCTGAACCACGAAGGCGAACGCGAGACAGAGCTGTTGGACGTCACGTATCCAGCAAGCCCAGAGGGCGCAATCGAGACCGTAGGGCAGTTGTGGCGCGCCGACCTCAACCGTTACGAGCCCCTGTTACAGGCCCAGCCGTCCGAACCCGCATGGAACGAAGCCTCGCTTCGCTGGCTGGTGGCGCCCGAGCCGGGCGTTCCCCGACAGCGTCGGGACGGAATGCGCGTCGGTCTCGGGGACGTAGCGGCCATCAAGACGACCGCGGATATGTTTGCCGAACTGGACGACCGTTTCGGCGGCGACCACGCACGGCACGCGGCCGTCCAGTACCTCAGTACCGAAGTGACGCCGATCCTGCGCGGCCAGTACACGGAGCAGGTTGGCCGGGCACTCTTCTCCACCGCGGCCGAAGCGACGCTCCTTGCCGGTTGGATGTCCTACGACGCCTGCCACCACGGCTTGGCACAGCGGTACTTTCTCCAGGCCCTCCGACTGGCCCAGGACGCCAATGACCGGCGGCTCGCCGGCAGCATTCTGTCCGCCATGAGTCATCAGGCGACGTTCCTCGGGCACTACACCGAGGCGGCCACCCTCGCCCGCGCGGCGCTCATGGGCATCGCTCCCGTAGCCACGCCGACGCTGCGCGCCCAGTTCCACGCCATGGAGGCCCGCGCTCTCGCCCGAACGGGGGACGTAGGAGCCTGCGAAGCAGCCCTGAGCGCGGCCACGAACGCGCTGGAGAGCCGGAACAACGACGACGAACCGGAGTGGATCAGTTACTTCGACGAGGCCGAGCTTGCCGCCGAGGCCGCCCACTGCTTCCGTGACGTCAACAGCGCCCGCCAGGCCGTCGCCCATGCCGAGAACGCCATGAGCGGCAGCCACGTCCGAAGCGACTTTTTCGCGACCATGGTTCTGGCCGACGCCCACCTACGCGCCGGCGACATCGAGGAGGCATGCCGCGTGGCACTCGATGCGCTTGACTTGGGCGAGCAGTTGAAGTCGGCCCGATGCGTCAGTTATCTCGCCGAGTTCCGGCGGAATCTCTCAGCCTGGATCCACCGCGTGAAGGTCGGTCTGGGGACGGGGAAATGGGAAGAGGTGCCTGCTGACCTGGGATGATGGGAGTTCCTACGCCCTCATCAGTCCCACGAAGCAAGGCACCTCTGAAGTGAAAGT
>NZ_JBEPAP010000045.1:0-49105 GCF_040298665.1 Streptomyces sp. NPDC001508
CATCGCCGCGGGGCCCGCCGGGGTGTGCTTGAGGACCAGGTCGTACGCCCAGACGGTGGCCGCGAGCGGGGTGGCGACGGTGAGCGCGGGCCGGCCGGCGCGGGCGGCCAGGGTCAGGCCCGCCGCGGTGCAGACACCGGCCGCTGCGAGGGCCGCGGCCGGCCGGATACGGCCGGACGGCAGCGGCCGGTGCGGGCGCTCGGCGGCGTCCTCGGCGCGGTCGGCCCAGTCGTTGAGGGCCATGCCAGCCTCGTACAGGCACAGGGAGGAGCCGATGGCCAGCAGGGTGTGGCGCCCGGGGCGCGCCGACACCGCGGCGGCCCCGGCCAGCACGTCACCGGGCACGGTGAACAGGGCGGGCAACCGCAGCAGTTCGGCCCAGGCCCGCAGCCGCGAATCCCGCCGACCGACACCGCCCCACAGCTGCGAATCCCACCGGCCGGCACCGCCCCACAGCCAGGAATCCCGCCGACCGGCATCGCCCCGCGGCCGGGACGGCGTGTCGGCCGCATGCCCCGTGCTGGGCTCCGCGCTGTCGTCGCTTGTGTGCGGCGGGGTGTGCCGGTGCGCCCGGTCCTCGTCGCCCGGCCCACTCCGCGCCGCCGAGCCACCGGCCCCCACCGCCGGGCCACCGGCCCGCACCACCAAGCCACCAAACCACGCCACCGGGCCACCAGCCCGCACCGCCAGGCCACCAGTCCGCGCCATCCGGCCACCGATCCGCACCACCGACCCACCGATCCACGCCGCCGACCCACCAGCCCGCACCACCGAGCCACCAGTCCGCGCCATCCGGCCACCGGCCCGCACCACCGAGCGACTGGCCCGCACCACCGACCCACCGATCCACGCCACCGACCCACCGATCCACGCCGCCGACCCACCGGCCCGCACCACCAAGCCACCGACCCACGCCACCAAGCCACCAGCCCGCACCACCGACCCACCGATCCACGCCGGCGCGTCACCAGTCCAGGCCGCCGGGCCGCCGGGTCGGGTCGTGGCGATGGGTCGGCGCGGCGACAGCACGCCCCTCAGCATCCGCGCACCTCCGCCGGTCCCCCGGCCGCCCCGGGCGACGGGTCCCGCAGTCGCTCCGCGAAGCGGCTGAGGGCCGTGTGCTGGTCGGCCAGGGACGACGGGGCATCGCCCAGGGGGTCCTTGAAGTAGAAGGCGAGGTCGGTCAGGGGGCCGGTGTGGCCGCGCTCGTGGGCGCGTGCGGTCAGCCGGGCCAGGTCGAGGACGAGCGGCGCGGCCAGCGCGGAGTCGCAGCCCTGCCAGATGGTCTGCAGGACCATGCGGGTGCCGAGGAAGCCGTCGAAGGCGACATGGTCCCAGGCGGTCTTCCAGTCGCCGAGGGCGGGCACGTCGTCGATGTGCACCTCGCCCTGCGGTGTGCCGCCGAGCGTGTCGGCGAGGACCCGTTCCTTGCCGGCGTTCTTGGCGGCGGCCGCCGCCGGGTCGGCGAGGGCGGCGCCGTCGCCGCCGCCCAGCAGGTTGGTGCCCGACCAGGCGCGGACCGCCAGTGCCCGCTGCGCGAACATCGGGCCGAGGACCGAACGGAGCAGGGTCTGCCCGGTCTTGCCGTCGCGGCCCGCGTACGGCAGACCGCTGTTCGCCGCCGCCTCGGCCAGCGCCGGATGGTGCAGACCGGTCGAAGGGGTGAAGTTCACGTACGGGCAGCCCGCCCGCAGGGCCGCCGCCGCGTACAGCGAACTGGGCGGCAGGGCATCACCGGTGGCGGTGGGTTCGGTGGATGCCACGTTCACGACGACGGCACGGTCGAGTCCGCCCCGCCGTACGAAGTCGGAGATGTCCGCGGCGAAGCCGGCGATCACCTCGTCGGGGTCCCGGGTGTCTGCCGGGGCCGGGCCGCCGGGCCTGATCTCGGCGTCGGCCGCTTCGAGTTCGCCCGCGACCGCGGCGGGCAGGCCGTGCGCCAGGACGCCGCCCGCCGCCAGTTGCTCGGCCCGCTTGGGCAGGGGGCAGTCGACCGTGTCGTGCCCGCCGAAGACGAGCGAGGCGAGGGGTGGCAGCCCGCAGTCGGCGAACAGAGGTGTCTCGGTGACCATTGCGGTGGGCGGATGCAGGCCGGCCGCGACGGCGGCGCAGCCCGCGACCACGGTGGTGGCGACGGAACCCCGGGCGCCGATCAGCCACACTCCCACGCGGTTTCGGGAAAGGGACGCGGACATGGGCAGCCTCCTTGTCGTGCGCGAACCCCGGCTAGGACGGGACGAAGACGGCGGGCGGGGGTCCGGCGTCCCCCGCCCGCCGCCGCTCACCTGCCCTGGGCGGGCAGTTCCTTGATCCGGATGTCGCGGAAGGACACCTGGTCGTCGGCTCCGTGGTTCTGGACGCCGACATGTCCGTCGCGCAGGCTCCGGGCCGGATCGGTGTTGGTGAAATCGTTGATCCTCACGCCGTTGAGCCAGATGCGGAGGCGCTCGCCCTCCACACGGATCTCGTACGTGTTCCACTCCCCCGGCGGGTTCAGCGCGCGGTCGCGCCTGTCCAGGTCGGCGGACTGGAAGCCGTAGACGGACCCGGTGGTCTTCTCGGGCGCGTCCGTGGCGTCGATCTGGATCTCATAGCCGTTGTTCACGGCCGACCAAGGGTCGTCGGAGGGCGGGAAGCCCACGAACACACCCGAGTTGTCGTCGCCGTCCAGCTTCCAGTCGAGCTTCAGGGAGTACGCCCCGAAGCTCTGGTCGGCGTACCAGAGCATCCCCATGCCGCCGGTCGAGGTCAGCGTGCCGTCCTCGGACAGGGTGAAGGAGCCCGGGCCCGCCTGGCGCCAGCCGTCCAGGGAGGTGCCGTCGAACAGCGGCCGGTAGCCGTTCTCCGGGCGGCAGTCGGCCTGGGTGTCGCCGATGGCCCAGCGGATGCCGCCCAGCAGGTGCTGCCGGAAGGCGGGTTCGGCGTAGGACTCCTTGGTGTGGCCGGCACCGGTGTAGAAGGCCCGGCCGCCCCGGTAGTCCTGGCACCAGGCGATCGGATGGTCGCCGTTCATGGTGCCGCCGCTGTACGACGACTCGTCGAGCGAGGCGAGGACATGGGCCCGTTCGCGCGGGTTGGAGCGGTAGTCGTACCACTCGTCGGTGCGCTCCCAGGTCCGTGCCAGGCCCGAGGTCGCCGGGTGGGCGCGGTCCTCCACGTCCACCGTGGCCGGCTGGATCGCCGGGTGCGACTGGAAGTAGGCGCCGGCCAGGCCGCCGTAGAACGCCCAGTCGTACTCGGTGTCGGCGGCGGCGTGGACGCCCACATAGCCGCCGCCCTGCCGGATGTAGCCCTCGAAGGCCCGCTGCTGGGTGCGGTCGAGGACGTCTCCCGTCGTGGACAGGAACACGACCGCGTCGTAGCGCCGCAGGTTCTTCGCGGTGAAGGCGCCGGCGTTCTCCGTGGCGTCGACGGCGAATCCGCCGTCCGCGCCGAGTGCCCTGACCGCCGCGATCCCTTCGGGGATCGAGTCATGCCGGAATCCGGCGGTCTTGGAGAAGACCAGCACCCGCTTGTCCTGTGCCGGGTGCGACGAGGCGGGTCCCGCCACGCAGCCGAGGAGGAGGGCCGCCCCGAGGACGGCGGTCGTCAGTCTGCCGGTCGAGCGCATCGCGGTCTCCTCTCAGCCCGTGGTGAAGACGAAGTCGTCGACGTCGAACAGGGCGCCGCCTCCGGTGCTCCCCTTGAAGACCAGGTAGAGCGTGGTGGTGCCCCTCGGTGCCTTCGACAGCGTGGCGGTGACGTCCTGGAAGGTGTCCCAGCCGCCGGTCACCGGCACGGTCGCCGTGCCGAGCAGCTTGCCCGTCGGGGAGCCCGTGCGGACCTCAAGGGTGCCGCCCGCGCCGCCGGAGGACACGCGTGCCGTGATCTGCTCGGCGTCGGACAGTACGTACGGCGTGAAGGAGATCCAGTCGCCGTTGTCGATGTCACCGACCGTCTTGCCGCCGTGCGCGCTGGTCTTGGTGATCACCGAGACGCCGGAGGAGTCACCGAAGTGCTCGGCCTGGCGGTGCCGGGGCTGCAGGACATTGCGGTCGTGCGAGGTGAGCGCGGCCTGGCCGCCGCCTCCGTTGTCGGTGTACTGGGCGTCGAACACGCCGAAGATGTTGGCGTTCTCGTCGTGGCCGCCGTCCGCGCTGGTCCGGATGGTGCCGGAGCAGCCGTTGGCGGAGGTCAGCGGGTGGCCGTGGGTGTCGTGGCCGAGGATGAAGTTGACCGTGACCTTGGAGCAGTCGAGCTTCCTGCCGTCCTCGGGGTCGGTGACCTTCACCTTGAACGGGACGGCGTCACCGAAGCTGAACAGCTGGCCGTCCTTCGGGAGTTGGAGGGTGATGGAGGGCGCGGTGTTGCCGACGACGATCTGCACGCTCGCGCTGCCGGTGCGTCCGCTCGGGTCCTTGGCGGTCACCGTGGCCGTGTAGGTGCCGTTCTTCTGGTAGGAGTGGCTCGGGCTCGCGCCGGTCGCGGTGGCGCCGTCGCCGAAGTCCCAGCTGTAGGTGAGCGCGTCGCCGTCCTGGTCGCTGCTGCCGGCCGAGGAGAACGTCACCTTCAGCGGTGCCCGTCCGGAGGTGCGGTTCGCCGCCGCCTGGGCCACCGGTGAGTGGCCGTCGGTGGCGTTCTCGATGCGGAACAGGCCGGAGTTGTCGTCGCCGCCGAACCAGGAGGTGCCGTAGTCGAGGACGTACAGCGCCCCGTCGGGTCCGAAGGCCATGTCCATCACCTGGGTGCCGGTCCAGGGCACGGGGTTGATGGACTGCACGGTGCCGTCCGCGTCGCTGGCGATGCGCCTGATCCAGCGGCGGCCGAACTCACCGGCGAAGAAGTCGCCGTCGTAGGCCTCCGGGAACTTCACGGGCGAGTCGAGCGCGGCATCGTAGTGGTAGACCGGTCCGCCCATGGGGGATTCGGATCCGTCGCCGAACTCGGGCACGGAGGGGCCGTCGTACGGGAGCCAGGCGGGCTGGGCCGGCGGCAGATCGATCAGGCCGGTGTTGTGCGGCGAGGTGTTCTTCGGTGCGGCGCAGTCGAAGGCGGCGCCGGACGTCTTGGTGGCGAAGTCGTACTCCTTGTACGCCTGGTTGTCGCCGATGCACAGCGGCCAGCCGTAGTTGCCGGGGCCGGTGATCCGGTCGAACTCGACCTGACCGGCGGGTCCGCGGTCGGGGTCGGCAAAGCCGGCGTCGGGCCCGTAGTCACCGACGTAGAGGATGCCGGTTTCCTTGTCGACGCTGAAGCGGAACGGGTTGCGGAAGCCCATCGCGTAGATCTCGGGGCGCGTCTTGGGGGTGCCGGGCGCGAAGAGGTTGCCGTCGGGGACGGAGTACGAGCCGTCGGCGTTCACCTTGATGCGCAGGATCTTGCCGCGCAGGTCGTTGGTGTTGCCGGCGGAACGGCGGGCGTCGAAGGCGGGGTTGCGGTCCGGTCGCTCGTCGAGGGGCGAGAAGCCGTCCGACTGGAACGGGTTGGTGTCGTCGCCGGTCGACAGGTAGAGGTTGCCGTCCTTGTCGAAGTCGATGTCGCCGCCGACGTGGCAGCACAGGCCGCGGGATGCCTGGACGTCGAGGATCTGCTTCTCGCTGGCCGTGTCGAGCGTGCCGTCCGGGTTCAGGACGAACCGGGAGAGCCGGTTGACGCCCTCGAAGGGGGCGAAGTCGGCGGCCGTGCCGGTCTCCGGGGCCTCGCCCGCGGGGGTGTCGAGCGGGGGCGCGTAGTAGAGGTAGATGAAACGGTTGTCGCTGAAGCCGGGGTCGACGCCGACGCCCTGGAGTCCCTCCTCGTCGTGCGAGTAGACGTCGAGCTTGCCGGCGATCTCGGTGTTGCCGGCGGCGTCGGTGAGGCGCAGCGTGCCGTCGCGCGAGGTGTGCAGCACGGAGCGGTCCGGCAGGACGGCGAGCGACATCGGCTCGCCGACCTCCGCCGCTCCCTTGGCGAGGGTGACCTGCTGGAAGTCCTCGGCCGCCGCGGCTGCCGGGTCGGCGACGGCTGCGCCGGCCTGCGGGGCGGTGAGACTGAGGGTGGCGCCCGCGAGCAGCGCCCCGCTCAGCAGGGCAACCGCCTTGCTGAATCGGCGTCGTCTGTGGGTCTCGTTTCCGCGGGTGCGGGTGGTGCGGTGGTTCCCGTGCACGAATGCCTCCAGAAAGGGGCTGGTTGTACGGGGCGGGTGCGGTACGCCGGGATGCGCCGTCATCCCGGAAGAACGGAGAAGTGACAGATGGTGGGCCGGTGCCCGCGCCCCTAGAAGGGACGCGAGGAACTGCGCGACCAGCCACAACGAAGCCGCAGACGACCGACCAGCGCCGGCCCCCACAAGGGACGCGAGGAACTGCGCGACCAGCCACAACGGCGCCGCGGACAACCGACCAGCGCCGGCCCCCACAAGGGACGCGAGGAACTGCGCGACCAGCCACAACGAAGCCGCAGACGACCGACCAGCGCCGGCCCCCACAAGGGACGCGAGGAACTGCGCGACCGGCCACAACGGCGCCGCGGACGACCGACGACACAACTCGGCCCGTCCAGCGGAGCGTCCCGCGGAGCGCTATTTACCGAACGCCGCGTCGAAGGAGGCCGCAGGCGGTTCGAAGTCGAAGGCCTTGAGGCGGGTCAGCGCCTCCGGGGCGCCCTGGAGCCGGTCCATGCCGGCGTCCTCCCACTCCACGGAGACGGGCCCCCGGTAGTCGATGGACCGCAGCATCCGGAAGACGTCCTCCCAGGGGACGTCGCCGTGCCCGGCGGACACGAAGTCCCAGCCGCGGCGCGGGTCGCCCCAGGGCAGATGGGAGCCGAGACGGCCGTTGCGGCCGTCGAGGCGCTTGCGGGCCTCCTTGCAGTCGACGTGGTAGATCCGGTCCCGGAAGTCCCACAGGAAGCCGACCGGGTCGAGGTCCTGCCAGACGAAGTGGGAGGGGTCGAAGTTGAGGCCGAAGGCGGGCCGGTTGCCGACGGCGGCCAGGGCGCGCTGGGTGGTCCAGTAGTCGTAGGCGATCTCGCTGGGATGGACCTCGTGCGCGAAGCGGACGCCCTCCGTGTCGAAGACGTCCAGGATGGGGTTCCAGCGGTCGGCGAAGTCCTGGTAGCCGCGGTCGATCATCGCCTCGGGCGCGGGCGGGAACATGGCGACCAGATGCCAGATGGCGGAGCCGGTGAAGCCGATGACGGTGTCCACGCCGAAGGCCGCCGCGGCGCGCGCGGTGTCGGCGATCTCGGCGGCGGCCCGCCGGCGTACGCCCTCCGCCTCGCCGTCGCCCCAGATCCGGGCGGGCAGGATCGCCTCGTGCCGCTCGTCGATGATGGCGTCGCAGACGGCCTGTCCGACCAGGTGGTTGGAGATGGCCCAGCACTTGAGGCCGTAGCCGTCGAGGAGTTGGTGCCGTGACTTCACGTAGGAGGGGTCGGCGAGGGCCTTGTCGACCTCGAAGTGGTCGCCCCAGCAGGCGAGTTCGAGTCCGTCGTAGCCGAAGTCGCGGGCGAGGCGGCAGACCTCCTCCAGGGGAAGGTCGGCCCACTGACCGGTGAAGAGCGTGAAACTGCGCGGCATTGGCGGGGCCTCCTCAGGCCGCGACGGGCGTGTAGACGGAGTTCTTCTCGGCGCTCTCCTCCACCGCGGCGAGCACACGCTGGACCTGTAGTCCGTCGGCGAAGGAGGGTTCGGGGGCGCTGCCCTCGGCGATGGCGAGCAGCAGATCGCGGGCCTGGTGGACGAAGCTGTGCTCGTAGCCGAGGCCGTGGCCCGGGGGCCACCAGCCCTCCAGGTAGGGGTGGTCGGGTTCGGTGACCAGGATGCGGCGGAAGCCGGCGTGCGTCCGGGGTTCGGTGCCGTCGTGGTAGGACAGCTCGTTCAGCCGCTCCAGGTCGAAGGCGAGCGAGCCGCGTTCGCCGTTGAGTTCGATGCGCAGCGCGTTCTTGCGTCCGGTCGCGTACCGGGTGGCCTCGAAGGAGGCCAGCGCGCCGGAGGCGAAGCGGCCGGTGAACAGGGCGGCGTCGTCGACGGTGACCTCTCCGGTGCCGGCGGCCGACACCGCGGCCAGGCCGCTGCTCGGGCCGGCGGGCAGCGGCCGCTGCCGTACGAAGGTCTCGGTGAGCGCGGAGACCCCGGCCAGCCGTTCGCCCGCCAGGTACTGGGCGAGGTCGACGATGTGCGCGCCGAGGTCGCCGAGCGAGCCGGATCCCGCGTGTTCCTTGCGCAGCCGCCAGGTGAGCGGGAACGCCGGGTCGACCAGCCAGTCCTGGAGGTAGCTGACCCGGACGTGCCGCAGGGTGCCGATCCGGCCGTCGGCGACCATGCGCCGGGCGAGCGCCGTGGCGGGCAGCCGCCGGTAGTTGAAGCCGACCATCGCCACCTGGCCGCGGGCCTTGGCCTGCTCGGCCGCGCGGGTCATCGCGGTGGCCTCCTCGACGGTGTTGGCGAGGGGCTTCTCGCACAGCACATGCTTGCCGGCGGCCAGGGCGGCGAGGGCGATCTCGGCGTGGCTGTCCCCGGGGGTGCAGATGTCGACGAGGTCGATGTCGTCCCGGGCGATCAGCGCACGCCAGTCGGTCTCGGCCGCCGCCCAGCCGTGCCGGTCCGCCGCCGCCCGGACCGCGGCGCCGTCCCGGCCGCAGATCGCGGCCAGGACCGGCCGTCGGGGCAGGTCGAAGACCCGGCCCACGGTGCGCCAGCCCTGGGAGTGGGCGGCGCCCATGAAGGCGTATCCGACCATGCCGACGCGGATCGGTGGCAGTGCCGCCTCCGGCCCGTCCGTCTGCTGCGGCTGTCCCATACGGAAGTCCTCCTGGTCCTCGTCATGTCCGGCGCCGCGGTGGCGCCGTGGGGGTGCGGGGCGGCACCGGTCAGCGGAAGCCCGTGGACATGTACTGGTCGACGTTGTCCTTGTCGACGACGGCCGAGTACAGCGTGATCGACGACGGGATCTCGTACTCGGCGAGACCGCCGATGCCCTTGCTCTGTCCGAGGGCGCGCGCCAGGTCGATCGCCGAGGCGGCCATGGTCGGCGGGTAGAGCACGGTCGCCTTCAGCACGCCGTTGTCCTGCTTGATGGCCTGGAAGGCGGAGAGCGCACCGGCCCCGCCGACCATCAGGAACTCGTCGCGGCCGGCCTGTTCGATGGCGCGCAGCGCGCCCACGCCCTGGTCGTCGTCGTGGTTCCAGACGGCGTCGATCTTCGACTGGGCCTGGAGCAGCTGGGACATCTTGGCCTGTCCCGACTCGACGGTGAAGTCGGCCGCCTGCCGGGCGACCTTCTTGATGTTCGGGTAGTTCTTGAGCGCGTCGTCGAAGCCCTGGGTGCGCTGCTTGGTCAGCTCCAGGTTGTCGATGCCGGCCAGTTCCACGACGCGGGCGTCCGACTTGTCCTTCAGCTTCTCGCCGATGTAGCTGCCCGCGTTGAAGCCCATGCCGTAGTTGTCGCCGCCGATCCAGCAGCGGTAGGCCTGCGGGGTGTTGAAGATCCGGTCCAGGTTGATCACCGGGATGCCGGCGCGCATCGCCTTCAGACCGACCTGGGTGAGGGCCTTGCCGTCGGCGGGCAGGATGACCAGCACGTCGACCTTCTTGTTGATCAGGGTCTCGATCTGGCCTATCTGCGCGGCGGTGTCGTTGGAGCCCTCGGTGATCTCCAGGGTGACGTCCGAGTACTTCTTGGCGCGGCCCTCGGCGTTCTCGTTGATCGCGTTGAGCCAGCCGTGGTCGGCCTGGGGTCCGGCGAACCCGATGGTGACCTGCTTGCCGGGCTTGTCGTCGGCGGCCGGCCGGTCGTTCGCGGCGGGCTTCTCGTCGTCGGCCCCGCCGTTCTCGGTGCTCTCGTTGCTCGTGCAAGCGGTGAGCAGGGCGCCGGCGGAGACCGCGGCGGTCCCGAAGAGCAGTCCTCTGCGGCTGGTGAGCTGTGACATGGCGGTGAACCCTTTCCTCAGGTCGTGCTCGCGGTACGGCGCTGGACCAGCACGGCGGCGACGATGATCGCGCCCTTGGCGATCTGCTGGACGTCGCTCTGCAGGTTGTTCAGGGCGAAGATGTTGGTGATCGTGGTGAAGATCAGGACACCGAGCACGGAGCCGGTGATGGTGCCGCGGCCCCCGCTGAGCAGGGTTCCACCGATGATCGCGGCCGCGATGGCGTCGAGTTCGTACAGATTGCCGTTGGTGTTCTGGCCCGAGCCGGACAGGATGATCAGCAGGAAGGCTGCGATGCCGCAGCACAGTCCGGACAGCAGATAGAGGTAGAGCCGCTGGCGGCGCACGTCGATGCCGGCGAGCCGGGCGGCCTCCGCGTTGCCGCCGACGGCGACCGTGCGGCGGCCGAAGGTGGTCCGGTTGAGCACGAGCCAGCCGATGATCGTCACGACCGCGAAGACCAGGACGAGCGGCGGGATGCCGAGCACATAGGAGTCGCGCTCGCCCAGTTCGAGGATGCCGTCGACGGTCACGATCTGCGTCTTGCCGTCGGTGATCTGCAGGGCGAGGCCGCGCGCCGAGGCCAGCATCGCGAGGGTGGCGATGAACGGGACCAAGCTGCCGTAGGCGATGAGTACGCCGTTGACCAGCCCGCAGCCCACGCCGACGAGCACCGCGGTGAACAGAATGCCGGCGAAGCCGAAGTCCTGGGTGGCCACCGTCGTCGCCCACACCGAGGCGAGGGCGACGATGGCGCCGACCGACAGGTCGATGCCGCCGGAGGTGATGACGAAGGTCATGCCGACCGTGACGACGCCGATCACCGAGGCCTGGGTGAGGACCAGTTGGAGGTTGCGGGTGTCGAGGAACTCGTCCGGTTTGGTGATGCCGCCGACCACGACGAGCGCGAGCAGCACGCCGAGCAGCGAGAGGGTGCGGACGTCGGCGCGGGCCACGAGGGAGCGCCAGGCGGGCAGGGGGCCGATCGGCTGCACCTTGTCGGTGCTGTCCCGCGGCGGGGAGGCGTGCTGCGTCATGACGCCGGGCTTCCTTCCATGACGAGGTCGAGTACGCGGTGTTCGTCCAGTTCGCGGGCGGGTGCCTCGTGTACGACGTGGCCCTCGCGCAGCACCAGCACACGGTCGGCGAGCCCCAGCACTTCGGGGACCTCGCTGGACACGAGGAGCACGGCGAGCCCTTCGTCGGCCAGCCGGCGCACGACCGCGTACAGCTCGGCGCGGGCGCCGACGTCGACGCCGCGGGTCGGCTCGTCGAGCAGCAGCACACGGCAGCCGCGCAGCAGCCAGCGGGCCAGGACGGCCTTCTGCTGGTTTCCACCGGAGAGGGTGCGCACGGGCACGGAGGGGTTGTCGGGGCGCAGCGACAGTTCGCGGGTCGCCGCGCGGGCCGCGCCCAGTTCGGCACGCCGGTCGAGCCAGCCGCCGCGCGAGAAGCGGGAGAGGGTGGAGACGGACACGTTCCGGGTGACGGACTCCTGCATGAGCAGGGCCTGCGCCTTGCGTTCCTCCGGGGCGAGACCGAGTCCGGCGCGGACCGCGGAGCGTACGCTGCCGGGCCGCAACGGGCTGCCGTCCACCAGGACTTGGCCGGTGCTGGGTTTGCGGGCGCCGTAGACGGTCTCCAGCACCTCGGAGCGGCCCGAGCCGACGAGTCCGGCGAGGCCGACGATCTCCCCGGCCCGTACGGTGAGGTCGAGCGGTGCGAACTCGCCCGCCCGGGACAGCCCGCGGACCTCCAGGACGGGGGCGCCGGCGGGCGCGGCGGCGGGCCGCTCGGGGAAGACGTACTCGACGTTGCGCCCCGTCATCAGCGCCACGACATCGCGAGTCGGTGTCGTCTTCGCGGGCAGTCCGCCCGCGACCGCGCGGCCGTCCTTGAGCACCGTCACCCGGTCGCCGATGCGCCGGATCTCCTCCAGGCGGTGCGAGATGTAGACGACCGCCACGCCGTCGGCGGTCAGGGCGGCGACGATGCGGAACAGGTTGTCCACCTCGTCCGGGTCGAGGGCGGCGGACGGCTCGTCCATGACGATGAGCCGTACGTCGTGGGAGAGCGCCCGGGCCATGGAGACGATCTGCTGCTGGGCCGCGGACAGTTCGCCGACGAGCTGGGCCGGGTCGATCTCCGGATGGCCGAGGCGCTTGAGGAGTCGGGCGGCCGAGGCGCGCGCGGCCTTGTGGCGTACGACGAATCCGGCGGCCGTCGGCTCATGGCCGAGGTGGACGTTCTCGGCCACCGACAGGTGCTCCACCAGGTCGAGTTCCTGGTAGATGGTGGCGATGCCGAGGCGCATGGCGGCGATGGGCGAGCGGAGCGTGACCGCCTCGCCGCGCCAGTCGATGGTGCCGCTGTCCGGCTGGTGGGCACCCGCCAGCACCTTGATCAGGGTGGATTTGCCGGCCCCGTTCTGGCCGAGCAGGCAGTGCACTTCACCGGCCTGGACGTCAAGGTCGACGCCGTCGAGGGCCCGGACGCCGGGGAACGACTTGGTGATGCCGGACATGCTGAGCAGCGGTGGTTCTGGTGCCATGTGGGTTCCCCTCGGCGGGCGTGCGGGGCCGGAGTCAGGGCGGGGTCACCTGCGTACGCAGGCGCGTGGGAGCAGGGCGGGGCAGCGCGGGGCGCCGTGCCGGGTGGTGCGCGGAAGAAGGTGCTGCGAAGAAGAGAGAGTGGTGCACGGAAGAGCGGGGTGCGCGGAAGAGCGGGGTGCGCGGAAGAGCGGGGTGCGCAAAAGAAGGTGCTGCGAAGAAGAGGGCGGTGCGGAGAAGAGGGTGGTGCGCGAGTCGGCTACGCGGGTGAGAACAGGTGGTCGCTGATCAGTCGGGCCGCGCCGATGACTCCGGCGTTCTGGCCCAACTCCCCTAGGACGATGGGCAGATTGCCGGTGGCCAGCGGCAGTGACT
This sequence comes from Streptomyces sp. NPDC001508, assembly GCF_040298665.1. NCBI lineage: Bacteria > Bacillati > Actinomycetota > Actinomycetes > Kitasatosporales > Streptomycetaceae > Streptomyces > Streptomyces sp. NPDC001508. The sequence continues at coordinate 12,813 of NZ_JBEPAP010000045.1, forward strand.
GGCGGTAGACCTGGGTGCGGATCGCGGCGAGCAGGGTGTGGCCGAGGCCGGTCACCCCACCGCCGATCACCACCAGGCCGGGGTTGAAGAAGGAGACGAGTCCGGCGATGACCTGACCGACGTGGTTGCCGCCCTCGCGGATCAGGCCGAGCGCGATGGCGTCGCCCGCGGCAGCAGCGGCGGCGACATCGACACCCGTCAGGGTGCCGTTCGCCGCGAGCCGCCCCGCGAGTTCCGCCGACAGACCCTGTTGGGCCGCTTCCAGTGCGTCGCGGGCGAGTGCCGCCCCGCTGAAGTGGGCTTCCAGGCAGCCCCGGTTGCCGCAGGCGCACGGCCGGCCGTCGGGCACCGCCTGGATGTGCCCGATGTCGCCCGCGCTGCCCGTCACCCCGCGGTGGACCTCACCGCCGGCGACGATGCCACAGCCGATGCCGGTACCGATCTTGACGCAGAGAAAGTCGCCCACGGAACGCGCGACGCCCGCGTGCCGCTCCCCCATCGCCATCAGGTTCACGTCGTTGTCGACCATGACCGGGCAGCCGAGTTCCTGGCTGAGCGCCTCCCGCACCGGGAAGCCGTCCCAGCCCGGCATGATCGGCGGGGCGACCGGGACGCCCTCGGGGAAGCGGACGGGGCCCGGAACGCCGATACCGGCGCCGTCGAAGCCCTCCGCGAGCCCCGAGGCCCGCAACTTCGCTGCCATGGCGAGGACTTGCTCGAAGACCGCGACGGGCCCCTCGCGTACGTCCATGGGCTGGTTGAGGTGTCCCAGCACCTCCAGTTCGGCGTTGGTGACGGCGACGTCGACCGAGGTCGCGCCGATGTCGACGCCGAGGAACCGGAGGTTGGGGGCGAGCCGGATGTTGTGGGACCGGCGTCCGCCGCGGGAGGCGGCGAGGCCGTCGGCGACCGCGAGCCCGGTCTCCAGCAGCCGGTCCACCTCCACGGCCAGCTTGGACCGCGAGAGGTCGATCTGCTCGCCCAGCTGTGCACGGGAGTTGGGGCCTTGGTCGCGCAACAGCTTGAGCAACCTGGCCTGATGGGCGTTCGCGGGTCGTGCGGTCATGCGTCTCACGAGCCCCTCCCCGCCTCAACTCGGCCATCCGGGTGTGTCTTTCGAGGGGAACGTAGCAGTCACCGCCGAAGCTGGGAAGAAGCTGTGCACTGATTCCCGCGAACTTTCTCCTCTCACAGGACAAAGACCCGCCGCCTCCGGCGAGGCAACCGTTACAAACCTCAAGAAACCCCTACAACAAAGCCCACCCCCGGCGCAGCCACCCCACCGGTGAAGCAAGCCCCATGACCAACGCACCGCCGCACCGCCGCACCGCCGCACCGCCGCACCGCCGCACCGGACCACCATGGCACCCGGGCTGACCGCTCGGAGCGGGTCGACCGGCCGGGGTCCGCCCGATGAAGTTCCACCAGCGCCACGGACCCGACCGGCCGGGCCGCGGCGGCCCGCACCCGAGCCGGGCTACGGGCGCCCGGGATCAGCCGGTCGGCAGGAGCCGCCATCGGTGCGCGGCCGGAGGCCCGCCGCAGCGCCGACTCAACCGGCCAACACCTCCGCGGGCCAGCCCGCACACCACACCCGCACCCCAGCCCCACCCTCACCCAACCGAACAAACCCGCCCGGCCTCGCGCAGCACCGCCCGTACACCGTGCGCGGAACCCCGTTGCCAGGTCAGGGTGTTGTGCGGGCCTGGTAGGAGTGCCGGGTGTGTTCCGTGTGTTCGCGCATCAGTTGCGTCGCGAGCGCTTCGTCGTGGCCGGCCACCGCCGCGATCAGGGCGCGGTGCTGCACCCAGGACTGCCGGGCGCGCCGGCGGGCCACCGGCGTGTAGTACCAGCGCACCCCCCGGTCGACCTGCCCGGCCGGCTCCGCGAGGACCGCGTTGCCCGCCAGCTCCGAGATCTTGGCGTGGAAGGCCGCGTTCAGCGCCACCGCACCGTCCACGTCGTCCGCGGCCACGGCCTTCTCCCCCTGCGCGCACAGTTCCTTGAGCACCGCGATCCCCGCGCTGCCCGCGTTCGCCGCGGCGAGCCGCGCCGCCTCCGCCTCCGCCTCCGCCTCCGCCTCCGCCTCCAGCAGCGTCCGCACGGTGGGCAGCTGATCGGCCTCGTCGTCCGTCGGCTCGTGCACGAACGCCCCCCTGGGCCGGCCGCAGATCCACCCAGCCCTCGGTGCTGAGCCGCTGCAACGCCTCCCGCACGGGTTGCCGGGAACACCCCGAGGTGCCCGGCGAGTTCGCTCTCGACGAGGTGCCGGCCGGGCCGCAGCGCGCGCGTGGTGATGAGTTCGAGCAGCGCCTCGTAGACACGGTCGCGCAGCGGGCCGGGCCGGCTTGGGCACGGCCCCCGGTGGCAGTCCGGTCGACAGCATCGCGGTCCCACTGGGCAGGGCCGTGCACGGCAGCCGATGGCTCGTGCGCGCTCCGAGCCCAGTATCGATTGTCGTTCGTCTACGGTCTACGACACGCCGATGCCCAAGGAAGCGGCAGTTGACCGCCTCGCATCGCGGGCAGCGACCCCGCACCGGCCCGCCCCGCGGCTCAGGGGCACCGCACGACCTGCCCGGCGTACGACAGGTTGCCGCCGAAGCCGAACAGCAGCACCGGGTCGCCGGCACCGACCTCGCCCCGCTCGACCAGCTTGGACAGCGCCAGCGGGATGCTGGCCGCGGAGGTGTTGCCGGACTCGGTGACGTCCCGGGCGACCACGGCACGCGCCGCGCCGATCTTCTCCGCGAGGGGTTCGATGATGCGCAGATTGGCCTGGTGCAGCACGACAGCGGCGAGGTCCTCGGGGGCGAGCCCGGCCTTCTCGCAGGCGCGGCGGGCCAGCGGCGGCAGCTGGGTGGTCGCCCAGCGGTAGACGCTCTGGCCCTCCTGGGCGAACCGCGGCGGCGTGCCCTCGATCCGCACGGCGTGCCCCATCTCCGGCACCGAGCCCCACAGCACCGGCCCGATCCCGGGCTCCTCCCCGGGCGCGCACGCCTCGACGACCGCGGCCCCCGCCCCGTCGCCGACCAGGACGCAGGTGGTGCGGTCGGTCCAGTCGGTCACCTCGGACATCTTGTCGGCGCCGATGACCAGCGCCCGGCTCGCGGCGCCCGCGCGGACGGTGTGGTCGGCGGTGGCCAGCGCATGGGTGAAGCCGGCGCACACCACGTTGATGTCCAGGGCGGCGGGCCGTGGAATGCCGAGCCGGGCGGCGACCCGGGCGGCGGTGTTCGGGGAGCGGTCGACGGCGGTGGAGGTGGCGACCACGACCAGGTCGATGGCGTCGGCGGCGAGGCCCGCCGCGGCGAGCGCCTTGGCGGCGGCCTCAGCGGCCAGCTCGTCCACGGGTTCCTCGGGTCCGGCGATGTGCCGGGTCCTGATGCCCACCCGGGACCGGATCCACTCGTCACTGGTGTCGACCAGGCCCGCCAGGTCCTCGTTGGTGAGTACCTTGGCGGGCTGGTAGTGGCCGACGGCGACGATGCGTGAGCCGTTCATCTGGGATCCCCCTTGTGGGCACGGGCAGCGGGATTCACCAGTGTGTTCAGTGACTCGCGGGTATGTCGGCAGGTAAGGCCACAGGATTCGGGCGCCCGTGTTGTCGGCTTCGGTCAGGACCTCGGACGCCCCGGCTGTCATCCCGTGAACAACTGCGTCGCCTTCTGGACCAGTTCGTACAGCCCGTAGCCGAGGGGCGCCCCCACCCACACCCAGGCGAAGGCGATCAGGCCACGGCGGCTAGGCGGACTGCTCTCGCCGGACATCGGCGGCCTCCTTCGGCGGCGCGGGCACATGGTGGCGGGCGTGGACGGGGCGGATGAGTTCGTTGGCGACGAAGCCGACGAGCAGCAGCCCGATCATGATGGCGAAGGACAGACCGTACAGGGCCGAGCCGTGCCGGCCGGCCTCCTCCTGCCGGTCGGCGATCCAGTTGACGATCAGCGGGCCGAGTACGCCCGCGGTGGACCAGGCGGTGAGCAGCCGGCCGTGGATGGCGCCCACCTGGTAGGTGCCGAACAGGTCCTTCAGATAGGCGGGAACGGTCGCGAATCCGCCGCCGTAGAAGGAGAGGATGACCAGCGCGCACACCACGAACAGCGGTTTCGCAGAGTCCCCGAACAGGGCGATCGTCAGGTACATCAGCGCGCCGACACCCAGGTAGACGCGGTAGATGTTCTTGCGTCCGATCAGGTCGGAGGTGGAGGACCAGCCGATGCGGCCCGCCATGTTGGCCGCGGACAGCAGCGCGACGAACCCGGCCGCGGCGGACGCCGCGACGGGCGCGCCGGAGTCCGCGAAGAAGTCGGTGATCATCGGCGCGGCCTTCTCCAGGATGCCGATGCCGGCGGTCACGTTGGTGCAGAGCACGACCCACAGGCACCAGAACTGCGGGGTGCGCACGGCGCTGCGGGCCGACACCCGGACGCCGTCGGCGGCGCTCGGCCGGCCGGCCGGCGCGGCGCGGTCGGTGCCGCGGGGCACCCGGACGAGGAACACGCCGAGCGCCATGAACACCGCGTACGACAGCCCGTGCACGAGGAAGGCGAGCGCGATCCCCGAGGGGCCGGTGCCGAAGGAGTCCAGCATCTGTGCCGACCAGGGTGAGGCGATCAGCGCGCCGCCGCCGAAGCCCATGATGGCGATGCCGGTGGCCATGCCGGGCCGGTCCGGGAACCACTTGATCAGGGTGGAGACGGGCGAGATGTAGCCGATGCCCAGGCCGATGCCGCCGACGAAGCCGTAGCCGAGGACGATCAGCCAGTACTGCTCGCTCCAGGCGCCGAGGGCGGAGATCAGGAAGCCCGAGGAGAAACAGCCGAGGGCCACGGTCATCGCCCAGCGCGGTCCGTTGCGTTCGACGAGGGTGCCGCCGAACGCGGCCGACAGCCCGAGCATCACGATCGCGAGCTGGAAGGGCAGCGCGCTCTGGGTGCCGTCGAGGTGGAGCGCGGATTCCAGGGACGGCTTGAACACGCTCCAGGCGTAGGCCTGGCCGATGGAGAGGTGGACGGAGAGCGCGGCGGGCGGGACGAGCCAGCGGCTCCACCCCGGCGGCGCGAGTGGGGGACTCATGATCGCGCACGATAGGGAGGCGCGGGGCGGTTGAGAAGGCGTCGGGTCGATCGTATGCGATGAGCGGTATGCGCCCTGCGATGAACGGTCGCCGGGCCCCTTGCCGGCCCCGTACTGGGGACGAGTCGGCGCAGACCGAGACGACGACGGTGTGCGCCCACCGCGGAGTAGGCTGCAATCCCACCCTGCACGTGCAGGACAATGAGATCTGTATCAAGGGCCGCTTCGGCTACCAGCACGTACAGAACCGGAGCTGATCGCGACATGGGACGAGTCACGGAACGACGCAAGGTGCTCCGGATCCGCGACGGGGCGGTCAGCACCCGGCCGGACACGCTCGTCGCCGAGGAGCCGCTGGAGATCAGACTCGACGGCAAGCCCCTCGCCATCACCATGCGCACGCCCGGCGACGACTTCGCGCTGGCCGCCGGGTTCCTGGTCAGCGAGGGCGTCCTGGCCGGCGCCGCCGATGTGCAGAACATCGTGTACTGCGGGGGGGCAACAGATGGGGGCACCTCCCTGTCCGAGCGCAGTCGAGGACGTGGGGGAGGCTGGAACACCTACAACGTGGTGGACGTGAAGACCGCGCCGGACGTCGTGCTGCCCGACATCACGCTGGAACGGAACGTGTACACGACCTCGTCGTGCGGGCTGTGCGGCAAGGCCAGCCTGGACGCGGTGCGTACGACGGCCCGCTGGCCGATAGCCGACACTCCCCCGGTCCGGGTGGGCCCCGAGCTGCTCGCGAGCCTCCCCGACCGGCTGCGCGCCGCCCAGCGGGTCTTCGACCGGACCGGGGGGCTGCACGCGGCGGCCCTGTTCTCCGAGGACGGGGAGCTGCTGGACGTACGGGAGGACGTGGGCCGGCACAACGCGGTCGACAAACTGGTCGGCCGCGCGCTGCAGAGCGGTTCCCTGCCGCTGTCCCGTTCGGTGCTGCTGGTCTCGGGCCGGGCCTCCTTCGAGCTGGCGCAGAAGGCCGTGATGGCGGGCATCCCGGTGCTGGCCGCGGTCTCGGCGCCGTCGTCGCTGGCGGTGGACCTGGCCGCCGAAACGGGACTGACCCTGGTGGGTTTCCTGCGGGGCAGCTCCATGAACGTCTACGCGGGGCAGGACCGCGTCGCCCTGCGGACCTCGGCCGCCCAGGGCTGACACCGTCTGACCACGGCCGTCCAGGGCTGACACCGTCTGACCGCGACATGACGGCGGCGCCACGACCGGCGGGGAGCGCCCCCTGTGCCGCGGGGGCCCCGCCGTGCCCCGCCGCCCGCTCGTCTCAGGCGCGCTCCCGCGCCGTCCGGGCGAACTCGGCGATCAGCGGTGAGCGCTGGCTCGCCGCCCAGGCGAGGAACACCTGGTCCGGCTCGGCGTCGCGCACGGGCACATACGCGATGTCGGGCCGTGAGTACTGCTCGGCGACCGACGCCGGCACGAGGGTGATGCCGGTGCCCGCCGCCACGCACTCGAACTTCTCCTCGACGGTGCGGATCGGCACGTCGTCGGGGAGCGGGTCGACGTAGCGCAGCCATCGCTCCCCCGCCAGGTCGGCGAGGGCGAGGTCCCGCTCGCCGGCGAGCCGGTGCTGCGCCGGCAGCATCGCCACCCGGTCCTCGGTGAACAGCGGCAGCAGGGTGAGACCCCGCTCGTGGATCGGCCGGCGCACATAGGCCAGGTCGACCGTGCCGTCCAGCAGCAGCCGTTCCTGGTCGTCCCATTCGACACGGCGGGCGTGCACCGCCACATCGGGGTGGGCGGCGCCGAAGGCGCGCAGCACGGGGGTGACCACCACGCCCGCCCGGAAGCCGACGACCAGCCGCCGCGGTCCGCGCGCGGCCTTGCGCACCCGGCGCCGGGTGGCGCCCGCAGCGGCCAGCAACTGACGTGCGTCGTCGAGGAGTTGGCGGCCCGCCGGGGTGAGGGTCACACCGTGGCTGTCCCGCTCGAAGAGGGTGGCGTCCAGGTCCTTCTCCAGGGCCCGGATCTGGCGGCTCAGCACGGGCTGGGTGATGTGCAGGCGCTCGGCCGCCCGCCCGAAGTGCAGCTGTTCGGCGACCGCCGTGAAGTAGCGGACCTTCCGCAGGTCGAGGTCCATGGCCGTCCCTTCCGCCGTCGCGGTGGCGATGCCCTCAGAGTATCGCCACGCCCGGAAGGGGTCTTGGACGGCGAGGGGCCCGCGGGCGGAGGCTGGAGCCGTCGGACCGGTACGGCACAGCGACGGAACCCAGCAACGGAACAACGGAACAACGGACAACGGCGGAAAGGGACAGGGGTATGAGTCTGCGAGGACAGCGGGTCGTGGTCGTCGGGGGTACGTCGGGCATCGGCTTCGCGGTCGCCGAGGCCGCGGCGCGGGACGGGGCCGCCGTCGTGGTCGCCTCCCGGCGGCAGGAGAGCGTGGACGCCGCGCTGCGGCGGCTGCCGTCCAGTGCCGAGGGCCAGCCGCTCGACGCGACGGACGAGACGGCGGTGCGCGCCTTCTTCGAGCGGATCGGCGCCTTCGACCACCTCGTCTACACGGCCGGGGAGTCCCTGCTCATGGCGGGTGTCGCGGAGGTGGACCTGGCTCAGGCCAGACGGTTCCTCGACACCCGGCTGTGGGGCGCGTACGCGGCCGTCAAGTACGCGGCGCCCGTGATCCGCGAGGGCGGTTCCGTGGTGCTGACCACCGGGACGGCGGGCCGTCGGCCGCTGCCGGGCACCAGCGTCGCGGCGAGCCTGTGCGGCGCGATGGAGTCGCTGACCCGGGCGCTGGCCCTGGAACTGGCCCCGCTCCGGGTGAACGTGGTCTCCCCCGGCGTGGTGCGTACCGAGCTGTGGCGGGAGATGTCCGAGGAGGACCGCGCCGGGTTGTTCGAGTCGAGCGCCGCCGCGCTGCCCGTCGGCCGGGTCGGCACCCCGCAGGACGTCGCCGAGGCGTATCTGTATCTGATGCGCGGCGGGTACAGCACCGGCTCGGTGGTGGTCGTGGACGGCGGCGGACTGCTCGTCTGAGTCACCGGCCGGCCGGGCCCGAGCCCGAAGGGGCGCGGGGAACCGTGCGACCGGCTGTGGCTGCCCCCTGACCGGGTGACCGGCCCTGCCGGGCGCACCTGAACCGGGCGGCGGGCGTCAGCGCGGACGTGTCCCCGTGCCGGCCGCGGCGGGCGTCGCCACGGCCGGTGCGGCGGTGGCCGCCTCCTCGGGGTCGCGCGCCCGGCGCTTGGCGATGACCGCGCAGACCATCAGCTGCATCTGGTGGAAGAGCATCAGGGGCAGCACCGCCAGGGAGGCGTGCGCGCCGAACAGGACGCTCGCCATGGGCAGCCCGGAGGCCAAAGACTTCTTGGAGCCGGCGAACTGGATCGTGATCCGGTCCCCGCGGGGGAACCGCAGCGCCTTGGCGCCGTACCAGGTCAGGGCGAGCATCACGGCGAGCAGGGCGGCCTCGACGGCGAGCAGCCCGGCCAGCCGGGCGGGACTGACCTGGTGCCAGATCCCCTGGACCATGCCCTCGCTGAACGCGGTGTAGACGACGAGCAGGATCGAGCCGCGGTCGACCAGTGCGAGCACCCTCTTGTGCCGGGCGATGAAGCCGCCCACCCACCGGCGCAGCAGCTGTCCGGCGAGGAACGGCACCAGCAACTGGAGCACGATCTTGATCAGTGAGTCGGCGGAGAACCCGCCGCCGCTGTTGCCGAGCAGCGCCGCCGCCAGCAGCGGGGTCAGCACGATGCCGACCAGCGAGGAGAAGGAGCCCGCGCAGATCGCGGCGGGCACATTGCCGCGGGCGATCGAGGTGAACGCGATGGACGACTGGACCGTCGACGGCACCAGGGTGAGAAACAGCAGGCCCTGGTAGAGGGGGTGGGTCAGCAGCACCGGCACCAGAGCGCGGGCGGCCAGGCCGAGCACCGGGAACAGCACGAAGGTGCAGGCCAGAACGGTGACATGGAGCCGCCAGTGGCGCAGCCCGTCAAGTGCCTCACGGGTGGACAGGCGGGCGCCGTACAGGAAGAAGAGGAAGGCGATCGCGGCCGTGGCGGCACCGGACGCCACGTCGGCGGCCGTGTCCCGGGCGGGCAGCAGCGCGGCGAGGCCCACCGTCCCGAGCAGGAGCAGGATGTACGGGTCGATGGGCATCCAGCTCGGCCAGTGCAGGCGTTTCACGGTGCTCCACTTGCTGTGCGTCAGGGTTCGTCGTGCGATGTGTCCGGGTGGTGCTGGGCCCGTGCGGCCCTTCTTCATCGTCCTCCTCGGACCGGTGATCGGGAATCAGGCATACGGTTCTCACTGTCATCACGTCACGCGATAGCCTGGGGGTGTGTACGACCCCTCCCAGCTGCGGACGTTTCTCGCCGTGGCCCAGACGCTCAGCTTCACACAGGCCGCCCGGCGGCTTGGCCTGCGCCAGTCCACCGTCAGTCAGCATGTGCGGCGGCTGGAGGGCGCCGCGGGGCGCCAGCTGTTCAGCCGTGACACCCACTCCGTGGAGCTGACCGAGGACGGCGAGGCCATGCTCGGGTTCGCGCGCCGGATCCTGGAGGTGCACGAGCAGGCGACGGCGTTCTTCACCGGCACACGGGTGCGCGGCCGGCTGCGGTTCGGCGCCTCGGAGGACTTCGTACTGACCCGGCTGCCGCAGATCCTGGAAGGCTTCCGGTACGACCATCCCGAGGTGGACCTGGAACTGACCGTCGAACTGTCCGGCACGCTGCACGAACAGCTGGCCGCGGGCAAGCTGGACCTGGTGCTGGCCAAGCGGCGGCCCGAGGACCCGCGCGGCGAACTCGTCTGGCACGACGACCTGGTGTGGATCGGCGCGGAGCGGCTCCGCCTGGACCCGGACCGCCCGGTGCCGCTCATCGTGTTCCCGCCGCCCGGCATCACCCGGGCGCTGGCCCTGGAGGCGCTGGAGCGGCAGGGCCGTCCGTGGCGCATCGTGTGCACCAGCGGCAGCCTCAACGGCCTCATCGCGGCGGCCCGCGCCGGGCTCGGCGTGATGGCGCACTCACGCGGGCTGGTGCCGCCCGGACTGTTCCGGGTGCCGGACCGGGCGGGCCTGCCGGAGCTGGGCGAGGTCGACTTCGTCCTGGTCCACGGCCAGCACCCGACGCCGGCCCGGAACGCGGCGCGGGCGCTGGCGGCGGCCATCCTCACGGGAGCGCTCCGCTAGGGCGGCCGGGATACGCGCGGCGGTTCATCCGCGACGCCGTCGTGGCAGGTCCCGCCCGCGTTCCCGGCCGTGCGCCGCCGCACCATGGGCGACCGCGACACCGTCGTGGCAGGTCCCGCCCGCGTTCCCGGCCGTGCGCCGCCGCGCCATGGGCGACCGCGACGCCGTCGTGGCCGGTCGCGTAGTTTCCCGCGCCCCAATCGGGTGCCATCGAGCCGCACATTGGTACAGCCCGCGCCCCGTGCGGGCCCCTCCGCGTGTGCTGTGGGGCGCAGTGGGTGGGGCGTACAGATTCGGTGGAGATTGCGGGCCGTAACTTACTGAACCGTAGGCAGTTCTGTCCGGACGTTCCCCGTGTGGGCGAAATTTTCGGCCGGCCGCCAGGTCGTATGCGGGGATTGGGCGGTTTTGCACCCCTGCCCGCCCCCTCCATGGGTGGGGTAGCTTTCACGGCGCTGTGCGGAGTGCCACCGAAGAGCGGGAGCGGGGTTTGCGCGAGTTCACCAACCCTCCGTCGGCGTCGGCACCACCGGTGGGCGGTCTGGCCGACGTCGTCTTCGAGCGTGCCGTCCGGGACCCGCTCCATCTCGCCCTCGGCCGCAAGGACGAGCAGGGCCAGTGGCGGGACGTGACCTCCGCCGAGTTCCGCGACGAGGTCCTGGCCCTCGCCAAGGGCCTGCTCGCGCGCGGCGTCCGCTTCGGTGACCGGGTCGCCATCGTGTCCCGTACCCGCTACGAGTGGACCCTCTTCGACTACGCGCTGTGGACCATCGGCGCGCAGGTGGTGCCGGTCTACCCCACCTCCTCGGCCGAGCAGTGCTTCTGGATGCTGTACGACGCCGAGGTGTCCGCGGCGGTCGTCGAGCACGAGGACCACGCCATGACGATCGCCACCGTCATCGGCCGGCTTCCGCAGCTGCGCCAGCTGTGGCAGCTGGACGCGGGCATCGTGCAGGAGCTGTACGACGCCGGCGCGCACCTCGACGACGAGATGGTGCACCGGCACCGCCGGGCCGTCACCCCGGACTCGGTCGCCACGATCATCTACACCTCGGGGACGACGGGCCGCCCCAAGGGCTGTCTCATCACGCACGGCAACTTCATGTTCGAGGCGGACACGGTCATCGAGCGCTGGGAGCCGGTGTTCCACTCCAGGAAGGGCGACGAGGCGGCGACCCTGCTGTTCCTGCCGCTCGCGCATGTCTTCGGACGGATGGTGGAGGTCGCCGCGATCCGCGGCGGGGTGCGCTTCGGGCACCAGCCGCAGCTCAACGCCGCCGCGCTGCTGCCCGATCTGCAGGCCTTCCGGCCGACGTTCATCCTCGCCGTGCCGTACATCTTCGAGAAGGTGTTCAACTCGGCCCGGCGCAAGGCGGAGAAGGAGGGCAAGGCCGGGGCGTTCGAGAAGGCCGTCGACGTCGCGGTGCGGTACGCGGACGCGGTGGAGGCGAAGGCCTGGGGCATCGGGCCCGGCCCCTCGGCGGGGCTGCGTATGCAGCACCAGTTCTTCGACAAGGTCGTCTACGCCAAGGTCCGTTCGGCCATGGGCGGCCGGCTCCGCAACGCGATGTCCGGTGGTTCGGCCATGGACCGCAGGCTCGGGCTGTTCTTCGCGGGCGCGGGCGTGCAGATCTACGAGGGCTACGGCCTCACGGAGTCGACGGCCGCCGCCACCGCCAACCCGCCCGAACGCACCCGGTACGGCAGCGTCGGCCAGGCCATCCCGGGTGTGACGGTGCACATCGCGGACGACGGGGAGATCTGGCTGCACGGCGCCAACGTCTTCCGGGGCTACCTCAACAACCAGAAGGCCACCGACGAGGCGCTGCACGACGGCTGGCTGGCCACCGGCGACCTGGGCGCCCTGGACGAGGACGGCTATCTGACCATCACCGGCCGCAAGAAGGAGATCCTGGTGACCTCCGGCGGCAAGAGCGTGTCCCCCGGAGTGCTGGAGGAGCGCGTCCGTGACCATCCGCTGGTCAACCAGTGCATCGTGGTCGGCAACGACCGCCCGTACGTCGCCGCGCTGGTCACCCTCGACCACGAGGCGATCGAGCACTGGCTGACCATGCGCGGCAAACCGCGGATGACGTCGGCCCAACTGGTCCGCGACCCCGATCTGGAGACCGAGGTGCGGCGCGCGGTGGTGGCCGCCAACACCCTGGTGTCGCAGGCGGAGTCGATCCGCACGTTCCGCATCCTGGCCCAGCCGTTCACCGAGGAACAGGGTCTGCTGACGCCGTCGTTGAAGCTGAAGCGCAAGGCGATCGAGAACGTGTACGCGAGCGAGGTGGAGGCCCTGTACCGCGCCTGACCGCGCCCCGAGCGACCGCGGACCACGGTCGGATCCGTGCATGGCCGGTCATTCTTCGCCACCGGAGTCGGCTCTCCGGTCAGTTCCGGCGTATTTCATGGTCAGGAATGCACGACGGGTGGTGATCGTTGACGATGGTGGTATCACCTGTCCGCAACCGAAGGATCAAGAGCTCGTGAGCAGCAAGGTCCCCCCGATCATCCTCAACAACGGCGTCGAGATGCCCCAGCTGGGCTTCGGCGTGTGGCAGGTGCCGGACGACGAGGCCGAGCAGGTCGTCGCCACGGCGCTCGAGGCCGGGTACCGCAGCATCGACACAGCGGCGATCTACGGCAACGAAGAGGGCACCGGCCGGGCGGTCGCCGCCTCCGGACTGCCCCGCGAGGACATCTTCGTCACCACCAAGCTCTGGAACGCCGACCAGGGGTACGACGCGACGCTGCGCGCTTTCGACGCCTCGTTGGAGAAGCTGGGCCTGGACTACCTCGACCTGTATCTGATCCACTGGCCGCTGCCGTCCCGCGGCGCGTCCACCGATTCCTACAAGGCCTTCGAGAAGCTGTACGCCGACGGCCGCGTCCGGGCCATCGGCGTCTCCAACTTCCTGCCCGGGCACCTGGAGCGGCTGATCGCCGAGACGTCGGTCATCCCCGCGGTCAACCAGATCGAACTCCACCCGCAGTTGCAGCAGCACGCGGCCCGTGAGTACCACGCGGAGCAGGGCATCGCCACCGAGGCGTGGTCGCCGCTCGGTCAGGGCAAGGGCCTGCTGGGGGTGCCGGCGATCGTGGCCGTCGCGCAGAAACACAACCGCACTCCGGCCCAGGTGGTGCTGCGCTGGCACATCCAGCTGGGCAGCATCGTGATCCCGAAGTCCGTGACGCCGTCCCGGATCAAAGAGAACATCGAGGTCTTCGACTTCAGCCTGGACGCCGAGGACCTCGCGGCGATCGGCGCGCTCAACGAGGACCGCAGGATTGGCCCGGACCCGGCGACGTTCGACGTCCGCTGAGCCCCCCGAACCGAACGTTCCGTACGCCCCGCGACGCACTCACCGCGCCGCGGGGCCCACGGGTGCCGCGGGGCCCACGGGTGCCGCAGGACGCGCGGGTGCCACAGTACGTACGCGTGCCGCGGAACGCGGGGTGCCGCACGACGCACGCGTGCCGCACGACGTATGCGGGCCGCAGGACGCGCGGGTGCCACAGGACGCGCGGGTGCCACAGGACGCGCGGGTGCCGCAGGACGCACGGGTGTCGCAGGGCGACGCGGGCCGCGGGGCGGTCAGTCGCGCCGCACGTCCGCGTGCACGACCTCGAACTCCTCCAGCGCGGTCACGGCCGCATGCGCCTTGGCCACGCCCTCGTGCCGGGCGACCGCATGGCCCGACCGGGACGCGGCCAGCGCGTCGCGGTCGACGAACAGCGTGCCGACCATGCCTCGTCCACGCTCCCGGTCCACGAACAGGGACGCGCCGGCGACACCACGTGCCGCTTCGAGCCGCGGCATCAGCGATGCCCGGAAGACATCGGTGAGCAGGTCCGTGTCGGCGGGGTCGAACTCCAGCCTGGTGACACGCAGTCCGCCGCCCACCCGGGGGTGCTGGAGCACATGGAGGGCCGCCACCTCGTAGTTGTCGACCGTCACGGTGCCCGCGAACGGCTCCAGGAGCGCGGCCCGCTTCACGCGCATCACCTCGTCGCTGTTGTGCCGGTCGGCCGCGGAGACCCACCAGCTGGCCGAGAGCAGCTTGCCGAGTTCCCGGTCCACGAAGACGCCCGCCCCGCGGTAGCCGGGGCGATCCGCGAGCAGATCCCGCCCCACCGTGTTGAGGGCGCGAATGGCCGCGTCCGTCTTCGTGGGGTCTCCGGTCGCGTACACCGTGCGAACGAACATGACGCCTCACCTCCACGGAAAGCCAGGCAATGGCGCGGGAATCCCCCACCCGAGCATCCGGACATATCCGCTGGACCCAGTCTTGACCGCAGGACCAACCACCGCAAACGGCACGGGCGACACACGGTCGCACCAAGGAGAGCCGCCTTGGAGACCTGGTAAGGAAACTTTCCTGACAGAAGGCGGTGCAGCCGTGGACGGGCGGCGGCATATCGCGGCGCGTTCAGCGGAGCGTTCAGGTGGGGCGGACGGCCGTGTAGACCGTCTGGGCGGACAGGACGAACACGTCCGGGCGGCGGTGGACGCTCGCGGGGTCGGACGGGTCGAGCAGCCGGTCGAGGGTGGCGCGGTCGTCGGCGTCGATGCTGTCGGCGACGACGTCACGCAGCCGGCCGAGTCTCCCGGCGGCGTGGGCGCGTGCCTGGTCGGAGGCCGGTGCGGGCAGGTCGAGCAGGAAGCTGCGGGTGTGGGTGTGCTTCAGGCCCGCCGCCGTCAGCAGGGCCGGCCAGTCCTCGGTCTCGGCGACGCTGCCCGGCAGTTCGGTCCGCATCCGGGTGAACCACTCCTCCTGCACCGCGTCGAGCCTGGCCTGTAGTCCGGGCCGGCCGATGCCGATGTCCCGCGGCAGGAACCGGCTGGACAGGCCGCCCTCCAGCAGGGCCAGCGTGCCGCCCGGTGCCAGCCGGGCGGCGAAGGCGGCGAGCGCGGCACGCTGGTCGGCGAGGTGGTGCAGGCTGCGGCCGGCCCACAACAGATCGGCCGGGTAGGGCACTTCGTCGAGCACGCCGGGCAGTTCGCCGGCCAGGGTGTCGAGGCGGTCGGCGAGGCCCTGCCGGGCGGCCCGGGCGCGGGCCCGTGCCAAGAGTGGCTCCGATCCGTCCACCGCGAGCACCCGGGTTCCTGGGAACGCCTCGGCGAACAGGCACGACACCACGCCGGGGCCGCTGCCCACGTCGACGATCAGCCCGGGCGCGGGCACCTTGTGGGCGAGCCAGGCCATGATCTGCTCGTACACCGGTGCGGACAGTTCGGCCTGGGTCTCCAGCATCGTTGCCAGCTGGGACCAGTCGGGGTCGGTCACCTGGTGCCCGTGCCCCTGCCCGTGGGGGCGCGGGTGGCCGTGGTGGTCGTGGGGTCGGTGCGCCATGCTGGTCAGCCTCTCGTCCGGATGCGGCCAGCCTGCCCCGACGTACCGTGCGGGACCAGTCCTGTTGCCGGTGCGGCAAAAAGCCGGGGCGGTGCCGCGTGGGCGGGGGCGCGTGCCGTCGGACCGGTCGCCTGAGGGAACCGGCCCGACGGGCCGTCAGCACATCACGACAGCGGCGGGCAGGCGTTCCGCATCGGCTGCTGGAACTGGGCGGAGAACCTGTGCCCGGGCAGCGGCGCGTTCGGCAGGGTGCCCGACATGTTGTTGCCGTTGCGGGCGTTGCCCGGGTGCGTCGGGTCACACATGCGGTCGAGGCCCTTGCCCTCGTCGTACGGGATGGCACTGCTGGAGCCGTCGGACTCCCCCGGGCACACGTAGGCGTCGCCCCCGCCCGCCGGGCTCACCCGCGGCCGCTCGCCGAGCCGATGCCGGGGCTGTCGCCGCTGTTCCGCCAGCGCTGCCAGGTCTGGGTGAGGGTGGGGGTGGTTCACGTGGTGTCTCCCGGAACGGGCGGGCGGACGCGCGGATTCCCCTCAGTCGTCGCTGTCCGCAAGGAAGTTGCCGGGCCTCTTGGCCAACCGGGCACCGCCGGGAACGCCCGTCGACACGTTCGCGTCGGCCCGTCGGCCTGCAAGTCCACGGCCGGTCACGGCAGTTCGCGAGGTGTGCGGGGGCGAACGCGAGGGGTGTCCTGGCCGCAATCCGCTGCGCGCCGCGCACCGTCATGGGCGGGGTGGCGGCCCTGCTCACCCCGCCCGTGGCCTGGTGAAGGCACGGACCGTGAAGCGGGGGTCGGGGCGTGGACGGTCCTGTTCCGGCAGGCGGGCGAGGGCGGCGGCGAATCGTTCGGTGCGCGGGTCGCCGGGCGGGAGCAGGGTGAACCAGCCGCGGCGCAGGTCGGCGATAGTGCCGCGGGGGCTGCGGCCCTGGCCGACACCGGGGAAAGCGGCCTGCCCCGCGGGCCGCAGGCCGTGCTCGGCGGCGTGTGCGGCCACCGCCTCGGCGGCGTCCCGGGCCGTGCGGCGCGGGCGCGCGGCGAGCACGGCGTCGATGTCGCTGCCGACGTCGTGCGCGGCGGCCTTGTCGACGGTGGTGACATAGACCCCGCCGGGCCGCAGCACACGGGCGCACTCGGCGACGACGCGGCGCGCGTCGGCGACGTCCGGCATCAGATGCAGCAGCCAGATGCTGGTGACCGCGTCGAAGGTGCCGTCGGGAAACGGCAGCCGGCTCGCGTCGGCCAGCAGGATGCGGCCGGGCAGCCGGGCGGCGGCCATCCGGGCCATGCCGCGGGTCAGATCGGCGCCGACGACCTGCAGTTCCGGCCGGGCCGCCGCGATCCGCCGGGTGACCGTTCCGGTCCCGCAGCCCACGTCTAGCAGTCGGCCCGCATCCGCCGGCACCATGCCGAGCACCGTGTCGGCCGCCGCCCGCGCCCTTGGCTCGCCGCCGCGCGACGCGTCGTAGTCGACGGCTTCCTTCTCGTAGTCGAGCACATGGTTCAGTGTGCCCCGTGAGCCGGGGCGAGGTCCTCCACCCGGCGGGCGAGTGCGAAGTCCTTAGCGGTGACGGCGCCGCCCGCGCTGTGTGTGTGCACGCTCAGTGACACCGAGTGGTAGCCGAGGGTCAGGTCTGAGTGGTGGTCCAGCTCCTCCTGGACCTGGGCGATGTGCACGACCATCGCGGCGGCGGCGACATGCGAGCCGAGCCGGTAGGAACGGGTGATGCGGTCCCCCTCCAGCGACCAGCCGGGCAACTCGGCCAGCCGGACCTCGATCTCCTGCTGCGACAGCGCTTCGACAGTCATGTCCCGGCTCCCTTCATGACGGTCCTACGGTTGCGGCCCCCCGGCCCCCCGTTTCAGCCTCCCACGTCCCCAGCCCGCACACCTGCGCCACCGGTCATACACACCCGCTTTCCCAGGCGGGTCGACCGGGGGTGTGACACTTCCGTCGCGACGGACCGGTGTGCGCGGCGGCGCCGCGTGGCACACTGCTCGCACATATCGGCGCGCAGGGGAGGACGTGGGGTGAGCGAGCGGCGGCCCGCGCCCACCGTGGGCCAGGTGGTGCTCGGCAAGCGGCTCCAGGAACTGCGGGAGGCGGCCGGCCTCGGCCGGGAACAGGCCGCCCGGGTGCTGCGGGTGGCGCCGGCGACCGTACGGCGCATGGAAATGGCCGAGGTCGCCCTGAAGATCCCCTATGTGCAGGTGCTCCTCACCACGTACGGCGTGCCCGAACAGGAGGCCGCCACGTTCGTCCGGCTGGCCGAGGAGGCCAACCGGCCGGGCTGGTGGCAGCGGTTCCACGACGTGCTGCCGGACTGGTTCAGCATGTATGTCAGCCTGGAGGGCGCCGCCCGCATCATCCGCTCCTACGAACCGCACTTCGTGCCCGGCCTGCTGCAGACCGAGGGGTACGCGCGCGCCGTGATGGAGGCCGGGACGGTCGGCCACACCGGGCGGGACACCATCGAGCGCCATGTCTCCCTGCGGATGACCCGGCAGCGGCTGCTGGAGCGGGACGACCCTCCCCATCTGTGGGTGATCATGGACGAGACGGCGCTGCTGCGGCCGGTGGGGCCCGCCGAGGTGATGCGCGAGCAACTGGACAAGCTGCTGGAGTACTGCGCCCGGGACCGGGTCACGCTCCAGCTCGCCGAGTTCGCGTCCGGCCCGCACCCGGGGACGTACGCGCCCTTCACCCTGTTCCGGTTCGCCGAGCCCGAACTGCCCGACATGGTGTTCACCGAGTATCTGACCGGAGCCCTCTACCTGGACTCCCGCAAGGAGGTCTCGCTGCACCTGGAGGTCCTCGACCACATGACGGCGCACGCCGCGACCGCCCAGCGCACCGAGAAGATCCTGCGGGACTACCGCGAGAACCTCTGAGCCGGCCGGGGGGGGGCCGCGCCGCCGCCCGGTCCGAGGGGCCCGCGCCGCCGCCCGGTCGGGCGACCGGCCTCACGGAAGGCAGCCCCGCGGGTCCGCCCCGTACGGGCGCCGTGAACGGGTGCGCTTCCTAGTCCCGCCCTAGGTTTCAGCCGTACGTCGTCCCTTGCAGCCAGGACCCAGCCGGGACCCCCGGCAGCTGGCGCGGGCCGAGCGCCGGGGCCGGGAGCGCCTGGGAAGTCGGCGGAACCCGGCGGGCTAGGCGGCGCCGCCCTTGGTGTCGCGTTCGTCGTCGACGATCTCCGCGTCGACCACGTCCTCCTCGTCCGCCGGACCGGTGCGGCCCGTGCTCTGCGTGCTCTCCGTGTGGGTCTGCTGCCCGGCCTGCGCGTACATCGACTGGCCCATCCGCTGGCTGACCGAGGCCAGTTTGTCCACCGCGGCGCGCAGGGCGGCCGTGTCGGCGTTCTGTTCCAGCAGGGCCTTCAGCTCCGCCGTCGCCGTCTCCACCTCCCCCCTGGTGTCGGCGGGCACCCGGTCCTGGTTGTCCCGGATGAACTTCTCCGTCTGGTAGACGAGTTGTTCGGCCTGGTTGCGGGTCTCGGCGGCCTCGCGGCGCCTGCGGTCCTCCTCGGCGTACTGCTCGGCCTCCCGCATCATGCGGTCGATGTCGTCCTTGGGCAGGGCGGAGCCGCCGGTCACGGTCATCTTCTGCTCGCGTCCGGTGGCCAGGTCCTTCGCCGACACATGCATGATGCCGTTGGCGTCGATGTCGAAGGCCACCTCGATCTGCGGCACTCCGCGCGGGGCGGGCGGCAGTCCGGTCAGGTCGAAGACACCCAGCTTCTTGTTGTACGCGGCGATCTCCCGCTCGCCCTGGTAGACCTGGATGCCCACCGAGGGCTGGTTGTCGGCGGCCGTCGTGAAGATCTCCGAACGGCGCGTCGGGATGGTCGTGTTGCGTTCGATGAGCTTCGTCATGATGCCGCCCTTGGTCTCGATGCCGAGGGACAGCGGGGTCACGTCCAGCAGGAGCACGTCCTTGACGTCGCCGCGGATCACCCCGGCCTGGAGGGCGGCGCCGACCGCCACCACCTCGTCGGGGTTGACGCCCTTGTGCGGGTCCTTGCCGGTGAGTTCCCTGACCAGGTCCGTGACGGCGGGCATCCGGGTGGAGCCGCCGACCAGGATGACGTGGTGGATGGCGGAGAGCTTCACCCCGGCGTCCTTGACCGCCTGGTGGAAGGGGGTCTTGCAGCGGTCGAGCAGATCGGCGGTGAGTTCCTGGAACTGGGCGCGGGTCAGCTTCTCCTCCAGGTGCAGCGGGCCCGCGGCGGACGCCGTGATGTACGGCAGGTTGATGCTGGTCTCGGAGGAGGACGACAGTTCGATCTTGGCCTTCTCGGCGCCCTCACGCAGCCGTTGCAACGCCATCTTGTCGGCCGCGAGATCGATGCCGTTCTGCGCCTTGAACTTCTTGACCAGGTACTCGACGATCCGCTGGTCCCAGTCGTCGCCGCCGAGTTGGGTGTCCCCGTTGGTGGCCTTCACCTCGATGACGCCGTCGCCGATCTCCAGGAGGGAGACGTCGAAGGTGCCGCCGCCGAGGTCGAAGACGAGGACGGTCTGCTCCTCGCCGCGGTCGAGGCCGTAGGCGAGGGCGGCGGCCGTCGGCTCGTTGATGATCCGCAGCACCTTCAGGCCGGCGATCTCCCCGGCCTCCTTGGTCGCCTGCCGCTGTGCGTCGTCGAAGTACGCCGGCACGGTGATCACCGCGTCCGTGACGTCCTCGCCGAGATAGGACTCGGCGTCCCGCTTCAGCTTCTGCAGCACCCGCGCCGACAGCTCCTGGGCCCGGTAGCGGGTGCCGTCGACGGAGCCGCTGTCCGGGAAGCGCCAGCCAGCGTCGCCCATGTGCCGCTTCACGGAGCGCGCGGTGCGCTCCACGTTCGTCACGGCCTGCCGTTTGGCGACCTCGCCGACCAGCACCTCGCCGTTCTTGGCGAACGCCACGACCGACGGTGTGGTCCTCGCCCCCTCGGCGTTGGCCACGACGGTGGGCTCACCGCCTTCCAGGACGGCCACCACCGAGTTCGTCGTACCGAGATCGATTCCGACCGCGCGTGCCATCTCCGTCCCCTTCCGCCCGGGCGTGCCCCGAATCCAGCACAAAACTTGAGTGCGCTGTTGTCAATGCCGGGTACCCCGGAAACGGGCGGTGCCGCGCCCCCGGGTGGGGACGCGGCACCGTGGCACGCCGTGGGTCAGGCGAGCTTCGCCGACAGCGTGATGGTCGTGCCGGCCAGCGCCTGGCTGACGGGGCAGTTCTTCTTGGCGTCCTCGGCGGCGGCGACGAAGGCGTCGTTGTCGAGACCGGGGACCGTGCCCTCGACGGTCAGGTGGATGCCGGTGATGCCCTCACCCGGCTGGAAGGTCACATCCGCCGAGGTGAGGAGCTTGGTGGGCGGGGTGCCGGCGCCGGCCAGGCCGTGCGACAGCGCCATGGAGAAGCAGCTGGAGTGGGCGGCGGCGATCAGCTCCTCCGGGCTGGTCCTGCCGTTCGCCTGCTCGGCGCGCGACGGCCACGACACCGGCTGCTCGCCGATGCCGGAGGAGTCGAAGGTGACGACGCCGTTGCCCTCAAGCAGGTTGCCTTCCCAGACGGTGTGTGCGGTGCGTGTGGTAGCCACGGTTGTTCCTTTCGCGTGTGGTCCTGGTGAGGGGCGCCCCCTTCCCGGCGCGGGCCGGGGGAGAGTTCCGGTCCCATCCGATCACATTCACGCCCGACGCACGTCGAAGACCCTGCCACACAAGATGAACACCGACCGGCGACCTCGACTCTCCGCGCTCACCGACCGGTTCAGGGACGGGGATGATCCCCGGCGCGGGCTGCCCGGAGGGCTCGTGCCCCGGCAGCCCCGGCGTTGCTGTTGGGGAGCGGTGCCCGGGTGGGCCGGGTCCCCGGCGCGGACTACCCGGATGCCGCGCCCCCGGCAGCCCCGGGGTGGGGGCAGCGTCCGGGTAGGTCGGGTCCCGGCCCGCCATCCGGACGCCTCGTGCCCGGCAGCCCCCGGCGTCGATGGTGGGGCCGTGTCCGGGTGGGGGCGGATGGTGTGGTGGGGCGCGGGGGTCAGGCGGCTTTTCGGTCGGACTCTGCCGTGGGGAGGGGGACCTGGGGGCCGTTGGACTCGTGCAGCCAGCGGCGCAGCACCTGGTGGAGGCGTTCCGCGCCGACCAGGGCGCGACCGTCGCCGGCCGGCGCGGACAGCGCGAGGGGCGACAGCAGGAACGGCCGGGCCTGGGCGCCGCCGAGCCCGCCGTGCGAGCCGATCTGCTCCTCGAAGGCGAGGACTTCGCCGTCGGCCGGATCATACGCGGAGTTGACCATGATGTCGGCGGTGTGCGGAAAGCCGTGGGTGCGCCG
Source organism: Streptomyces sp. NPDC001508 (assembly GCF_040298665.1). Classification (NCBI taxonomy): domain Bacteria; kingdom Bacillati; phylum Actinomycetota; class Actinomycetes; order Kitasatosporales; family Streptomycetaceae; genus Streptomyces; species Streptomyces sp. NPDC001508. Next base: position 34,717 of record NZ_JBEPAP010000045.1, read on the forward strand.
CACGGCGTCCGCGGCGCCGGGCCCGAACCGGGCGAGCGGGCCGGGCTCCTCGTCGAGCCGGTCGAGCGGGATCTGCGCACCGTACGCGCCGAGGACCACCCCGCCGTGCTCCGCGCTGCGCACCAGCAGGAAGCCGATGCCCGGGTGGTTGGCGAGCGTGCCGAGCAGGGCGGGGTGGCGGGCGTCGATCTCCTCCTTGGTCATGCGGTGCGGCACGTCCGGGAAGGAGACCAGGCCGAGGTTGCCGGAGGCGAGCACGATCGGCTCGGAGCGGCGGCGCGCGGGCCCGTGCCGCTCGCCGCCCTCCTCGACCGGCCGGCGCAGGGCCGCACGCACGGCCGCGCGCGCCTCCGCGCCGCTGTGGGTATGTTCCGCGCGGCGCGGCACGTGCAGCCCGCACCCGGCCCGGACCAGATCGCCGAGGGTGAGGCCGTAGCGGGCGCGGAAGGTCTCGCCGGGGCTCTGGCCGTGGTCGGACAGGACGACGATCCGGTAGGGGCGCGGCGCGTGCTCGGCGACCTTCGCGATCAGCGCGAGCGAGCGGTCCAGGCGGTGCAGCACCTTCGCGGCGTCCTGGCTGTGCGGCCCGGAGTGGTGGGCCACCTCGTCGTAGGCGACCAGGTCGGCGTAGACGGCGGTGCGGCCGACGAGCATGTCGCCCACTACCGCGGCGACCACGACGTCCCGCTCGACCACGGTGGCGAAGGCGCGCACGAACGGGTACAGCCCGCCGCGTCCCACGCGTGGCCGCTGCTTGCGGATCCGGGCCCGGGTGGACTGGCCGATCTCGCGGCCGACCTCCGCGCCGAAGGACAGCGCGGTGCGTACGGCGTTGGCCGGGTCGGAGAAGTAGGCGAAGTAACCGGCCCGGGAGCGGTTCTCCCGGCCGCGGCGGCGGGCCGCGATGGACAGCACCAGGGCCTGTTCGTCGGCGCCGCCGCTGAACAGGTTGCCGCGGCTCGCGCCGTCCACGCCGAGCAGTCCGCGGTCGCCGGTGCGTTCGACGGCGCGCCGCTGGAGTTCGGCGGCGCTGGTCGGCCGGTTGCAGACCACCACCTCGCCGTGGTCCTTCTCGTACCAGCGGAAGGCGGGGACGTCGAAGGTACTGCCGTGCAGGATGCCGAGCTGGCTGGCGCCGGTCTGGCTGGACCAGTCGGTGTGCCAGGGGGTGAGCCGGTGGGTGGGGGCCTGCCCGTCGCCCGCGCCCAGCCAGCGGCCGACGGTCGGCATCAGCCCGTTGCCCACGGCCGCGGTCAGCACGTCGTGGCCGACGCCGTCGAGCTGTACGAAGACGGTGCCGGGACTCGCCGCGCACGGCGGCCGGGAACGGCGGCGGTCGGCGAGCCGGTAGAGGCGGCGCCGGTAGGCGTCGTCGTCCCGGACGGCCAGCGCGGCTCCGGTGGCGGAGGCGACGGCGGACATCACGGCGGCCACGATGACGGCGGTCTCGGGGGCCACCGCGCCCCGGCCGGTGGGGTTGATGCGCAGCGCGACCAGCAGCAGCGAACCGTTGAGGAAGAAGACGAGCAGCCCGATCACGAGCGCGGGCACGAGCAGCAGCAGCCGGACGAGAACGGGCCAGACGACCGCGGACAGCACGCCGAAGGCGCCCGCGCCGAGCGCGGCGGTGATGGCGATGCGGGTGGCGCTGTCGCCGTCGGCCGACTGGAGCTGGAAGTCGGGCAGGATCCCGGCGAGCACCAGCATGGTGAGCGTGGAGACCGCCCACACCGTGGCGCTCCGCCCGACCTGACTGGCTATCCGCCGCCACTGCCCGCCACGCACTCCCCGTACACCTCACGTCCCGGCCCGTCGCCGGCGCGGGCCTTTCCGCCCCACCTTGTCATACGGCAGATCCATGCGGCGTGCGGCCGGGTACGGCGCGACGCTGCGGTCATCCGCCGTCATACCCGGCGGTGGGCATGGACAGCCGGCGGTGCACCCGGGCCTTCATCTGCGCGTCGTAGCGCGGTTCGGCCCGGCCCACGGTCTCGACGCGCACCCCGCGCCGCGCGCACTCCGCGGTGAACTGCTCGACCGAGGACAGTGCGCTCTCCAGCACCCGGCGGCTCGGCGCCACGAACACGTCCACCCCGCGCCGCACCCCGTCCCACAGCACCTCGTGGTCGGGCCTGAGCCCGCGCACCAGCAGTTCCCTGGCGACGACGTATCCGTGCTCGGCGGCCCAGCGCGCGCACATCGCGTGCTGGCTGCGGGAGTCCACGAGGAAGGGATCCTCCTCCAGTTCCTCCAGCGGCGTCAGACTCGCGATCGCCGTGACCCGAACCGGTCCCATGAAGCCCCCCTCACCTCCGGGTTTCCCCGCCGACCCTACTCCTGCCCGTAGGCTTCGGGGAGTCGCACGAAGGAGGCGAAGAAGGTGCCGGTGGAGGTCACCTGGTGGGGTCACGCCACCTGCACGATCGAGGATTCGAACACACGTGTACTAACCGATCCTCTGTTCGCGCGCCGGCTCGCGCATCTGCGGCGCCGCCGGGGCGCACTGCCGCCGCCGGGCGCCCACCGCGCGGACGTGGCACTCGTCTCGCATCTGCACGCCGACCATCTGCACCTCGCCTCGCTGGCCCGGCTCGCCCCGGGCACGCTCCTGCTCGTGCCCCGCGGCGCGCCCCGCGCGGTCCCCGGACTGCGCCGGCTCGACGGGCCGCGGGTCACCGAGGTGGCGCCCGGTGACGAGATCGCGGTCGGCGGCCTCGTCGTGCGCGCGGTGCCCGCGCGGCACGACGGCCGGCGGCTGCCGGTCGGCCCGCACCGCTCCCCCGCGCTCGGCTACGTCGTCGAGGGCGAGGCCCGCACCTACTTCGCCGGGGACACCGGGCTGTTCGACTCGATGGCCGATGAGGTCGGCCCCGTGGACATAGCCCTGCTGCCGGTGGGCGGCTGGGGGCCGTACCTCGGCGAGGGGCATCTGGACGCCGGGCGGGCCGCGCGGGCGCTGGCCGGTCTCGCCCCGCGCAGCGCGGTGCCGGTGCACTACGGGACGTACTGGCCGATCGGCATGGACGCCGTGCGCCCCCATGAGTTCCATGCGCCGGGCGATGAGTTCGTGCGCCTCGCGGCCGAGTTCGCGCCCGAGGTGGCGGTGCACAAGCTGGGGCACGGGGAGAGCGTACGGCTGGAGGTCGCGAGGTGAGCTGGCTTGCCGCCGCGACGACGAACGTGCCGCCGGAGTCCACCCAGCAGGCGATCGGCTATCCGACGCTGTTCCTGCTGGTGCTGATCGGCGCCCTGGTGCCGGTGGTGCCGACCGGGGCGCTGGTGAGTTCGGCGGCCGTGGTGGCCTTCCACCAGACGGCGCCGTTCGCGCTGGCGCTGGTCTTCGCGACGGCGTCGGCTGCCGCGTACCTGGGGGATGTGGCGCTGTACTGGCTGGGGCGGCGCGGGATGGGTTCGAAGAACGGTTCGCGCTGGCTGGAGGCGATCCGGGCGCGGGCCCCCGAGGACCGGCTGGCCCAGGCTCAGGAGAAGCTGGCCGACCACGGGGTGACGGTGCTCGTGCTGTCCCGGCTGGTGCCGGCGGGCCGCATACCGGTGATGCTGGCCTGTCTGATGGCGCAGTGGCCGCTGCGCCGCTTCGCCCGCGGCAATGCGCCGGCCTGTCTGGCCTGGGCGGTGACGTACCAGCTGATCGGCATCCTGGGCGGCTCGCTGTTCAACGAGCCCTGGGAGGGCGTGGTCGCGGCGGTCGCGCTGACCGTGGCGATCAGCGCGGCGCCGGGTGTATGGCGCCGGGTACGCGGAACGCCCCGGCCCGAGGCGGACACCCGCGGCCCCGTGTAATCCTCCGGCCGGGTCCGGGGCGCCGTGCCCGCGCGGCGGCCCGTGCCCGCGCGTCCGCCCCCGCGGCGCGCGTTCCCCCGGGTGGGCGGTCAGGTGAGTACCCGGGAGCCGCCCACCGGGAGGTCCCACAGGTCCTCGCGGTTCAGGCCCGCCTGCCGCCACTGCGCGCGTACCCGGGTGAGCGGTTCGAGGACGGGCTCGGCGGAGAGCACGAACGTGCCCCAGTGCATGGGGGCCATGCGGCGGGCGCCCAGGTCCTGGGCCGCGCGCACCGCCTCCTCCGGGTCGCAGTGCACATCGCTGAGCCACCAGCGCGGGTCGTAGGCGCCGATGGGGAGCAGGGCGAGGTCGATGCCCGGGTAGCGGCGGCCGATCCGGGAGAACCAGTGGCCGTAGCCGGTGTCGCCCGCGAAGTAGACCCGCTGTCCGTCGGGGTCGGTGAGCACCCAGCCGCCCCACAGGCTGCGGCAGGTGTCGGTCAGGCGCCGCTTGGACCAGTGGTGGGCCGGCACGAAGTCGAAGCGGACACCGGACAGTTCCGCCGCCTCCCACCAGTCCAGCTCGGTCACGGTGGTGAACCGGCGGCGCCGGAACCAGCGGCCGAGCCCCGCCGGCACGAACACCGGGGTGGCGCGCGGGAGCCGGCGCAGCGTCGGGGCGTCCAGGTGGTCGTAGTGGTTGTGGCTGATCACCACGGCGTCGATCCGCGGCAGTGCGTGCCAGTCGACGCCCACCGGGGTGATGCGGGCCGGGGTGCCGAGGATACGGCGGGACCACACGGGGTCGGTGAGGACGGTCAGGCCGCCGATCCGGACCACCCAACTGGCGTGCCCCGCCCAGCTGACGGCGACCGTGCGGGCGTCGACGCGGGGCAGCGGGGCCGGTGCGTAGGGCAGCCGCGGGATGTCCTTCAGGCCGTCGGGAGCGGGCCGTACGGAGCCCTCGCGGGCGAAGCGGGCGAGGGCCTTGAGGCCGGGCAGGGGCGCGGTGAGCCGGTCGTGGAAGGTGCGTGGCCAGATCCGGGGCTCGCCCAGCGGGCGAGGTTCGGCGAGCGGCGGGAACGGGGGCGTGAAAACGGCCGGCGCGGTGGCGCCGGCCTTCCTGCTCGTCGTGGTCGTGATGGCTGACCCGGACTGCGGCGTCTGCTGCGTCATCGAGGAGGCTCCCATCGCTGAGCGTCGTCGCGGAGATCGTCGAAGACCGACTTCAAGGAGATCAACGCGCGTTGCACGTGTGGCAGTTCCAACGGCGCGGGTGACATGAGGCATTCCGTGCGTTCCTCGTCCGTGCCGGCCAGCAGCGGCCCGGTGGACAGCCGTACCCGCAGCGCCCCGAGGTCGTCGCCGAACCGGTGGCCGCCGGGCGCGGGCATGCCGAGCCGGGCGGTGAGGAAGTCCTCCAGTTCCTGTGCGTCGCCGACACCGTGCGCGCCCAGCGCATGGCGCAGCGGGCCGAGATCGACGTACAGGTGGCGTCCGGCCTGCGGCGGGCGGGCCACGGCGCCCGCCGCGACCACGGCGGCGTGCGCGGCGGCGGCCACGCGCGCGTGCAGGCGTACGGCGGCGGCGCGACGTACGGCGACCGGCTCCGGCTCGTCCAGCGCGTACGCGGCGGCGGCCGCGACCGGGCCGGCGACGGTGGCGCCGAGCGCGGTGAGCACGTCGAGCACGCGCGCGTGCAGTGCCTGCCCCGCCTGGCCGTCCGGGAAGCGGGCGACGGCGGCGGGCCAGCCCGGCGGCAGCAGGGCGCCCGCCAGGTCGGTGACGACGGTGACCCGGTCCGGCATCATCTCGGCCGGGCTGAGCAGCACGGTCCCGCGCGGGCCGTGCAGCGTGTCGCGCCAGGTCTCGTCGCTGATCAGGTGCAGTCCCTCGCCCTGTGCCGCCTCGACCGCCTCGTGCACCAGTTCGGGCGGGGCGACGGTGGCGGTCGGGTCGTCGGCGACGGAGAGCACGAGCAGCCGGGGGTCCCCGCCCTCCGCGCGAACCCGGCGGACCGTCTCCAGCAGGGCGGCCGAGTCCGGGACGCCGCCGCACTCGGCCGGCGTCGCCACATGGAACGCGGGCCGGCCCAGCAGGCGCGCGTACGGCGCCCACCAGGCGGCGCAGGGCCGCGGCACCAGCACGTCGCCCCCGAGCGCGGCGGTCAGCGCGAGCAGCAGGGACGGCGCTCCGGGCGCGGCGGCGACGCGGTCACGGCCGGCCGGCAGGCCGCGCCGCGTCCAGTAGCCGTCGGCCGCGTCGCGGAGCGCGGGCGCACCGCCGACCGGCTCTCCGGCGGCGTGGCGGGTGTGGGCGGCGAGCACGTCGGCGAGCGCGGGCAGGACGGGCAGCCCGTCGCCCGGCAGGGCCGGCCCGTACCGGACGGGGCCGTGGCCCTCGGGGTCCGTCCGCCGCATCTCCGCCTCCCCGCAGTCCGTGGTGCCGTGTGCTGCCGTCTGGTGCCGTGTGATGTCCGCAGCGGTCCGGTCCGTGCTCCTCTCCGACGTGCCCCCGGCCTCCGACGTGCCTCGGCGTCCGACGTGCCGCCTACGCTTGCCTCCGTCTACCCCGTCTTCCCCGTCATGTTCGCGTCGAGTCCGGTAGTTCGCGCGGGGCGTCAGCCGTCCGTGTCGGCTCTGCGGCGCCACAGCCGGTGCGCGGCCGCGCCGAACGCGCCCGCGATCAGCACGGAGCCGGCGGCCAGGGCCGGGACGGAATCGGTGAAGGCACCCCCTTCCCCCGCGTCTACGCCGTGCTGGGCGTCGGCCGGTTCGCAGGGGGCGCCTCCCCGCGGTTCGGTGCAGGTACGCCCGTCACCGCACGGCTCGGCGGCCCCGCACGCGTGCGTGCCGCCGTCGTGAGTCGTGCCGTCGTGCGTGCCAGCGCCGGGAGGGTCGGCGGGGTGCGTGCCACCCCCGTGTGTGTCCGTTCCGTGACCATCCGTGCCATGACCGTCTGTGCCATGACCGTCCGTGCCGGGCGGGTCTGTGCCGGGCGGGTCTGTGCCGGGCGGGTCTGTGCCGGGCGGGTCCGAGTACGGCGGGTCGGAACGCAGCGGATCCGTGTACGGCGACTCCGTACCGCGTGCGTCGGGCCGGCCCGTGCCGGAGATCCCGGCATCAGGGAGCCCGGCATCAGGACTCCCGGCGTCAGGGAGTCCGGCGTCGGGGAGTCCGGCGTCGGGGAGTCCGGCGTCGGGGACGCCTGGCCCGTCCCTGCCGGTGACACCGCTGCCGGTCCCGTCCCTGCCGGTGACGCCACTGCCGGTCCCGTCCGTACCTGCCCCGTCCCTGCCGGGGGCCTCGCCGGTCCGCTCGGGGCGGGCCGCGCCCTCCCGGGGCATGCCGGGCGCCGTGCTCGGCGCCCGCTGCCGCGTGCCGCTCTCGTCCGGGCAGTCCGCGCGGGGCGCCCCCGGCTCGTCCGGACCGGCCGCGGCGCGCATCCCCGTCGTGATGGGCGCGCTGTCGCGGGTGCCGGGGGTGCCGAGGATGTCCGGGGCGGCCCCGTCGGTGGACGCGGGGCACGGCACCGACACGGTGACCGTGTCACCGGGCCGGACGGGCCCCGGAGCGACCTCGGCGGCGGGAGCCGCGGACACGGCCGAGGGGGTGCCCGCGGCGAAGCCGGTCAGGGCGGCCACGGCGAGGACGCGGGCGGTGCGGCGCATGAGCTGGCTCCTTGGAAGCGACGGCTGCGGGAGCACGGCGGCCGGCTCCCGGCGGACGGAGCACGACGGTCGTGCCCCCACAGCCATCACAGCCCGCCGGGCGGCGCCCCGCGCGCGGCCGGACCCCATTAGCGGGATACGGGCCGCCGGGCGGGTGACGGCGCCGGTCGGCGCCGGTTCGGCCCCGAAACCGTGTGTCGGCCGTCGGTCCCCGGGTACGCGGTGCGCACCCCTTGAAAGACCTGGAGGGAGACATGCAGCGAGGCAGTGACCGTCTCAACGTCCACCGGGACGACGAGATGAAGCACGAGCTGAAGGGCCTGCTCAGGTCCGGGCACCCCACCCGCAGCGAGGAGTGGTACGACCCGGAGCCCACCGCCGAGGACGACCCGCAGATCTGGCGCGGCCCCGTGGTGCCGGGAAGGGGCCGCGGGACGTCGCTGGAGTCGGTGCGGCTGGAACTGGCCCGGCTCCTCGGGCGCGGCCTGTTCCCGGCCGGCCCGCGCGAGCTGTCGAACGCCCTGCGTCACGGGCGTGCGCCCGACGACCTGATCGAGGCGGTACGGCGGCTGCCGCGATCGGCACGTTACGCCAACGTCCAGGAGCTGGCCGAGGCGCTGACCGGCGAACGGCGCTGACGCGTCGTCACCCGCCGCGAGCGGTGCGCGCCGACTTGTGCCGCGCCGCTCAGGTGGCGGGGGTGCCGGGGGTCACCGTGCCCCCGCAGCCCCGCTCGCGCGCGCCCTCACGGGTGCGTCCCGCGGCGATGAGCCGGCGCGGGTTGCGGCGCAGATACTCGCCCTCGAGTTGCGCCATGCGCTCGTTGTGGGCGCGCAACGCGTCGTTCGATCCGTACAGCAGCGTGTCGTGGCGCGTGCGGTGGATCGTCTCCAGCTCCTTCATGAGCTGCTGGTCGTCCAGACGGTCCGCGTCGACTCCGGTCATGGTGTGCCCCGCTCGTCGTGTCTCACGTTCCTGAATCCACTGTACGAACATCCGGCCGGGCCGCCAGGGCTGACCTAGGGCAGACTGCGCCAGCACGGCGCTTGCGGCGAAGCGCTCAGCGGGCCCGTTGCACCCGCCGCTCGTCCCAGACCGGCTCCGGGGTCTCGCGTACCCGGCCGTCGCTGCCGAAGACCAGGTAGCGGTCGAAGGAGCGGGCGAACCAGCGGTCGTGGGTGACCGCCAGGACGGTGCCGTCGAAGGCCTCCAGGCCCTCCTGGAGCGCCTCGGCCGACTCCAGGTCGAGGTTGTCGGTGGGCTCGTCCAGCAGCAGCGCGGTGGCACCGGCCAGTTCCAGCAGCAGGATCTGGAACCGGGCCTGCTGGCCGCCGGAGAGCCGGTCGAAGGACTGCTCGGCCTGGTTCGTCAGCTCGTAGCGGCGCAGCCGGGACATGGCGGCGCCCCGGTCCTGGGAGTGTTCCTTCCACAGGATGTCCAGCAGGGAGCGGCCGGTCAGCTCCGGGTGTGCGTGGGTCTGGGCGAAGTGCCCGGGCACCACCCGAGCGCCCAGCTTCCACTCCCCGGTGTGCGCGACCTCGTCGCCGGCGAGCAGGCGCAGGAAGTGCGACTTGCCGGAACCGTTGGAGCCGAGCACGGCGACCCGTTCGCCGTAGAAGACCTCCAGGTCGAAGGGGTGCATCAGGCCGGTCAGCTCAAGTCCCGCGCAGGTCACGGCCCGTACGCCGGTACGGCCGCCCTTGAGCCGCATCCGGATGTCCTGCTCGCGCGGCGGCTCGGGCGGCGGCCCGGCCTCCTCGAACTTGCGCAGCCGGGTCTGGGCGGCCTGGTAGCGGGAGGCCAACTCATGGCTGATGCTGGCCGCCTGACGCAGATTCAGCACGAGTTTCTTCAGCTGTGCGTGTTTCTCGTCCCAGCGTCTGCGCAACTCCTCGAAGCGGGCGAAGCGTTCGCGCCGGGCCTCGTGGTAGGTGGCGAAGCCGCCGCCGTGCACCCAGGCGTCGGCGCCCGCCGGACCGGGTTCGACGGAGACGATCTTCTCGGCGGCGCGGGCGAGCAGTTCGCGGTCGTGGGAGACGAACAGGACCGTCTTGCGGGTCTCCCGCAGCCTCTCCTCCAGCCAGCGCTTGCCGGGCACGTCGAGGTAGTTGTCGGGCTCGTCGAGCAGCAGCACCTCGTCGGTGCCGCGCAGCAGCGCCTCCAGCACGAGCCGTTTCTGCTCGCCCCCGGACAGGGTGCGCACCTGCCGCCACTGGGCGCGTTCGTAGGGCACGCCGAGGGCGGCCGTGGTGCACATGTCCCACAGCGTCTCGGCCTCGTAGCCTCGCGCCTCGGCCCAGTCGGCGAGTGCCTGCGCGTACTGGAGCTGGGCTGCCTCGTCGTCGACGGTCATGAGCGCGTGCTCGGCCTCGTCGACGGCCCGCGCCGCCTCGCGGATGCGCGGCGGGGCGACGGACACCAGCAGGTCGCGTACGGTCGTCTCGTCCCGTACGGACCCCACGAACTGGCGCATCACGCCGAGGCCGCCGGTCACGGTGACGGTGCCCGCGTGCGGTTTCAGCTCGCCGGAGATCAGCCGGAGCAGGGTGGTCTTGCCCGCGCCGTTGGGGCCGGCCAGGGCGACGACGGCGCCCTCGCCGACCCGGAAGGACACGTCGCCGAGCAGCGCCCTCCCGTCGGGGAGGTGGTATTCGAGGTGCGCGGCTTCCAGATGTCCCATGGGGAGGAATTCTGCGGGCCGCCCCGGACCTGCGGCAAACCCTTATCGCGCGGCACCCCTACCACCCGGACCGGCTGACACGGCGGCCCCGGCCGACACGGCGGCCCCGGGCGGCACGACGGCCCGGCTAGCTCGGCGACCCCGGCAGCTCGACGGTCCCGACCGGCGCGGCAGCCCCGGGGGACGACGGCCCCGGCAGGCACGGCCTACGCCCCCGCCAGGCTCGACGGCCCCAAGCGGCTCGACGACCCCGGCTAGCGCGACGGTCCCGGGCGGCACGACGGCCCCGCTGCCACGGCCCCGGCCGGCACGGCGGCCCCGGCGGCTCGACGGTCCCGACTTGGCGCGGCAGCCCCGGGCGGCACGAAGGACCGGGCGGGCACGGCGACCCCGGCTAGCGCGACGGCCCCGAGCAGCTCGATCGGCCCCGGGCAAGTACGGCAGCCCCGGCTAGCGCGACGGTCACGAATGCCACGCCGACCCCGCGGGCGCGGCGACCTCGAGCGGCACGACGGCCCCGGCCGGCACGGCGGCCCGCTAGCTCGGCGACCCCAGCCGGCTCGGCGACCCCGGCGGCACGACGCTCTCGACCGGCGCGGCGGACCCGGGCGGCGCGGTGGTTCCGGAGGGCGCGGTGGTTCCGGGCTGCGTCGGCTGTGGTCGGCCGGTCGGTCCGCTCGCCCCGGCGGGCAGCACCAGCGCGCCCTCCCAGGACAGCACTTTCCAGCCGTCGTCCGGAGAGCCCTCCAGGACCACCACACCGGTGTTCTCCAGCGGGTGGGCGGCGACGAAGGGCACGTCCACGTTGTGGGCGCGGGCCGCGGTCCACATGCGGATCGCGGCGCCGTGGCTGACCATGGCGACCGTCGCGGCGCCGTCGGCGGCGGCCTCCGCGACCACCGCGTCGAACCGGGCCAGCGCCTCGGCTCCGGTCTCCGCGCCGGGCATGCGCAGCTCGGTGTCGCCGCCGGCCCAGGCGAACACCGTGGTCATGTACACCAGGCCCTGCTCGCTGTCGCCGGGAAGCATCTCCAGGTCGCCGGCGGACAGCTCACGGATGCCGTCCCGGACCCGGACGCCGAGGCCGCGGGCGGCGGCCAGCGGGGCGGCCGTCAGCTGGGTGCGGACCAGGGTGGAGGCGTAGACCGCCTCGATGTCCTCGTCGGCGAGCGCCTCGGGCAGGGCGGCGGCCTGTCCCTGCCCGAGGGGGGTGAGTCCCGGACCCGGCACGGCGGTGTCGAGCAGTCCCCCGACATTGGAGGGAGTCTGGCCGTGCCGGACCAGAAGCAGACGCATGCGGTGTTCCTCTCGGTTCCTCTCGCCCGATCGCACCGCCGACGGGCGGAAAACGACCGCTTCAGGGTACCCGCACCCGCATGAGCCCAGATGTCGACCTCACCGTTCCAAGGCCGGGCAGGACCGCCGTGTCGGCGTGGTTGCTCGACCTCGACCGCCGGCTGTTCGAGTCCGCCGCCGAGTCGCACTGGCCCGGCGCCCAGCGGATACTGCCGCGGCTGAGCCGGAGCGCGAACCACGGGGTGCTGTGGTGCGCGACGGCGGCGGCCGTGGCGGCGAGCCGTACCCCGCGGGCCCGGCGGGCCGCGGTCCGTGGCATCGCCTCGCTGGGGCTGGCCTCGCTGGCCATCAACACGATCGGCAAGCGCTCGGTGCGCCGCCCCCGTCCGCTGCTCGACCCGGTCCCGCTGGTGCGGCGGCTGAACCGGCAGCCGATCACCACGTCGTTCCCGTCCGGCCACGCCGCGTCGGCCGCCGCCTTCGCGGCCGGCGTCGCCCTGGAGTCCCCGGCCTGGGGCGCCGCCGTCGCCCCGCTGGCGTTCTCGGTCGCCGTGTCCCGGGTCTACACCGGTGTCCACTTCCCGAGCGACGTCCTCGCGGGTGCCGCGCTCGGCGCCGGGGCCGCGTTCGCCGTGCGGGGCCTGGTGCCGACCCGGGCCCAGCTCACCCCGCCCGCCCGGCCGCGTGCCGAGGTTCCGGCGCTGCCCGAGGGCGACGGCCTGGTGCTGGTCGCCAACGCCGGGGCGAGCACCGCGGACCGGGTGCGGGCGCTGCGCGACGCGCTGCCGCAGGCGGACGTCGTGATGTGCGAACCGGCGGACATCGAGGAGGAGTTGGCGAAGGCGGCGGCGCGGGCCCGGGTGCTCGGGGTGTGCGGCGGCGACGGCACGGTGAACGCGGCCGCCACCGCGGCCCTGCGGCACGGTCTGCCGCTGGCGGTGCTGCCGGGCGGGACGCTCAACCACTTCGCCTACGACCTGGGCGTGGAGGACGTGCGGGATCTCGCCGGTGCGGTCCGGCGGGGCGAGGCGGTGCGGGTGGACGTGGGCCGCTTCACCGCGGGCGAGCGGGCCGGCATCTTCCTCAACACGCTGAGCCTCGGCGTCTATCCGGAGCTGGTGCGGGAGCGGGACCGCTGGTCGCACCGGATCGGCGGCTGGCCGGCCGGGCTGCTCGCGGCCGTGCGGGTGCTGCGCGCGGACCGGCATCCGGTGACGGCCGAGATCGGCGGGCGCAGCCGCCCGTTGTGGCTGGTGTTCGCGGGGAACTGCCTGTACCACCGCAGGGGGCTGGCGTCAGGGCGCCGGCTCGACCTGGCGGACGGGCTGCTCGACGTCCGCGTGGTGCCGGGCGGCCGGCTGCCCGCCCTGCGGCTGCTCACCGCCGCCCTCGCCGGTCCGCTGACCCGCTCCTCGGCCCATGCGGCGGTGAAGGCCGGCCGGCTGCGGCTGGGCGGGGTCATGCCGGGCACGCTCCTCGCCTACGACGGCGAGGTGACCGAGGCGCGGGGCGGGCTGACGGTGGAGAAGCTGCCGCAAGCCCTGGCCGTCTACCGCCCGGCGCGCCGGCGCCGCTCGTCCCGCCCGCCCACGTCGTCCATATGATGAAACGCTGGTCTCATTATTCGGTTGGCGCGCGTACGGTGACGCGTACTGCGGACCGGGCCTGGCCCGGTGCGCCGGTACGAAGCGACGACGCGAAGGGGCAGAGCCATGCCGAAACCGCGGGAGACCGCCGTCTACACCCATGGGCACCACACATCGGTGCTGCGTTCGCACACCTGGCGGACCGCGGCCAACTCCGCGGCCTATCTGCTCGGTTCGATCAAGCCCCATATGAAGATCCTGGACATCGGCTGCGGCCCGGGGACGATCACCGCCGACCTGGCCGCGCTGGTCCCCGACGGGCATGTCACCGGCGTCGACCGGGCGCCGGATGTGCTGGACCTGGCCCGGGCCGCGGCCGCCGAACGCGGCCTGGGCAACATCGACTTCGCGGTGGCCGACGTACACGCGCTGGACTACCCGGACGACACGTTCTGCGTGGTCCACGCCCACCAGGTGCTGCAGCACGTCGGTGACCCGGTGCGGGCGCTGCGCGAGATGCACCGGGTCACCGCGCCCGGCGGGTTCATCGCCGTCCGCGACTCGGACTACGCGGCGATGACCTGGTATCCCGAACTGCCGGGCCTGGACGACTGGCTGGACCTGTACCGCCGGGTGGCCCGCGCCAACGGCGGCGAGCCGGACGCCGGGCGGCGCCTGAAGTCCTGGGCGCTGGCCGCGGGACTGCGGGACATCACGGCCACCTCCGCCACCTGGACGTTCAGCACGCCGCAGGAACGGGCGTGGTGGAGCGGGCTGTGGGCGGAGCGGACCGTCGCCTCGGCGTACGCCGAGCGGGCCGTCCAGGGCGGTCACGCGACCGAGGCCCAACTGCGCGCCGTGGCCGAGGCGTGGCGGGAGTGGGGAGAGCGCGAGGACGGCTGGTTCACGGCGCTGCACGCAGAAATCCTCTGCCGCAAGGAAGCCTGATCGGCGGATTTCGGGAAACCCGAAGAGCAGGAGGTTCGAATTATGGTTCCCGTTCTGCTCGTACTGCTTCTGGCCCTGATCCTGTTCGGCGCCGGATTCGCGGTGAAACTGCTCTGGTGGATCGCCCTGGCGGTGCTGGTCGTCTGGCTGCTGGGGTTCCTGGTCCGCGGCACGACCGCCGCGGGAGGCCGCGGCCGCTGGTATCGATGGTGAAACAAAATTACCGCCGGAATTCTGGTGCGCCACCGTGGTGAATTCCACGGAGGCGCAATCCGTCGGAGGAATTCGCAATCGTTCAGAGGAATTCCAGGACGCTCACAGGTAAGGCGCTGCCGAGCCGGGGGCCGGGGCCGAAGCCCCCGCCCCCCCCGCCGGGGCGCCCCCCCCCGCCCCCCCCCGGGCGCGCGTGACATGGGGGGGGGGGCAGCCC
>NZ_JBEPAP010000045.1:49115-77333 GCF_040298665.1 Streptomyces sp. NPDC001508
AATTTTTCTTTATCTTCCTTTTCTCCCTCTTTTCGTTCCTGGGGGGGGGGGGGGGGGCCCCCCCCCCCCCCCCCCCGGCTCGTGCCGCCCCTCCGCGGCACCCGCCTGGCCGCTCTTACCTGGCGGCGGGCTCCAGCGCGAGCCGCCGGCCCGCCGCCACGATCGCCTGGGCGTCGATGCCCGCGGCGTGCAACTGCTCGTCGGGCGCGGCCGACCCCGGCATCGTCCGCACCGCAAGCCGCACCAGCCGGGGCACCGGCCTGCCGTCCACGAACGCGTCGAGCACGGCGTCGCCGATGCCGCCCTCCTCGTGGTGGTCCTCCACGGTGAGCAGACAGCCGGTCTCCTCGGCGGCCCGGCGCAGGGTGTGCCGGTCGACGGGCTTGACCGAGTACAGGTCGATGACCCGGACCGGAATTTCCTCGTCCGCCAGCAGATCGGCGGCGGTCAGGGCCTCGGGCACGGTGACCCCGGCGGCCACCACGGTCAGCCGGTCCTCGGCGGAGGAGCGCAGCACCTTGCTGCCGCCGATGGGGAACTCCTCGTCCGGGCCGTAGACGACCGGGCCGCCGCCGCGCGAGGTACGCAGGTAGCGGACGCCGTCCAGGCCGGCCATGGCGGCGACGAGCTTCGCGGTCTGGTTGCCGTCGCACGGGTACAGCACCGTCGAGCCGTACACGCTCCGGAACATCGCCAGGTCCTCCAGACCCATCTGGGAGGGCCCGTCCTGGCCGATCGCGACACCCGCGTGCGAGCCGACCAGGTTGATGCCGGCGCCGCTGATCGACGCCATGCGCACGAAGTCGAACGCGCGCGTGAAGAAGGCGGCGAACGTCGAGGCGTACGGCACCCAGCCGCGCGCCGCCATGCCCACCGCAGCGGCGACCAGCTGCTGTTCGGCGATGTAGCACTCGAAGAACCGGTCGGGGTGCTCCTTGGCGAAGAACTCGGTACGGGTGGAGTCGCCGACCTCTCCGTCCAGGGCGACGACGTCCCCGCGGGCGGTGCCGAGCGCGGCGAGCGCCTTGCCGAACGCGTCCCTGGTGGCCACCTTGTCCCCCAGCTCGTAGCGGGGCAGGTCCAGGGGCTCCGTCGGGGCCGAGCGCAGGGTCCGGGCGGCATGCGGCTCCCGCACCCGTACCCGCAGGTCGCGTTGGCCGCCCAGCTCGGCGATGGCGTCCTGCGCGTCGGGCAGCGGCTTGCCGTGCAGGCCCTCGCGGTCCTGGACGGCGGCGACGCCCTTGCCCTTGAGGGTGCGGGCGAGGATCACGGTGGGCTGCCCGCTGGTGGACTCGGCCTCGGCGTAGGCGCGGTCGACGGCGTCGACGTCATGGCCGTCGATCTCCACCGTGTGCCAGCCGAAGGCGTGGAACCGGCGGGCGTACGCGTCGAGGTCGTGGCCGTGCCGGGTCGGACCGCGCTGGCCCAGCCGGTTGACGTCCACGATCGCCGTGAGATTGTCCAGGTGCTCGTACGCCGCGTGTTCGGCGGCCTCCCAGATGGAGCCCTCGGCCAGTTCGCTGTCCCCGCACAGCACCCAGACCCGGTAGCCGGTGCGGTCCAGCCGCTTGCCGGCCAGCGCGATGCCGACACCGACCGGCAGCCCCTGGCCGAGCGAGCCGGTGGCCGTCTCCACCCAGGGCAGCCGCCGCGGGGTCGGATGGCCCTCCAGCCTGCTGCCGAGCGCGCGGAACGTCAGCAGTTCGGCGTCGTCGACGGCGCCGGCCGCCTTGTAGGCGGCGTACAGCAGCGGCGAGGCATGCCCCTTGGAGAGGACGAAGCGGTCGTTGGCCGGATGGGCGGGGCGCTCGAAGTCGTAGTGCAGATGGCGGTCGAGCAGCACCGCCATCAGCTCCGCTGCGGACATCGAGGAGGTGGGGTGCCCGGACTCGGCCGCCGCCGAGGCGCGCACGCTGTCCACGCGCAACTGCTGGGCGAGATCGTTGAGTTCAGCGGTTTTCATGAGTCTCCTTCCGCGGGGGTGTCGGTGCGCCGGACCGGTCCGGGCGCGGGGTGGCTCCCGGTGTGCGCTCCGGGTCCGCCCGGCACCCGGGCCAGTTCGGGTGAGGCGGTGTCCAGCGGCACCGACCAGGAGCGCACCAGCCCCAACTGGACGGCGGGCGGCGGCAGTACGGTGTCCAGCAGCCAGTCGGCGGCGACCCGGGCCCGGTTGCCGGGCATCGCCGCCAGGTGGTAGCCACGGGTGACCGCCCCCGCCAGCAGGCCGGAGAGCGGTATGCCGAGCGGGTCGGCGGCGGCCCGGGCGCCGCCGAGATCGACGACGAAGCCCAGGTCGCGATGGCGGTAGGGGCGGCGCTGTCCGGCGCCGAGCGAGGCGGCCACGTTGGCCGCCGCGACCGCGCCCTGCCGCCAGGCGTGCTGGGCCGTCATCGGCGTGAGCTTGCCGGGGTGCTCCAGGTCCGGCACCGCCGCCGCGTCCCCGCACGCGAAGACCTCGGGGTGACCGGGCACCTGCAGACAGGGGTCGACGACCAGCCGGCCGCGCTCCAGCGGTCGGCCGACGTCCTCGACGAGCGGATCGGGCCGGACGCCCACGCACCACACCAGCGTGCGGGTCGCGATGAACTCGCCGTCGGTGAGCCGTACCCCGTCGTGGGTGGCCTCCTGCACCGAGGTGCCCATGCGGACCTCTACGCCCCGCTGCCGCAGTACGCGGTCGGCGGTGCGCGAGAGGCGTTCGTCCAGCTCGGGCAGGACGCGCGGGGCGATGTCCAGCAGCAGCCAGCGGGGCCGCACCCCGTCCGGCAGCACCCTGCTGCGCGCCTGGTCCGCGGTGGACCGCTGCATGTGCGCGGCCACCTCGGTGCCGGTGTAACCGGCGCCGACCACGACGAAGGTGCAGCGCGCGGCGGCGGTGCGCGGATCGTCGGCGACGGCCAGCTCCAGCTGCCGGGTCACGTGATCGCGCAGGTACAGGGCCTCGGGCAGGCCGCGGAAGCCGTGCGCGTGCTCGGCCACACCGGGTACCGGCAGCAGTTTGTTGACGCTGCCGACGGCGAGCACCAGCCGGTCGTAGTCGAGGGTGCCCGTGCGGCCCTCGGGGTCGGTGTAGCGCACGGCCCGCCCGTCGAGGTCGACGCGGTCCGCGACGCCGAGCACCAGCCGCACGTCGGGCAGGGTGCCGGGCAGCGAGACGGCGACGCGGCGCGGCTCCAGGACGCCCGCGGAGACCTGGGGCAGCAGCGGCAGGTACAGGAAATAGTCGGTCGCGTTCAGCAGGGTGATGTCGGCCCGCTGCCGGGCGCGCCGGGACAGGGCACGCGCCGCACGGTATCCGGCGAAACCGGCTCCGACGATCACGATACGGGGTCGCCTCACGGTGGGCCTCCGGCGTTACGACTGTTCCGAGCCCTCCGCGTCCCCCTGCGGGCCGCACTCAAACCCGCGGGTCCGCGACCGGCGCACGGTGACCGGGGGTGCGGCCTCGGGCGTAAGGCCGGGGTGCGCTGTCCGATGGGCGGCCGTGCGAAGGGTGTGGCCGGGTACGGTGAGTGATCGCGGGAAGCGGGCGTCTCGGCCGTGCGGCCCAACTAGGCTCATGGGCATGGAGATTCTGGGCGCCTCGCTGCGCATCTGCGTCGACGACCTCGATACCGCGGTCCCCTTCTACGAACGTCTGACGGGCGGCCGTGCGGTGCGCTCCGAACGCGGTGGCGTGCGGGTCGCCGCGGTCGGCTCCTTCCTGCTGATGAGCGGCCCGGAGGCCGAGCTGGAGCTGCTGCGCAAGGTGACCGCGACGGTCGCGGTCAAGGACGTGGACGAGGCCCACCGGCTGCTGACGGACCTCGGCGCGCAGGTCCTGGCGGGTCCGGTGGCCACCCCGGCGGGCCGCAATCTGCTCGCCATGCACCCGGACGGTTCCCTGTTCGAGTACGTGGACCACCGCGCCTGACCGAGCACGGCCCGCCGGCGGCACCCGACGACAGGTGCACGCTTCCGGTCGGGTACGGCGGGCCGCCGTCAGGGGGTGGCCGGGCCCATGCGGAGGTCGTAGCGGGCGGGCAGCGGCTCATCGCTGAGCCGGCACCACAGCCGACCGATCGCCTCCGCGCCCTCCACGATCGCGTCGAGAGGGCGCGGCGCACGCCCGGTCGTAGCCGTCCCGTACCCGGACCGGCAGCAGGCTGCGCAGCAGCTCGTAGCCGGTCTACCGGCCAGGACTGCGCAAAGGCGGCGACCACGGCGTAGGCCGTGCCGTCCGGATCCAGGTCGCGGTCGCAGAGGGTGAGGTTGAAGCCGGCGCACCGCGGGGAGGCCAGCAACGGGCCGGGCTGGGCGATGAGTTCGTCGGGCAGCAGGCCGTCGGGGCCGGCGACGGCGGGCGGGACCGGGGGATCGAGTGCATCGGCGTTCAAGTGCACCCAGAAACCGTCCAGTTGGGGTGTCTCGGCCTCGCCGGTCCGGGAGGAGTTGCCGGGGTGTCGGAAGTCCGGGGAGGGGTCTCAGGACGCCGTGGAGATCAACCGGCAGCCCGCAGCTCGGCGGTGATCGCCCAGCGTTCATGGTCCCGCCAGGCCCCGTCAATGAAGATCATGTCCGGTGAGAAGCCCTCAAGGCGGAACCCGGCGCCTCGGGCGAGGGCTATGGAGGGGGCGTTGCCCGGCTGGACGTTGATCTCCAGCCGGTGCAGCCGCAGCGGCCCGAACGCATACCCGATCACCAGGTCAAGACCCTCGCGCATCAGCCCGCGCCCGGCCGCGTGCGCGAAGGCGCCGTATCCGAGGACGCCGCACTGGAAGCCGCCCCCGACGATGTTGTTGATGTTGATGAACCCGGCGATGGCCCCGCCGTCCTTCTCGCAGACCAGGAACCCGGCCTTCGTCGGGTCCTCGATCAGCCGGCCCGCGTACCCGGCGTACGCGGCGTCGGTGAGCGGCGGGAACAGCCACGGGTGGTGCAGGTCCTTGCTCTGCCGGGCGCGGGCGGTGAACTCCGGGCCGTCCCGGAGGGTGAAGGGCCGTATGCCCACCCGGGGGCCCTCGGCGAGATAGCGCGACTGGCTGTGCGGCATCCCGCCACCCTACGCCCCTGCGGTGGCCCGGCCCCCGCGGTCAGCGCAGGGCCGGTTCGTCGAGGGTCAGGGTGCCCGCGGTCGCGTCCAACTCGGCCGTCACACCGAACGGCACCGTCAGCGCCGCGTCGCAGTGACCGAACCCGATCTCTTCCAGGACGGGTACGCCGAGTCCGCCGAGGCGGTCGGCGAAGACCGCCCGCAGTTGCTCGTACGGCCCGCAGCCGGCCCATGATCCCAGGCCGATCCCGGCCACGCCGTCCAGCCGTCCGGAGCGCACCAGCTGGGTCAGCAGCCGGTCGACGCGGTACGGCGCCTCGCCGACGTCCTCCAGGAGCAGCAGGCCGCCCCGGGCGACCGGTGGGGCGAGCGGCGTGCCGACGTCGGCGGCGAGCAGGCTCAGGCATCCGCCGAGAGTGACCCCGCGGGCCCGGCCCGGCACCAGCGCGGGCCTGCCCGAGGCGATCGTGCGGACGCTCTCCGGGGCGAACAGGGTGGCCCGCAGATGGTCCTGCGTCCGCGGGTTCTTGACGAAGTCGACACCCGCCGCCGCGGGCCCGTACAGCGTGACCAGGCCGAGCCGGGCGGCGAACGCCTGGTGCAGCACGGTGACGTCGCTGAAGCCGACGAGCACCTTGGGGCCGGCCGCCCGCAGCGCCGCCCAGTCCAGCAGGTCCACCATGCGCTGTGCGCCGTAGCCGCCGCGGGCGCACAGCACCGCGGCCACATCCGGATCGCACCAGGCCCGCTGTAGGTCGGCGGCCCGGTCGGCGTCCGTACCCGCCA
Source organism: Streptomyces sp. NPDC001508 (assembly GCF_040298665.1). NCBI lineage: Bacteria > Bacillati > Actinomycetota > Actinomycetes > Kitasatosporales > Streptomycetaceae > Streptomyces > Streptomyces sp. NPDC001508. The sequence goes on from NZ_JBEPAP010000045.1 coordinate 54,934, forward strand.
GATAGCCCAGCCGGCCGTGCCGGTCCAGCACATGGGGCTGCACGACCGGGTCGAGGTCCCAGCCGCGCAGGATGTCGAGTCCCGCCGCGAGGCGTTCCTCGGCCACCGGGCCGCTCGGCGCGACCACCGCGACCCGCGCCCCGGGGACCAGCCGCGGCGGCCGTACGAGTGCTCTCACGTCACCAGCTCCAGCTTCTGGATCCCCGCCACATCCAGCCCGAACACCTGGGCGTACAGGGAGAGTTCGGCCTCCAGGGCGCGCACAAGCGTCTCGGCCTTCCGGAAGCCGTGCCCCTCCCCCGCGAAGGCGATGTAGGCGTGCGGCACCCCGCGCCCGGCGATCCGGGCGAGGAGTCGTTCGCACTGCACGGGCGGGCAGATCACGTCGTCCCGGCCCTGTAGCAGCAGGAACGGCGCGGAGATCCGGTCGGCGTGCTCGGCCGGCGACCGCTCCGCATAGCGCTCGGGGACCTCGGCGAGCGGCCCGACCAGTCCCTCCAGGTACCGCGACTCGAAGTCGTGGGTCTCTCCCGTGCCCCAGCCGGTGAGGTCGAGGATCGGGTAGACGATGGTGCCGCAGGCGTAGATGTCCGTGTTCGTCAGGGAGGCCGCGCTGGTCCAGCCGCCCGCGCTGCCGCCGCGGATCGCGAGCCGGCCCGGGTCGGCGGTGCCCTCCTCGGCGAGGGCGAGGGCTACGGCGGCGCAGTCCTCGACGTCGACGACGCCCCACTGCTCGCGCAGCCGGTCCCGGTACTCGCGGCCGTACCCGGTGGAGCCGCCGTAGTTGACCTCGGCGACCCCGATGCCCCGGGAGGTGAAGTAGGCGATCTCCAGGTCCAGCACCAGCGGGGCGCGGCCGGTGGGCCCGCCGTGCGCCCAGACCACATAGGGCGCGAGTTCGCCGTCCGGTGCCCTGACGCCCGGGTGGTGGGGCGGGTGGATGTGGGCGTGCACCTCGCGTCCGCCAGGGCCGGCGAAGGTGCGCACCCGCGGCTGCGGGTACAGGGCCGGGTCGACCGGGTCGGTGTGCGGGGCGCCGATCACCCGGGCCCGGCCGGTGCCGGTGTCCAGTTCGACGACCTCGTACCCGCTGTGCGGGCCGGCGCCGACGGTGACGACCCGGTCGCCGTGCGCCGCGAGCGTCGGCTCGAACTCGGACCAGGGTCCCACCGCGTCGGCCAGTTCGCCGGTCTCCGGGTCGAGGGTGCCCAGGGCCTTCGCGCCGCGGCCGTGCACGACCGCGATCAGTCCGCTGTCCAGCGGGGCGAACCAGCGGTGCCCGAGCTTCCACAGCGGCCCGCCGAACTCCTCCTCGCGCGGGCACAGCGGGGTGCCGTCGCGGTACAGGTTCCACCAGCCGCTGCGGTCGCTCGCGTACAGCAGGCTTGAGTCGGCCGCCCAGTCGGCCTGGGCGACGGACTCGGCCGGTCCCCCGGCGACCGTCCGCGCCCCGCGCAGGGTGCCGTCGGCCGTGACATCGGCGACGATCAGTTCCGTACCGTCCCAGGGCATGCGCGGATGGTCCCAGGCGAGCCAGGCGGCGCGCCGGCCGTCCGGCGAGAGCCGGGGTCCGGTGACGAACCGGTGCCGTTCGGCGGTGAGTTCGCGCACGGCGCCGCGGTCCTCGGCGGCGGAGCCGTCCAGCGGCACGGCCGCCGCGACGCGCCGCAGGTCGCCGGGCCCCTCGCCGGTGAACTCCTCCAGTACGCACCACACTTCGCCGCGTTCCAGGTCGAGCCGCGGCTCGGCCCAGCGCAGTCCGCCGCCGACCGGCGAGACGGGTGTGAGCGGGCGCGGTTCGCCGCCCGGCTCGTACCGGTACAGCCTCTGGTCGGCGAAGTGCACGAACACGACGAGCGGCCGGCCCTCGCGCACGGCACCGGCCCAGGGGTGACCGCCGTACTCGATGACGCGGCTGCGCACGTTCCACGGCGCGGGCAGCAGCGACTCCTCCGCCCCGTCGGCGGGGCGCCGCACCAGAGTCCGGCGTCCACCCTCCTGCGGCCGCGGTTCGGTCCACCAGATCTCGTCGCCGACGAGGCCCAGCCACTCGGGGTGGCCGTCGTGCGCGGCGGCCAGGGCCGCGTCGATGGGCGAGGGCCAGGAGCCGTACGCCATGGTCCGCATGCGATCCCCCATCGGCTAGGCCGTCCGCAGGAAACGGTCGAGGACGCGGACGCCGAAGTGCAGCGCCTCCACCGGCACCCGCTCGTCGACCCCGTGGAACATGGCCTGGTAGTCGTAGCCCTCGGGGAGCCTGAGCGGTGTGAAGCCGTAGCCGGTGATGCCGAGCCGGGAGAACTGCTTGGCGTCCGTGCCGCCCGACATGCAGAACGGCACGACATGCCCCTCGGGCGCGAACTCCTCCACGGCGGCCCGCATCAGGGCGAACGTCGGTGAGTCCACCGGCGATTGGAGGGCGACCTCCCGGTGGTGGAACTCCCAGTCGACGTCCGGTCCGGTCAGCCGGTCGAGGGTGGCGCGGAACTCGTCCTCGCCGTCCGGCAGATACCGCCCGTCGACGAAGGCGACGGCCTCGCCCGGGATCACATTGACCTTGTAACCCGCCTCCAGCATGGTCGGGTTGGCGCTGTTGCGGACCGTCGCCTCCACCAGTTTGGCGGCCGGGCCGAGCTTCAGCAGCAGCCCGTCCACGTCGTCCAGGTCCGCCTCGACGCCGTACAGGGCGGCGAGTTCGGCCAGGGCGGCACGCACGGTCGGGGTGAGCCGCAGCGGCCACTCGTGCTCGCCGATCCTGGTGACGGCGGCGGCCAGCCGGGTCACCGCGTTCTCCCGGTTGACCTTGGAGCCGTGCCCCGCCCGGCCGTGCGCGGTGAGCCGCAGCCAGCCCGTGCCGCGCTCACCGGCGGCGATCGGATAGATCTGGCGTCCGGCGCCGTCGTGGAAGGTGTACGCGCCCGACTCGCTGACACCCTCGGTGCACCCCTCGAAGAGATGGGCGTGCCGGTCGGCGAGGAACCCGGAGCCGTCCTCCGCGCTGGCCTCCTCGTCGGCGGTGAAGGCGACGACGACATCGCGCCGGGGGCGCACGCCCTCGCGCGCCCAGGCCCGCACCACGGCGAGGATCATCGCGTCCATGTTCTTCATGTCGACGGCGCCCCGGCCCCAGACGACCCCGTCGCGGATCTCGCCGGAGAAGGGGTGCACGCTCCACTCGTCGGCCTGCGCCGGGACGACGTCCAGATGACCGTGGAGCAGCAGGGCCGGCGCCGACGGGTCGGTGCCCTCGACGCGGGCGACGACATTCGTCCGGCCCGGGGTGCGTTCGACCAGGGTGGGTTCGAGGCCCGCGCCCGCCAGTCGCTCGGCCGCGTACTCGGCGGCGGGCCGCTCCCGGCAGTCGCCATTGCCGCGGTTGGTGGTGTCGATCCGGATCAGCTCGGAGGTGAACCGGACGACCTCGTCCAGCGCGCGCTCGTCAGCCATACTGCTCCTCCACTGCGGCCGAGGCGATGGTGGTGACCGCCTTGAAGCTGCGGATCCCCTCGTACATGGTGCCGCTGGTGTACGCCACCTTGCGCTCGCCGGTGCGCTCGACGCCCGGCACGACGGTGGCGGCCTGCGCCAGGTGCTCGGCGTCGAACTCCAGGGCGATGGTGAACGGGCCCGCGTGGACCGGTTCGTGCCGCACCGCGAGCGTGGCGGCCTCCTTGGCCGCGGTGTGGATGTCGGCGGCGGTCCTGGCCGGCGTGCGGCACACGGCCGCGTAGCGCGAGACATGGTCCTTCACCGCGACCTTGAGCGCCTGCGGCGCGTAGCCGAGCGCGTCCTCGCACGCCACGTCGTCCCCGGTGACGAGGACGACGGGCACCCCGTACTCGGCGACGACATGGGCGTTCAGGAGTCCTTCACTGGCCCGTACGCCGTTCAGCCACACCCCGGTGATGGAGTTGGCGAGATAGGTGTGTGCGAGGACCCCCTCCATGCCGGCGCCCGCGTGGTAGCCGACGAAGGCGATGCCGTCCACGTCCCCGTGCTGCACGCCCTCCACCATGGACAGGGACTTGTGCCGTCCGGTGAGCATCTGCGCCCGCTCGTCGAGCCGCTCCAGGAGCAGATTGCGCATGGTCCAGTGGGCCTCGTTGACGAGGACCTCGTCGGCTCCGCCGTCCAGGAAGCCGCGGACCGCGGCGTCGACGTCGGAGGTGAACATCGACCGGCACCGCTCCCACTGCGGCGTCCCCGGCAGCACGTCGGCCGGCCAGGTGACGCCGGTCGCGCCCTCCATGTCCGCACTGATGAGGATCTTCATGCCGCGCCACGTTACGCGCTGCCGAGCCGGCCGGCCACGAGCGGGCCGCGGAATGCTCCGTGGCTCGGGAACATTCCGGCCCCGGCCGGCGCTGTCGTCCATACCCTGTCGGGTACCGGCGGGGCCCCTCGAAGAACGACGACGGGCCGGGAAGGGCGTGGGAGTAATGACAGGTCAGGAGCGGCCGGGCTCGGCGGGCACGGCCAGAGGCGCGTTTTTCGTGACGTCCTGCGGCCGGCGGATCGCGGTGAAGTGCCTGCGGCTGGCCTCACCGGAGAAGCCGATCAGCCGGGTCACGCTGGACGTGGGGCAGGACCGGGACGGCGAGCCGGGCACCTGGGCGGCGCTGACCGCGGACGAGGCCCGCGACCTGGCCCGCCTCCTGCTCGCCCACGCATCCCTCGCGGAGCCCCCCGGCCGCTGAGACACCGGGACGGCCCGTCTTGCACAGACCGCGGGCCGGTCCGGCACGTGGCCCGCGGCGGCCTACCCGCGAGGACCCCGGACAGACGGCCGGACGCGTACTCGCCGGGCGGGTGCGGGCACCGCCCCGAAGGAGCGCGGGGAGCTGCGCGACCAGCCACACCCCTCCCGCAGACGCATCACCGCATACGGCCCCCACAACGAGTCGCGGTAGCGGCGCGGGGGACTGCACAACCAGCCACAACGCCCCCGCAGACGCACCACCGCATGCCGCCCCACAACGAACCGCGAAGGGGCGCGGGGAACTGCGCGACCAGGCGCCACACCGCAGCGGAGCGCGGGGGTGTCATGCGGGTGCCCCGGCCGCCAGCCACTGGGACGGCAGCTCGATGCGGGTGCCGTCCGGAGCGGACTGCGTCGTGACGAGCGGCAGTTCGCCGCTCGCCAGGACGGTGAGCCCGGCCGCGCGCAGATACCCGGGCACCGCGTCGTCGGCCACCGCGCCGGGCTCTATGCCATGGCGGAAGACCGGGGCGAGCTTCGGGGGCGGGCCCGCGGGGCTCTGGGCCAGACCCCGCAGGACCGGGCGGGCGGCCTCGGACGGCTCGACCAGGAAGACCCGGCCGCGCTCCCCCACGAGGGTCGCGAGCGCGTCCGCGAGCGGCCGGCGGTCGTCCGGTTCGCACTGGTGCAGCACACCCCGCATATAGACGTTCGCGTCGCCGAGTTCCGTGTGCAGCGCCTCGGCGTCGCTCTTGTCGACGGCGTCCAGCAGCCGGTATTCCGCCCGGCCCGCGGGGTCGGCGCGCCGGGCGTGTTCCAGGGCCGCCTCGGCGACGTCCACGCCCAGCACGCGCGGGAAGCGATCGGCGAGGAACCGGGCCTGGGTGCCGTTGCCGCAGCCCAGGTCTATCAGCGGCAGGGTGGGGTCCGTCAGATGCGGTTTCCACAGGGACAGGTGGACCTTGGCCGTCAGTTCGGGGTCGGCGTCCCAGAACACCGCCCCCGGCTCGTGCGGCGCCTCACGCCAGAAACCCTCCCAGGCCGCCTGGTACCGACTCGTCACGCTCATGCCCAACTCCCCAGGGTGCGACGCTCGTCCGCCGTGTGTGACGGGCCCGTACGGTCTATCGTGCGCGGGTCGTGACGACAAGCGCACGGCGCGCGTCTTCACCACGCCCACGGTTCCCGTACCCCGTCGCGCGCCCCCCGGGAGCGGGCGGTCAGCCGCGCCGTGAGGTCAGTTCGAACCAGACCGTCTTCCCGGCGGTCGTACGGCTCGTGCCCCACTCCCGGGCCAGCGTGCTCACCACACGCAGCCCGCGCCCCGTCTCGTCGTCGGGTCCGGCGCTCAGCAGGGTCGGCAGGGTGTGATCGTCGTCGTCCACCTCGCACAGCAGCGTGGCGCCGCGCACCAGCCGCAGCTGGACGGGGCGGCTGTGCGAGTGCCGTACGGCGTTGGTGACCAGCTCGCTGACCATCAGCTCGGCGCTGTCGGCGAGCCGGGCGAGGCCCCATGCGTGCAGTTGCTCGCGGACCGCTGCGCGGGCCCGGCCGACCTCGGCGGGAGCCAGACCGAGCCGCCACTCGGCGACGTCCTCGGGCGCGATGCCGTTGAGCCGCGCCATCAGCAGGGCCACGTCGTCCTTGCGTCCGCCGCGCGTGTTGAGGGCGCGGATGATCGTGTCGCAGGCGTCGTCCATGGACGCCGCCGGATGGGCCGCGGACTCGCAGAGCGTCGCGAGGCCCACGCCGATGTCCTCGCCGCGCACCTCCACGAGGCCGTCGGTGCACATCACCAGCCGGTCCCCGGCCTCCACCCGCACCCGCACCGCTTCGAAGGGCACACCGCCGACGCCTATGGGGGCGCCGGTCGGCAGGTCGAGCAGTTCGCTGCGGCCGTCCGCGCGCACCAGGACCGGCGGGATATGGCCCGCGTTGGCGATCAGCAGCTCGCTCTCGATCGGGTCGTAGACGGCGTACAGGCAGGTGGCGAGGTAGCTGTCACCGAGCCGTTGGGCGAGGTCGTCGAGGTTGCGCAGCAGCTGGGCGGGCGGCAGGTCGAGGGCGGCCATGGTCTGCACCGCGGTGCGGAACTGCCCCATCATCGCGGCCGAGTTGAGGCCGTGCCCCATGACGTCGCCGACGACGAGCGCGGTGCGGGCGCCGGGCAGCTTGACGCAGTCGAACCAGTCGCCGCCGACCCGGCCCAGCAGGGTGCCGGGCAGATACCGGGTGGCGATGTCGCAGCCCGCCATGCGCGGCGGGATATGCGGCAGCATGCTGTCCTGGAGGGTCTCGGCGACGCTCTCCTGGTAGGTGTACATGCGCGCGTTGTCCAGCACGAGGCCCGCGCGGGCGGCGAGTTCGGCTCCGGTGACCCGGTCCATGTCGTTGAACTCGGCGCGCTCGGGGTGACGCAGCAGGATCATGAAGCCGAGGACGACGTTGCGTGCCTTCAGCGGCACCACCAGCATGGAGCGGTTGTTGATGAGGGGCCGGATGTCGCGTTTCTCGAACTGCGAGGCGATGGCGTGCCCCATCTCCTCGCTGATGCGCGGCACGAGGACGGGTTCGCCGGTGGTCATGCACTGGAAGAACGGGGTGTGCGCCGGGAACGGCATGGCCTCGCCGACCGGTACGACATCGTCCCAGCGGCCGGGTTCGTCGGTGTGCTCGACGGCCACCCGGTGCCACATGGTGGTGGTGTCGGGCACCCCGTCGGGGAAGCCCTCACCGGCGACGACCTGTTCACGCAGATAGGTGCCGGCGACGTCGGTGAAGCGGGGCACGACGGCCCTGCTGACCTCCGTGATGGTCCGGGACAGGTCGAGGGAGGTGCCGATGCGCCCGCTGACCTCGTTGAGGAATTCGAGGCGTTCACGGACGGCGGCGTACTCCAGGTCCTCACCGTCCTCGTCGGCGAGTTCCGCCGGTACGGGCAGGCCCTGCGCGGCGACCCGGTCCGCCCGGGCCCGCCGGGCCAGGCGCTCGGTCCGCCGGGCCACGCCCCAGTCGGGGGTCACCGGCACCCGGTTGTTCTGGCTGAACTCCAGAATGGGGTAGCCGAGTTCGAGGACCTGCGCGACGATGCGGGCGCTCTCCCCGACGCTCATGCTGGGCAGGATCTCGGGCAGCCGGCGGGCCAGTTCGTCGGCGCCGGGGAAGTCGGTGTGCAGGGCGAAGCCGGGGGCTATCCGCTCGAACGCCGCCGTCCCGGCCCCGCCGCCCGGGCCCAGCCGGTCCGCGTCGGCGGCCAGCACCAGCAGCCGCTCGCTGCCCGGGCCGACCAGCGGGTACGCCCACCACAGCACGTCGACGCGGTCGCGGTCCGGCGCAGTGATGCGGGCGCGGCCCGCGGCGGGGTAGTTCAGCCGCCCGTCGAGCGAGGACTCCAGGCCGGGGCCGACGTCGTCGTAGCCGGCGTACGCCCCGTAGGGGGTGATCTCGTCGTCGTCGGGGAGCGCTCCCGTGACGGGCAGCAGGTCGAGCGCGGAGCGGCCGATGGCCTCCTCCTTGGCGGCGCCGAACAGCCGCCGCGCGCCCGTGCTCCAGTGGGACACGAGGCCGTCGCGGTCGACGACGACCACGGCCAGCGGGATACGGCCCGCCGCGCCGTCACCAGCCCCGCGGCTGAAAGGTGCGTCCCGCTCGGTGCCACGGTCCATGGCCCAGGCCCCCTCTCCCCACGGCTCCGCAAAGATCTGTGCCGCCCGTCACCACCGTACGGCGCCGCCCCGTCGCGATGTGTGCCAACGCCGGAATTGGCGCCGCTTGATCGCTCCGGCGCACGAGACGCGCGTCCCGGGGGCGCACGAGTGGGTTCGCGCCCCCGGGCGCCGGGTCAGTCCTCGTGGCCCAGCTGGAGGTCACGCTCGGTGCGTCCGCCGCCCGCGACCTGGAGGACGGTGGCCACCGGCGGGTAGCCGGCCGCGATGACGGTGTACTCGCCGGAGGAGAGATCGACGAACCGGAACGTTCCGTCGGGGCCTGTGGTGAGCGTGTCCACCACATTGCCGGCCGCGTCGAGCAGGGTCACACGGGCGTCCTCGACGGGCCGTCCGCCGCCGGCCCGCACGGTGCCGCGCAGCACGGCGCCGCCCGCCAGTTCGACGTCCTGGCGGGTCTCCCGGGCCGCCTGCACGCTGACCGGGAGCGCGGCGGGCCGGAAGGCGGGCGCGCTGGCGGCGAGGGTGTACTCGCCCGCGACCAGTTCGGTGATGACGTAGCCGCCCTCGCGGCCGCTGCGGGTGGTGGCGACGACCTCGCCGTGCGCGTTGGTCAGTGTGACGTTGGCGTCCCGCACCGGGGCGCCGTCCGCGGTGAGCACGGAGCCGGCCAGGCGGCCCGCGCCGCCGAGGACGACGTCCAGTTCGACCGGCCGCTCGCCGACGGTCACGGACACGGCCTGCGGCTGGTGGCCGCCCGCGGCGGCGATCAGGACGTATGCGCCGGAGCCCGGCGTGGACAGCGCGTACCGCCCGTCGTTGCCGCTCGCGCCCCGCCCGATCTGCTGTCCGGCCACATCGATGAGGGTGAGGGCCGCGCGGGGCACCACGGTGCCGTCGGGGTGCTGCACCGTGCCGCAGACGGGGATGCCCGCGGCGTGGGACGAACGGGCCTGCGGGATGGTCGCGTGCACCTGCGCGGTCTCCTGGTCGGTGACGGGGGCGTTGTGGGACACCAGCGGTTTCTCCTTGAGGAAGAAGGCGATGAGCAGGCCGAGCACGAGCACCGGGACCAGATAGAGGAAGATCCGGGGCATCGCGTCGGCATAGGCGCGGATGTAGGCGTCGCGCAGCGCCGGGGGCAGGGCGTGGACCACCTGCGGGGTGATCGATTCGGCGTCCGGCAGCCGGGCGCCGGCCCGCGCGGGAAGGCGTTCGCTCAGGGCGTCGGTGAGCCGGCCGGCGAAGAGGGTGCCGAAGACGGCGGCGCCGACGCTGCCGCCGATCTGCCGGAAGTAGTTGTTGGCGCTGGTCGCGGTGCCGAGGTCGGCGGGGCGCACGGAGTTCTGCACGGCCAGGATGAGAACGGGCATCACCATGCCGATGCCGGCGCCGAGGACGGCCATCCAGATGCTGTAGTGCAGCCGGGGCGTGTCGATCTCCAGCCGGGACAGCAGCCACATCCCGGCCACCGAGAGGACCCCGCCGAGGACGGGGTAGACCTTGTAGCGGCCGGTGCGGCTGATGAGCTGTCCGGAGACGATGGAGGCGCCGACGATGCCGCCCATCATGGGCAGCATCAGCAGGCCCGACTCGGTCGCCGTGGCCCCGTCGACCATCTGCAGAAAGGTCGGCAGATAGCTGGCGGCGCCGAACAGGGCGATGCCGATGACGAGGCCGACGAGCCCGGTGATGGTGAACACCGAGTCCCGGAACAGCCTGAGCGGGATGAGGGGTTCGGCGGCGTGGTGCTCGGCGACCAGGAACAGGGCGGTGGCCACCGCGGCGCCCGCGCCGAGGCCGAGGATCTGGCGCGAGCCCCAGTCGTACTCGGTGCCGCCCCAACTGGTCAGCAGCACCAGGCAGGTGGAGGCGGTGGCCAGCAGCAGCGCGCCGAGCACGTCGAGCCGGGCACGCACCCGCTGCTTGGGGAGTTTCAGTACGACGCTGATGACGGCCAGGGTGACCAGACCGAAGGGCACGTTGATGTAGAAGCACCAGCGCCAGGACAGGTGGTCGGTGAAGTAGCCGCCGAGCAGCGGTCCGGCGACGGAGGCGAGGCCGAAGGCGGCGCCGATCAGGCCCATGAACCGGCCGCGTTCCCGGGGCGGCACGATGTCCGCGATGATCGCCTGCACGCCGATCATCAGCCCGCCGGCGCCGATGCCCTGGACGGCCCGGAAGGCGATCAGCTGGTCCATGCTCTGCGCCCGTCCGGCCAGCGCGGAGCCGATGACGAAGACGAGGATGGCGAACTGGAAGACGGCCTTGCGGCCGAAGAGGTCGCCGAGCTTGCCGTAGATCGGCAGTCCCACGGTGGACGTGAGCAGATACGCGGTGATCGCCCAGGACATCTTGTCCAGGCCGTGCAGCTCGCCGACGATCTTGGGCAGCGCGGTGGCGACGATCATCTGCTCCAGCGCGGCGAGGAGCAGGGCGAGCATCAGCCCCAAGAAGACCAGCCGGACGCCCCTCCGGCTCAGTTCGGGGGCGGGGGCGGGCGGCGGCAGCGGCACCTCGGAAGGTGCCGCCACCGGCTCGTGCTCCACCAGAGTCGTCCCGCCCACGTATCGCTCCCCTCGTCGCGCTGCCGCACATGTCCCGCGCAAGGGCGACAACTACGAGCAAGCGCGACGAGTTACGGATTCATGCCGGGCGACTCGGAGATCCACTCGAACCGGTGAGGAAGCCAACGCCCCTTCGCCACCGGCGTCTTGGGCTACTTCTCGACTTCGGCGGCGAACTTGGCGAGCAGCGCGTCGTAGATCCGGGCGAGTCCCTTGGGCGCGAAGGTCCGCTCGAAGAAGCCGCCGATGCCGCCGGCCCCGGTCCAGGTGCTGGTGACGACGACACGGGACCTGCCCTCGCCCGCCGGGGTGACCCGCCAGACGGTGACCATGGAGGAGTTGCGGTCCTTCTCGACCAGTTCGCCGTCGGTGGGCTCGGTGACCTCCAGGAGGCAGTCGCGGACGCGCTTGCTGGTGGCCTGGAGCTTCCAGTGGACGACGGTGTCCTGTCCGTCGCCGCCCTCGCGCACCTCGTACTCGCTGAACTGCTCCGGCAGCACCCTCGCGCGCGTGCCGGTGTAGTCGGCGAGGGCGTCGAACACCTTCTCCGCGTCCGCCGCGACGACCCGCTCCGTAGTGGCTTCGACCTGCGCCATTGACTTCCTCCAGGACCTCGTTCTCGGGGTTGGGGCAAGCCAACCACCCCCGTTCCCGGCGGCCAAATCGGGAGGCCCGAAGCGATCGTGAACCGCCCTTGCACGATCATGCGAACGGGTGTTCTATTCTGGGGTCAGCGCTACCAAGGAGGCGTGATGCGCTGGGAGAACCTCGCAGTGGAGCCGGACCGGCCGACGCACGGCCGGGCCGACGCGGCCCTGTTCGGCGCGGACACGGTGACCACCCGTACCTTCGATTCGCCCGAGTTCCGCGGGATCACCTTCCACGAGATCCGGGCCCGCTCGATCATCAACCGGGTGCCCGGCGCCTCACGCATGCCCTTCGAATGGACCGTGAACCCCTACCGCGGCTGCTCGCACGCGTGCGTGTACTGCTTCGCCCGCAAGACCCACAGCTATCTGGACCTCGACACGGGGATCGGCTTCGACACCCAGATCGTGGTCAAGGTGAACGCGCCCGATCTGCTGCGCCGCCAGCTCGGCTCCGCGCGCTGGCGGGGCGAGCACATCGCGATGGGCACGAACGTCGACTGCTACCAGCGCGCCGAGGGCCGCTACCGCCTGATGCCGGGCGTCATCGCCGCGCTGCGCGACCACGCGAACCCCTTCTCGATCCTCACCAAGGGCACACTGATCCTGCGCGACCTGGACCTGCTCAAGCAGGCGTCGGAGGTGACGGACGTCGGCATCTCCGTCTCCGTCGGCTTCACCGACCCCGGTCTGTGGCGCACCGTGGAGCCGGGCACGCCCCCGCCCGAACGCCGCCTGGACGTGGTGCGCGCCCTCGGCGAGCACGGCATCGGCTGCGGTGTGCTGATGGCGCCGGTGATCCCGTTCCTGAGCGACCACCCGGCCCAACTGCGGGACACCGTGCGGGCGATCGCGGCCGCCGGCGCGACCTCTGTCACCCCGCTGGTGCTGCATCTGCGGCCCGGGGCCCGGGAGTGGTTCATGGCCTGGCTCGGCCGGCACCACCCGCATCTGGTGCGCCGCTACGAGCGGCTGTACGCGGAGGGCGCGTACGCGCCGAAGTGGTACCAGCGCCGGATCACCCGTCAGGTGCACGAGCTGGCCCGGGAGTACGGCATCGGCCCCACGCGCGCGGGGATGCCGCGCCGCGTCCGGCCGCCGGAGCCGGAGCTGCCGCCGGCCCACGGCGCGGAGCCGGCCGAGCCGGTGCAACTCACGCTGATCTGAGTGCGTTCGAGGGCAGCGGTCTGAGTGCGTTCGAGGGCAGCGGTCTGAGCGCGTTCGAGCGCAGCGATCTGTGAGCGTTCGAGCGCATCCCGCGACCCAATCGGGTCAACTATCACCAGAACAGGTTCTTCCGGGCGCCCGCTTAGGGACGATGCGGCGAGGACCGCGACCCTCGCGGCTCCGACCTCCCCGTCCCGGAAGGACGCAATGAGAACACGCGCTGCCGTGCTGTGCGCTGCCGCCGCCGTCGTGGCCGGGTCGCTCACGGCCGTGCCCGCCGGCGCGAGCCCGCGGCACACCGCCACGGGCGTCCAGGCCGTTGCCGCCGGCCCTGCCGCTTCCGCCGCTTCTGTCGCTCGGGCCGCTCCGGCCGCTCCGGCCGCTCCGGCCGCTCCGGCCAGGAAGCTCACCTGGAAGAAGTGCGGCACCACCGACTACCCGGCGCTCCAGTGCGCGTCCCTCAAGGCCCCGCTCGACCACGCGCACCCGCAGGGCAGGCAGATCACGCTCGCGCTCTCCCGGATCCCGCACACCGCCAAGGCCTTCCAGGGCCCGCTGCTGGTCAACCCGGGCGGCCCTGGTGGCAGCGGTCTGAGGCTCGCCGGTTTCGTCGCGTCCGCGCTGCCCAAGAAGGTGGCGGCCCAGTACGACGTCATCGGGTTCGACCCGCGCGGCGTCGGCAGGAGCACCCCCGCCCTCAACTGCCGGCCCGGCCACTTCGACGCGGTGCGGCCCGACTCGGTGCCGAGCACATCCGCGATCGAGCGGGCAAACCTGGCCCGCGCGCGGGCCTTCGCCGCGGACTGCGGCAAGAAGTACGCGGACGTGCTGCCGCACATCGGCACCGTGAGCGCCGCGCGGGACCTGGACGTGATCCGGCAGGCCCTCGGCGCGCAGCGCGTCAACTACCTCGGCTACTCGTACGGCACCTACCTGGGCGCGGTCTACGCGAAGCTGTATCCGCAGCGGGTGCGGCGTCTGGTGCTGGACTCGATCGTCGACCCGACCGGCGTCTGGTACGAGGACAACCTCAACCAGGACCACGCCTTCGACGACCGTCACCGCGCCCTGATGGCCTGGATCGCCCGGCACGACTCCGCGTACCGGCTCGGTACGGACCCGGAGGCGGTCGAGGCCAAGTGGTACGCGATGCGGGCGGCGCTGGCCGCGCGGCCCGCGGGCGGCAAGGTCGGTGCCGCGGAGCTGGAGGACACCTTCATGCCGGGCGGCTACTTCAACGGCTACTGGCCCCATCTCGCCGAGGCGTTCGCGGCGTACGTGAACGACAGGAAGACCGGTCCGCTGATCGAGGCGTACGACGACTTCGGGGCCGTCGACGGGTCCGGCGACAACGGTTTCAGCGTCTACTCGGCGGTGCAGTGCCGTGACGCCTCCTGGCCGCGCGACTGGAACCGCTGGCACCGGGACACCTGGGCGGTCTACGAGAAGTCGCCGTTCATGGCCTGGAACAACGCCTGGTACAACGCGTCGTGCGCCTTCTGGCCCACCGGCACCCTGCGGCCGGTGAACATCGCCAACGGCGAACTGCCGCCGGCGCTGCTGTTCCAGGCGACCGACGACGCGGCCACCCCGTACGCGGGCGGTGTCACGGTCCACCGTCTGCTGGCGGGCTCCAGCCTGGTGGTCGAGCAGGGCGGCGGGAACCACGGCATCACGCTGAGCGGGAACGCCTGCCTCGACGAGCACCTGGCCCGCTATCTGACCGACGGTACGGTCCCACGCGGCGGCGGTGCCGCCGACGCGGTGTGCGAGCGGACACCCGACCCCAAGCCGCTGCGCACCAAGGAGGCGTCCACCACCTCCCGCGGCTCGGCCCTGCACGGTCTGCTCGGCTTCCGCGGCTGAGCACCGCGCGATCCCCGCGGCCTCGCGGGGCGTTGTCACACCCGTGGTCCACCATGGACGCATGAGTGAGCCGATCAGGATCCCCGCCCCCGACGGGGTCGCGCCCGCCGCCCAGTACACCCATGTCGTGGCCGCCACCGGCCGTTTCGTCGCCGTCTCCGGCCAGCTCCCGCTGGACGGGGACGGCGAACTCGTCGGCGCGGGCGACCCGGTGGCCCAGGCCCGCCAGGTCTTCGAGAACCTGCGGCGCTGCCTGGCCGCCGCCGGCACGGACTTCGGGGACGTCGTCAAACTCACCTACTTCGTCACGGACATGGCCCACATGCCCGCGATCCGCACGGCCCGCGCGGCCCACATACCCGACGACCGCCTCCCAGCGGCCTCCGCCGTCCAGGTCTCCGCGCTGGTACGCCCGGAGTTCCTGATGGAGATAGACGCGTTCGCGGTGGTGACCGAGTGACCGTGCCGCTACGTCGGCTGACCGGGCGTCAGCCCTGTGGGGGGATCCGGGTCAGGGCGTGTGCCGCGGGGTCGGCGAGCGCCGGGTGGGCCAGGGCCTCGTTGAGGACGGTCCTGGCCCGGGGGTCGCCCAGCTCGCCCAGGCCCTCCACACAGGCGAGGGCCACCCGGTGGTAAGGGTCGTGCGGGTGCAGCCGCCGCTCCAGGGTGGTGATCAGCGCGGGCACGGACTCGGGGGCGCGCAGCTCCACCAGGAGCCGGACCGGGTGCAGGGCGTAGGCGACGCGCAGTTCGTTGGTGGCGAGGGCGGCGGCGGCACGGGCCGTGCGCGGGTCGCCGAGCCGGGCGAGGGCGTGGGCGGCGGAGGCACAGCGCGCCGGGTCGCGGTGGTTGAGCAGCAGCACGAGGGCTTCGAATGCCCGCCGGTCGCCCGCCACGCCCAGCCGGAACGCGGCCAGTTCCCTGGCCCACAGCGGCTGTCCGGCCGCGACGAGCACCTCCGCCAGTTCGTCGGGGTCGTCCGTCGCGACCAGCCGCTGGTACGCGGCCGCTCCGCGTGACTCCTGCCGTAAGCGCTCGGCGAGTGATCGCAACTCTTCGTCCACGCGTCCAGGTTAGGGGCATGGTGCGACCCCGGGGGCCCACATGACGAACCGAGCATTCCGCTACGAGCGGGCATGCCATGTCCTCGTTCGGCTGCGACAGCACCGTGGTCGGCCGCGCGGTTCCCCGCGCCCCTCGCGGGGGAACCTCGGCGGATCTCCCTCACAGCCCGAACATCAACGGCCGTGATCTGTCGCACGTCGCGCTCAGCGGGTCTTCTACCATCCGTGCACGGAAAATGGTTCGCCCTTGAGCCAGTGGGCGATGCCCAGCGCGTTGTACGGGACGGTGTTGTCCGGCAGGTGGTCACCGGCATGCCAGGACAGGCCCGCACACTTGTGGGGCTCCATGTTGCGGGGCTCGCCTTCCCAGTGCCGGGCGACGAAGAACCAGCCGATTCGGGGCTCGCCCTCGGGGTTCCGGAAGTGCATGACGTGCACGATCCGTAGGGCGTCTCTCTCGACGGTGACGCCGATCTCCTCCAGCGCTTCGCGCCGTACGGCGTCGAACACGTCCTCGTCGTCGTCGAGTTTGCCGGAGGGGAGGTTCAGCATCCCGTCGGCGTAGCCGGTGCCCTGCCGTTCGGCGAGGCACACTGCGCCGTTGCGCTCCAGAATGAGCATCACGTCGTTCACGGGCTGCTGGGGCACTGTGCTTCGTCCTTACCGGTGGGGCGCCTTACCGGTAGGGGACTCTAGCGGGGATCAGGCCGCGAGCAGCCCCATGTCGCCAACGCGCTTCACGGTCCACTGGACACGCTCGTCGACCGTCAGGCCCATGGGCATCTCCAGCATCGGCACGTCCAGGGCGCGGCACGCCTCAGGCTCTCGGAGACAAGGATCATCACCTCGTCGGTCAGCGCGCCCAGACCGCAGTACCGGACTCGCGCTGCGGCGATCCGGCAGGCGTCCCCCATCACCCGACGCGACCCGCTGTTCTCCTCGCTGGCGATGTCCCGCCTAGCGGTCAGCCAGGCCGCGCTCGGCGACGGCAGAAGCGCCATACGCTATGTGGACCTGGCCCAGAAGGCACTGGACCGTGCCGACCCGAACAAGCACCGTCCGAGCTGGATCAGCTTCTACGATCAAGCCGAACTTGACCACCTCGCGATGGTCGCGCGCATGCACCTGAGGCAGTGGCCTGACGCCGAGAGGCATGCGCACCGCAGCCTCGCGTACTTGCGGCCGGACCTCAAACGCAACAGCGCACTCGTACACGCGCATCTCGCCATCGCGCAACTCGGCCAGAGAGATCTTGAACAGGCGATCGGCACTGCCCAGAGCCTCCCCGAGGACATGATGAGGCACGCCCGCGTCCGCGGTCTCCTGGACGGCTTCACCGAGCAGGTCACCACCCTCGCACCCCATAACCTCGAGGCCCGCGACTGGCGGGCCCACTGTCGAACGGTGGTCGCATGACTGACGCCGGCTCCCTGGTACTGCTCCGCACCAGCGACGTGGAGAAGTACCGACAGGTCTTCCTCGATGTCCACGTGGAAGTCCGAACCCAGTTCGGGTTGATGGACAGCCCATTCAACGCTGTGGACCGGTTCGACGAGCGCCTGACCCGCTATGCCTCCCGGGAAGGCTGGGAAGCCGTCATCGCCTTCAACGGCGATGAGCCGGCCGGCTACATCTTCGGAGGGCCGCTCGCCCCCGGATCGCTGTGGTGGTCCAGTATGCGGCAGCCCCCGCCGGACGACTTCACCCGGGAAACAGGCAGCCGCACATTCGCAGTACAGGAAGTTCTCGTCCGCGAGGGGTATCGCGGCACCGCGGGTGCGGGAGCCTCACGTACGTTGCACGAGCACCTTCTCTCCGAGCGCGACGAAGAGCGCGCCACGCTCCTGGTCGACCCCAGCCGCTCCGACGGACGGTTGAAAGCGGTGTACGAGTCCTGGGGGTATCGGGACATCGGCGAGCAACAGCCGTTCGACGACTCACCCGTTTTCGCCACGATGCTGCGGGATCCACTGCACCAGTAGCCGGAACCTACGCCGAAGGGAAGGCGCACAAAGTAGACGCGCAGCAGCAAGCCAATGGCCGTTGGCACCAACTCTCACAAGGCCCCAACTTGCTGCTCTGCTACGGCACGCTCCCGTTCAATGCTGTCCTCAAGTCCCTGTTGGGCCGGAAACCCGAACAGGCCCCCGCGTCCGCCCCCGGAGTCCGCGCGGCCAGGCTCGCGGACCGCGTCTACCCCGGACTCGTCGTGCGCGCCTACGGCTCGGCATCCGGGGTAGTACTGACCGACCTGAGCAACAAGGAGGCCGCTTTGCCAGCCCCATACCGTGGCCTGATCCTTGACTTCGGCGGTGTGCTCACCACCCGCATGAGACTGAACGGGGAGGCATTCGAGAGGTCGGAGGGACTGACACCCGGCGCCTACTTCGCTGCCCTGAGCGAGCACCCCGACGGCGTCGCGATCTACGCAGCGCTGGAGGTCGGGGAGGCCACACAGGAGGACTGGAACAGAGTCATCGGCGGCATCCTCGGCATTGACCCCACCCACCTGATGCAGCGCGCCCTGGCCAACCTGCGCCCCGAGCCGCAGATCGTCGCTGCGGCGGAGCGGGCCCGCGCGGCCGGCATCAAGGTCGCCATGCTCAGCAACTCGTTCGGGATCGAGCCCTACAACCCGTACGAGGACAAGGGCATGTGGGCGGACTCCTTCGACGCGGTGATCCTGTCGGAGCTGGAAGGCGTGAGGAAACCGTCCCCGCTCATCTACCAGCGTGCGCTCGATGCCCTGGGCCTGTCCGGCCCGGAGTGCGTGTTCGTGGACGACCACCCGGAAAACCTGCCGCCCGCCGAGGCCCTGGGCATCCGCACCGTGCACCACACCACGGACCCCACCGCTACCGCGGCCGTGTTGGACTCTCTGCTCCTGGACCCGGCCCCGGCCTGACGCTCAGCATTCGAGGAGCCCCGCGCGGATAGCTGGGTTCGGCTGCGATGCCCTTCCTCCGCGGCGCCTCTTCGAGACAACCGCCGTCCGGGCAGAGCTTGGTCACCGCGTCCTGGAGCATGGTGGACGCGGTCTCCACAGTCACCGTCTTCGACGGGGGCTGGCGTGCTCGTTACTCACCGGTTAGGCTCAGACGAGCGAGTTACCCGCTCGCGCCCGCTCGCGACGGTTTGGTGACGCAGCCGTCGTGGGCGTCGGTCGGTTCGGTACCCCGTGTACCGCAGTACGACCCGGCTTCGGGACAGAGCCGGTCGGTCTCAGCCGCTCCCCCGGGCGCGTCCGCCCGCGGCGACGGCACTGGGCGTATGCGCCCGCAGCCCGACATCACCCGCACTCCCCTCCGCGCCCGCACTCCCTTCCGCGCCCGGTGCGCCCTCCGGGGCGCGGGGCGTGTCCCCAGTCGTCACCCTCATTCATCTCTGGAGTCCCGCGATGGCCACTCCCCTGTCCCACACCTCTCCGTCCCCGCTCGACACCATCGCCGTCGTCGGCCTGGGCACCATGGGCACCGGCATCACCGAGGTCCTTGCGAAGGCCGGCCGCCACGTCATCGGCATCGACATCAGCGAGGCCGCCACCGCCGGCGCCCGCGCCGCCCTGGAGGCCGCCACCGCGCGGGCCGTGCTGCGCGGGCGGCTGACCGAGCCGGAGCGGGCTGACGCCCTCGCCCGGGTCCGCACCTGCACCGACCTGCGGGCCGCGGCCGACGCGGACCTCGTCATCGAGGTGGTCCCGGAGTCGTACGAGATCAAGCAGCAGGTCTTCCGCGAACTGGACGGCATCGTGCGGCCGGAGACGATCCTGGCGACGGGCACCAACGCGCTGTCGGTGACCCGGCTGGCCGCCGACTCGGCCCACCCGGAGCGCGTGCTCGGCCTGCACTTCTTCAATCCGGCGCCCGCGATGCGGCTCGTCGAGGTCGTCTCGTCCGTGCTGACGGCGCCCCAGGCCGTCGCCGCCGTCACGGACCTCGCGGTCGAGCTGGGCAAGGAGCCGGTCGCGGTCGGCGACCGTCCCGGCTTCGTCGCGGACGGCCTGCTGTTCGGCTACCTCAACCAGGCAGCCGCGATGTACGAGGCGAAGTACGCCTCCCGCGAGGACATCGACGCCGCGATGCGGCTCGGCTGCGGCCTGCCGATGGGCCCGCTGACCCTGCTCGACCTCATCGGCATCGACACCGCGCGCACCATCCTGGAGGCCATGTACGCCGCCTCCCACGACCGGTTGCACGCCCCCGCGCCGATCCTCAAGCAGCTCAGCGAGGCGGGCCTGACCGGCCGCAAGTCGGGCCGCGGCTTCTACACGTACGAGGCCCCGGGCAGCGCCACGGCGGTGCGGGACGCGGTGACCCCGCTGGAGGGCGCCTTCCTCACCCCGGGCCGCCCGGTCCGCTCGGTCGGTGTCGCCGGTTCGGGGACCATGGCCTCGGGCATCGCCGAGGTGTTCGCCAAGGCCGGATACGACGTGGTGCTCGCCGCCCGCGGCGAGGAGAAGGCGCAGGCCGCCAGAGCCCGGATCGGCGCCTCGCTCTCCCGGTCCGTCGACAAGGGCCGGCTGACGGCCGAGGCCGCGGCCCGGACCCTGGACCGGATCACCCCGGCCGGTTCCTGCGACGCCTTCGCCGACGTCGACCTGGCGATCGAGGCGGTCGCCGAGGACCTGGAGGTCAAGCGGCAGCTGTTCGCGACGCTGGACAAGGTCTGCAGGCCGGGCGCGGTCCTCGCCACCACGACCTCGTCGCTGCCCGTGATCGCCTGTGCCCGCGCCACCTCGCGCCCGCAGGACGTGGTCGGGATGCACTTCTTCAACCCGGCGCCGGCCATGAAGCTGGTCGAGGTGGTGCGCACCGTGCTCACGGCGGACGACGTGCACGCGACGGCCCGCGAGGTCTGCGCCACCGTCAGGAAGCACCCGGTGGACTGCGGCGACCGGGCCGGCTTCATCGTCAACGCCCTGCTCTTCCCGTACCTCAACAACGCGATCAAGATGGTGCAGGAGCACTACGCCTCCCTGGACGACATCGACGCGGCGATGAGGCTGGGCGGCGGCTATCCCATGGGCCCCTTCGAGCTGCTGGACGTGGTCGGGCTCGATGTCTCCCTGGCGATCGAGAAGGTGCTGCACCGCGAGTTCCGCGACCCGGGGCTGGCCCCGGCCCCGCTGCTGGAGCATCTGGTGGCCGCGGGCTGCCTCGGCCGCAAGACCGGCCGCGGCTTCCGCGAGTATGCCCGCCGCTGAGCATCCCGGCGACGGGTTCACCGGGCGCGGTGCAAGGGCCGGGCCCGACGCCTGGGGCGGACTGCTCGGCCCGGCCGTACCTCCCCCGCCCGCCAGGGGCGGGGGAAACCCCGGTCATGCGCGCCAAGCTGCGCACATGCAGTACGTTCGGGGCATGTCCCAGCCCGCCAAGTCCTCACGTACACCGGCTACGCCCGACGCTCCGGAGCGTGCCACCGGCTCCCGTGCCGCCGCCCAGCGGCTCAAGATGCGCCGGGAACTGGCGGCCGCAGCCATGGAGTTGTTCGCGACCAAGGGGTACGAGGCGACCACCGTCGATGAGATCGCGGCCGCGGCCGGGGTCGCCCGCCGCACCTTCTTCCGGCACTTCCGCTCCAAGGAAGAGGCGATCTTCCCCGACCACGACGACACGCTGGTCCGGGCGGAGGCCGTGCTCAACGCGGCCCCCGCGCACGAGCATCCGCTGGACACCGTGTGCCGCGGCATCAAGGAGGTCATGCGGATGTACGCGGCCCAGCCGGAGATCTCGGTCGCCCGCTACCGGCTCACCCGCGAGGTGCCCACCCTGCGCGAGGCGGAGATCGCGTCGGTGGCCCGCTACGAGCGCCTGTTCACCCGCTATCTCCTCGGCCACTTCGACGAGCACGCGCACGACGACGACGCCAACGACGACCCGCTGCTGGCGGAGGTCGCCGCGTCCGCCGTGGTCACCGCCCACAACCATGTGCTCAGGCGCTGGCTGCGGGCCGAGGGCCAGGGCGATGTCGAGGCCCAGCTGGACCACGCCTTCGCGATCGTCCGCAAGACGTTCGGCACCGGGATCGGGGCCGGCCGCGGCACCGCGTCCCGGCCCGCCTCCGCCGCCGCTCCCGTGGCCCTGTCCACGCAGGGGGAGGTCCTGGTGACGGTGGCCCGCACCGACGCCTCGCTGGACGAGGTCATGCGCACCATCGAGCAGGCGCTCAAGGAGCGCTGATCCGCGGCGTCCCCCGGAGAACGGCCACCCGCGAGGTGGCCGTTTTGCCATGTGTGGGCCCGATTTCCAGCAGATTTCATGGGCGGTTCGATCGATCATCGCTCATTTGTTAGGTAAAGATTTCATTTGAGAGCATGTTATGGCACTCAGTGCCTTGCCGCCTGACACGCGGTGTCATACGGTGAAGATGTCCGGGCGGCCGGAGTGCGACGACCGTACGCACACCGGCTGTCCCCGCAAGCCGCTGGCTCGCGCGCCCGGACGCCTGCGTCACAGGCAACCTCCCGCGCCACAAAGCGCTGCCGAAGCACCACCTGGCCGAACCGACGGCTCCTCTCCACCCCGCCCGCAGCAGCACACCGACGCACCCCTCAGCGCCCCGCCCTCAGGGCGTTCACCGCAGGAGGCAACACCGTGACCGTGAAGGACATCCTGGCCGCGATCCAGTCGTCGGACGCCACGTCCGCCGACTTCGCCGCCCTGCCGCTGCCCGAGTCGTACCGCGCGATCACCGTGCACAAGGACGAGACGGACATGTTCGACGGG
>NZ_JBEPAP010000046.1:0-74489 GCF_040298665.1 Streptomyces sp. NPDC001508
AAGACAAACAAGCCCTCGATCAAGTAGACATGGACGAGGTCAGGACCTGGGGAATTACGTGACGCCAGGGCCGGGGAATTACGTGATCGTTCACAGAGACCTATGTGGTGGAGACCGGCCTGTCCTCGGACGGGATCCTCGGCGTTGAGGAAATGAGCCAACTGTCGGGTCGCCCGGTGCACGAGGTGGTCCGGCTGGAGACCGTGTTCGAAGAGCTGCTTCGCCAAACCGGCTCGGCCGAGAAGGCGGTACGCAGTTTTCCCCAGGTCCTGCACGAGCGCACCGCCAACGCCGTTGGCGTCAAGAGCATCGTCGCCTACCGGTTCGGGTTCGACTTCGATCCCTCCTTTCCCTCCGTCGCGGAGGCAGTCCGCGCCGCGGGCGACCTCCTGCGCAGCGGCGAGGACAGCTCGGTACGCGTCGTTGATCCGGTACTGCTGCGATTCCTGCTGTGGTCGGCGGTGGAAAGGGGCCTGCCCATTCAGTTGCACTCCGGGTACGGCGATCCCGACCTCGAACTGCACCGCTGCGATCCACTGTTGCTGACCCGCTTCATCAAGCTGGTCGAACCGCATGCCGTAGACCTGCTGTTGCTGCACTGCTACCCCTACCACCGCAACGCCGGCTACCTCGCCCAGTCTTTCCCTCACGTCTATTTCGATGTGGGCCTTGGTACCAACTACACCGGTCTGCGGTCGCATGCGGTCATTGCTGAATCCCTGGAACTGGCGCCGTTCGCCAAGATCCTCTTCTCCTCGGATGCCGTGGGCCCGGCCGAACTGCACCATCTCGGAGCGGCTTTGTGGCGGCGGGGCATGATCCGGGCCATGAAGCCCTGGGTCGCTGACAGGGAGATGTCGGTCCAGGACGCGCATCGCATCGCAACCATGATCGGTCGGGAAAACGCCGCACGCCTCTACGGCATCGAGGGAACGCAGTGACGACTTCTCGCACACAGCCGGCCACCGGCTACCTCGCCCGGGTCACGGCCGCCATTGAAGCAGAACTTCCCGCAGCGGTACGACTCAGGCAGCGCATCCATGCGGATCCGCGTATTTCCGGCGCGGAAGAGGTCACACGTGACCTTGTTGTCGCCGCGGTCACCGACGACTCCCCTCGCGGCCAGGTGTCTGCCGTGGCGGATACCGGAGCCATCGTGCACCTGCCGATTCCCGGCGCCTCGGGCAGCCCGGTGGCGGTTCGCGCGGAACTGGACGCGCTCGAGGTCACTGAGACAACCGGCGTCGGCTGGGCTTCCACACGCCCTGGGGTGATGCATGCCTGCGGCCACGACGTGCACCTGGCGGCTTTGACCTGCCTGCTGCGCGCGCTGGCTGTGACCGGCGGTCCTGCCCCGGTCACAGCGATCTTGCAGCCCCGGGAGGAGACCGCGCCCTCCGGCGCCAGGGACGTGCTGCTGAGCGGCTCGCTGCCGACCGGCTGCGCCGCGGTCATCGCCGCACACGTGCAACCGCAGCTGTCTGCAGGTGTGACCGCCTGCACTCCCGGGACAGTCAACGCTTCGAGTGACGAGTTCTCTGTCACCGTCACCGGCCAAGGTGGCCATGCCGCCTATCCCCATACGACAAAGGATCCCATCGCAGCGCTGGCCCACATCGTGACAGCAGTGCAGAGCCTGCGCAGTCGCCACATCGATCCCACCGCTACTGCAGTTGTGGCAGTGACACGCCTTGAGGGCGGAACCACAACGAACGTCATTCCGGACCGTGCCACAGCGTATGGAACGATCAGGGCCGACTCAGCTGCCGACCGTGCCACTCTGGCAAAGGAGCTGACCCAGCTATGCGTCGCAATGGCCGGCGCTTACGGATGCGCGACCCAGGTAACGATCACCGAGGGCGAGCCGCCCCTGCACAACGATCCCGCGCTTGCCAACCGCACTGCACGGCAACTGGAGAGCCTGGGCTCTACGGTCGTACGTGACATGCGCTCCGCCGGGTCTGACGACTTCGCCTTCTACAGTGGACAGATGCCCAGCCTGATGATGTTCGTGGGCGTCGACAACGGGAGCGCCTGCCGCAACCCGGAGGACAGCCGCTTGCACTCCGGCGGGTTCTTGCCCACCGACAGAGCGGTTCGTGACGTCACCTATGCACTTCTCGCCGGCTATCTCGCCGCTGCGGCGGGTCGGACCCGCCATGATGCATCGGTGACATCATGGGGCAACGGCCAAGGCGGGGCAGCCTGATGAGACACCCATAAACTCCTGCCCATCACCACAGGCCCGCTGTACGGGGCGAGCAGCAACGGTCAAGGGAGGCTTTGCCGCAGCATGACAGACGATTCCGACCAAGAGCATCGGGTATCCAGCCGGATCCGCAGCCGGATGAGCAAGCTGAGTGCCAGCGAACGCAAGGTTGCCCGGGCGCTGCTCGCCAGTTACCCAGCAGCAGGTCTCGACACGGTCGCTGTACTTGCCGAGAAGGCGGCCGTCAGTCCGCCCACTGTGGTCCGCTTCGCCATAAAACTAGGGTTCAGCGGCTTTCCCGACCTGCAGAAGAGTCTCCTGCGTGAGGTGGATGAGCCGTTGGGCTCGCCTCTGCAACAGTACCCGCATGGGACTGCGGTACCCCACGCGGCTGCCGACGCCGCCCGGCTGGTCACCGAGACGCTGAACGACCTCTCCGTCGAAGATCTTCAGCGAGCCTCAGCGCTGCTGGCCGATCCGCGGAAGTCAGTGCATGTTCTCGGCGGCCGATTCAGCCGCGCCCTGGCCGACTACCTCTACTTTCACCTGCTGCTTCTGCGTCGCGATGTGGTGTGGCTGGGCAGCGATGACTTGACGACCAGAAACCTGGTGGAGTCCAGCGGCAAGTCCGACGTGCTCATCGCGTTCGACTACCGACGCTACGACGACGCGACCGTCCGAGCGGTGAAGGAAATGAGGCGACGAGGCGCGACCATCGTGCTCTTCACCGACCGGTGGCTCTCCCCGGCCAGCGAAGACGCGCAGGTGGTCCTGCTGGCGAGAGTCGAGTGCCAGGGCCGGTTCGACTCGCTGGTCGGCGCCATGGCTGTCGCGGACACCCTCATCTCCGCCGTGGCCGAGGCACTCGGGGAAACGGGCCTCCGCCACATCAAGGCCTTGGACGAGACCCGACTGCCTGGTGGCCACCCAGATCACTGAGGCCCCGGACAGTTCCCCACAGACGACGCACGCACAATAACCTGCATTTCATTCTTGCAGCCAAATACGCATTGCAGTAACGTCCGTTACAAAGCGAGTGCCCTCTTCGTCAGAGTAGAAGGGGATCGCTCGATCAATGATCACCCGAAACAGTTCGCACCGCACGGGCTTCGCAGAACGCGCCCCCCGTCGTTCACCACGCAGCCCTGTCGTCCACGTTCGGTAGATGCAGCGGCAGCGCTGCCGGCCGACAGTTCCACCGAGACACACGAGTTGCCGAGAGGTTCGGCGACAGACGAGGAACCTGAGGTCACGCAGGTGCGGAAGCGGTGCGGCCCGATCGTCGGTGGGAGCGGAGCTTGCAAGCCCTCTGTGCTCGGTGAACCGCAGCGAACCACCAGCGGGCCGAGTCTCGAGATGGAGTTGTCCATGACTGACGTGCCTACCCTGGCCGAACGCGACGCCCGCGTCATTGCGGGCGTCGAAAAGCTGCGCTTCTTCCCCCTCGAAGTCGAAGCAGGAGAAGGGTGCTGGCTCATCGAACCCGGAGGCCGACGTCTGCTCGACCTCAGCGCGACATGGACGGCCTCCGGACTCGGGCATGGCCATCCCGCGCTCACCGATGCCATCGCCCGGGCAGCCCGCCGTCCCGGTGGCGCCGGGATCCTGTCCGCGGTGCACCCCGAATCGGTAGGGCTCGCCGAGGACCTCCTTGCCCTCGTCCCCGGTTCCGGCGATCGCCGCGTCTATCTTGGGCACGCCGGCTCGGACGCCTGCGACGTGGTACTCCGAGCCTGCCGGCACGCCACCGGCCGTTCCCGCATCGTCGCCTTCGAACACGGCTACCACGGCGGTGTAGGCGTAGCGATGGGCGTCTCCGGCGTCCACGTCGACGCCGGTGCCCAGCCGGACGCGGCCGCAGTGTTTGCTTCCTACCCCGACCCCTACCGACCGCACACCGCCGACCCGGCCACCGTGGCCCGCTCATCGCTGGCAGCAGTGGAACAACAACTCGCCGCAGACGATGTCGCCTGCGTGATCGTCGAAGCCATCCAGTCGGACGGCGGTCTGGTCGTCCCTCCAGACGGTTTCCTCTCGGAACTGCAAGCCCTGTGCCGGCGCTACGGTGTGCTGCTGATCTGCGACGAAGTGAAGGTCGGTCTCGGGCGGACGGGTCTGCTGCACGCTTTCGATCACGAAGGCATCACTCCGGACATTGTGACGTTCGGTAAGACCCTCGGCGGCGGGCTGCCTCTGTCGGCAGCGGTGGGACCCGCGGAGATACTCGACGGGCCAAGCGCGTCGGCCCTCCTCACCACAGCCGGCAATCCTGTCTGCGTCGCCGCCGGGCGCGCCATGCTGCGCACACTCGTTGAGGAACGGATTCCCGACACAGCGGCAGACCGGGGAGCGCAACTCGCAGCCTTGATGCGCACATACGCCGACAGTGGTCGCCCGGGCGCCGCCTTTATTGGGCAGGTACGCGGCCGCGGTCTGTCGATCGGCATCGACCTTGTGACCGACCAGACCAAGCGGACACGCGCAGCCGACTTGGCCCGCAAGGTCGTCTACCGCGCCTGGCAGCTCGGAGCGGTGGTCTATTACGTAGGCGAGAACGTGATGGAGGTAACCCCGCCGATGGTGATCTCGCCTAGTGAGGTGGAACTCGCCGCGGATCTGTTGACCAAGGCCATCGACGACGCCGTCGACGGCGTGGTGACTGACGAGATGGTGGCTCCGTACAGCGGGTGGTGACCACGGCTCTTTACGGGTCTTGTTGACCTCGCTCGTCTCGTCTGTGTTTTGCGGACAGGGCTTGCTTCAAGTAGTCCTTCAGCCAGAGGCTTCGGGGTCCAGCAACAACAGCATCCTTGCTGCATTTGTCGTGATGTCCAGCGATGCTGACCTCCCTCGCTCCCTGAGGGAGGCTGCCCCGCATCCAGATCATCGAACGCACCCGCCCCCGCTACGAGAACATCCATCGCCTGCTGGAGAAACGCTGGACGTTCAGCGCCATCGCCCGCCGTCCGAACCTCGGCCGCAAGAGCGTGCGCGGCTTCCGCGACACCGACGTCGACCAGTTGCCGGCCTCCGCCCGCGACCGGCGCCCAGACGGCGTCCTGGAACCGTTCAAGCCATGCCTCAACACCCGCACCGAAACCCAAGGCCAGGTCAGTGGCACCCAGCTGTTCCTGGAGATCCAGGCCCGCGGCTACCGCGGCAGCCGGCAGGTCGTCCGCAAACACCTCGCCGCCCTCCGCGCGGGCACCGCCGGACCGGTCCGGGCCGACATTCCCAGCCCCGGGAAGACCACATCGTGGATCATGCGGCCCCCGCGTCAGGCCAGAAGCATGATCCCCCACGGGGAGGACCACCCCAAGATCAACGGCTCCGCGGAAAGCGCCGAAGAGCCGGCTGAAGAAGACCGTTGACACAGGTGCACCGCCTGGCAACGGGCGACACCCGCACCATGTCACCACGTGACCCACACTCCTGGCACGACCCTGGCCAGGCAGCCTGCCGTCGTGCTGTGGATGTTCGTACCCGCCCTCAACCTGTTGTCTCATTGGTGAACAATGGGCTAGGGTCGGCTCATGTCCGCCCCCATCGCCGAGCGCCCGCGCCGCGACGTCGTCCGGCACACTGTCATCGACTCTGTCGTGGAACTCATCCGCAACGACATCCTCGACGGCGTGCTGGCGCCGGGCACCGAACTCCCGGAGATCCCGCTCGCCGAGCGGTACGGGGTCTCCCGCCGCACGGTCCGCCAGGCGATCGACGTCCTGGACCGCGTCGGACTGGTCCGGCACGAACAGCACAAGCGCACCACCGTCACTGAGCTGACCCCGGGTACGGTCCGCGACCTCTACCAGGTGCGCCGCACACTCGAATCGGCCGGCGCGGATGCCTGTACGAGCTGCTCGGATGTGGCCCTCGCCAATCTGCGTAGGGACTTCCAGGCGCTCGAGCATGCGACCACCCTGGGGGATGCCCGGGCGCTGATCGAGGCCGACCTGCGGTTCCATCAAGGCGTAGTGCGACTGATCGGCAGTCAGCGCATGGACCGGTTCTTCGACGACATCGCCGGGGAGATGCTCTTCGCCATCGCCGTGCTGGAGTCGGTGCACCACGAGGCCGCGGTCAGACCTGCTGACGCGCTGGCCGAACACGAGGCCATCCTCACCGCCCTCCTTGAACGCGACGCCGAACGGGCTCGCTCCCTCGTGGTCGAGCACGCCAACATCAATGAGCGGCTGCTGCTGGATATCGTGCTGCCCTGACCGGCCCGTCCGAGGAGCCCGGGACCCTTCCCACAGCCCCTGCGGAACAGCTACTCCCTCAGCAACTCGATTGTTCACCAATAGACCAATAAACCAACGGAGGCCATTCGTGAATCCCACCGAACTGGCGAACGTCATCGACGGTGAACCGAGGGCATCCCGGGCCGGCCGCACCATCGGGGTGATCGCCCCGGCGACCGAAAGAGCAGGGCGCCGACCTCCGGCCCCGCGGAGTCCTGAACGAGGTTACCCGCGGCCGCGACACCGGACGCTCGCTGATCTCCCACCCACACACCGACCGTGGTCGCCATCGCCGGTTCCATAGACGCCGGAGCGGAGGTGGTCCTGAACGCCGCCGTCGGCATGAAGCGCTTCCCCCTTGAACTCGGCGGCAAAGCACCCGCGATCCTCCACCGCCACGCACGCCTGGAAGCGGTCGTCGCCGGGATCAGCGAGGACGCCTTCTTCAACGTCGGCCAGGACGTCCACGACGACTTCCTCGACCGGCTCACCGGCCAGGTCACCACCGATGTCCTCCAACAGCGACGCCACCTACCTGGAGCGGCAAGCAAAGACCTCTCCCGGTTCGGCAGCGAGGAGTACACCCGCACCAAGTACGTCATGAGCAACATCAGCCGATGAGCTTTCCTGCCACCCGCACCTACCGCCACGGAGCCCGTTCGATGACCACCACCCGGTCTGATTCCGCCCCCGTTCCCCCACGCGTACGTGTCCCCGAGGGCACCGTCATCAAGATTCTGCGCGACCACTACGGCCTCGACGTCGCCAACCTGGAAACCTTGGCAGGCGAGACCGACCATAACCTGCGTGCCCGCCTGGCCGACGACAGCTCCGTCATGGTCAAAGTAGGCCGCAGAGGCACCGACGGGGCCGCACAGGCATGGCACTGGCAACACACGCTGATCGACGCGATCGCCCGCAAGGCACCTGACATCCCCGTCTCCGAGCCGCTCCACACCACCGACGGGCACAAGAGCGTCTCCTTCAGCGCCGACAACACGGGCTACGCCCTTCAGGCAGGCCGCTGGCTCGAAGGCCGCATCCTGGCCGACCTGCCCAGCCACTCCCCGCACCTGCTCCAGGAACTGGGCAGGACCGCCGCCCGGCTGGTCACCGCCATCAGTGAACTGCCTGCCCCAAACCCCCAGGCCACGCACAACTGGGACCTGCTCACCGCGCCGGACACCATCCGCGCCCAGCTCACTTCCGTCACCGACCCCGAACATCGCGCCCTCGCTGAGACTGTCCTCACCTGGTTCGAGAACGAGGTGACTCCTCGGCTCGATGCACTCCCGCGCGCGAACGTCCACCACGACCTCAACGACTTCAATGTCCTTGCCATCGCCCCGGCCTTCGGCGAGCAACGCATCAGCGGCATCGTCGACTTCGGCGACGCCTTGCGCACGGCCAGGATCAGCGAACTCGCTGTCGCCGGCGCCTACGCCATGCTCCGCAAAGAGGACCCGATCAGGTCCCTGGCCGACGTCGTGGCGGGCTGGGCGCAGGCCACCGATTCCGAGCCGGTCGAGATCGACGTGGTCTACCCGCTAGCGGCCATCCGCCTCGTCCTCAACGCGGTCACTTGGACCCATCGCTCACCCGGCCACGCTGACCCCTACGCGCGCTCGCGCTCGCGGCACACCTGGCCCGCCCTGCGCCGACTGGTGCAGATTCCCCCGGCGCGCGCCCGGATCCTGCTGCATGCCGCGGCCAGGCTACCCGCCCCGAAGACAACAGCAGATCTCACGGATAGGCTCGCGCGCACACCGGCCAGCCCGGTGACAGACCGTAAAGCCCTCGCCGTCGACCTCTCCGTCACCTCTACCGTCTTCGACGGAATCCAGATCGGCGACGCGAAGGGCGCCCACCGCGCTATACACGACACAGCGGGCGGCTGTGTGCCCGTCGGGCCGCACCTGAAGTCCCGTTTCACACATGTGGCCAGGCGGCGCACCACCACCGCCCCCGAACCCGCCACCTTGCACCTCGGATGCGACCTGCACCTCGAGAGCGGTGAAGCCGTACAACTGCCGCACGAAGGTACCGCGCAGGACCCGGCCGGACCTGACCTGGTCATCCGTCACGAACTGCCGGATGCCCCCGTGTTCTGGGCGCGCTGGCGCGGACTGGTGCACACACCCGCTCCGGGCACGGCTCTCGCCGCAGGCGACGACATCGGACACGCTGTCGGGCCCGTGACCGTCGCCCTGTTCACCGACCGCGCCATCGCATATGGCGCCGACGACACGTACATCCCGCGCTGGCAGGCGCCCAGCTGGCAGAGGATCAGCCCCGACCCCAGCCCCTATCTCGGTATCGCCGCCGACGACCAGACCGCCGCGTGGGACATCACCCGGGTGCAGACCAGCCGCGAGGCGCACTTCGGCCGTTCCCAGCGCAGCTACTACCGGCGTCCCATGAATCTCGTACGCGGGCGGGACACCTGGCTGTACGACGAGGACGGCCTCGGCTACCTCGACCCCATCAACAACGTCACCCACGTCGGTCACGGCAACCCCCGTGTGGCCCGTGCCGCCACTCGTCAGCTGCACCGTCTGAACACCAACAGCCGCTTCGTCTACGACGGCATCGCCCGCTATGCCGAACGCCTGGCCGCGACCCTGCCCGACCCACTGGAAGTCGTCTTCCTCGTGTGCAGCGGCAGCGAGGCCAACGACCTGGCACTGCGCATCTCCCGCCAGGTCACCGGCCGCCAGGACATCATGGTGATCGACGGCGCTTACCATGGCAACACCAGCGCCGTTACCGCCATCAGCCCCAACCGGTACAAGGGCCCTGGCGGGAGCGGCACCCCGGCTACCACACACGAGGTTCCCCTGCCCGACCGCTACCGCGGCCGGTACGGCTACGACGACCACCAGGCCGGCGCCCGCTACGCGCAGCACGTGGACGACGTCGCCACCTCCCTCACAGTCCAAGGGCGCCCGCCGGCCGCATTCTTCGCGGAATCGCTCATGGGTACAGCCGGCAACATCCCCCACCCCGACGGCTACCTGCGCGAAGCCTTCGCCGCAGTACGCCGCCAAGGCGGATTCGCCGTCTCCGACGAAGTGCAGGTCGGCTTCGGCCGCACCGGCGACACCTTCTGGTGCTTCGAATCACAGAATGTCGTGCCCGACATCGTCACCATGGGCAAGCCCATCGGCAACGGGCACCCCATGGCAGCACTCGTCACCACCCGGGAGATCGCTGACGCCTTCGACACCGGCATGAAGTACTTCAACACCTTCGGCGGCAATCCTGTCTCCTGCGAGATCGGCCTCGCCGTCCTCGACGAGATCGAGGAACGCAGTCTGCAACAGAACGCCGCCGCCGTGGGGGGCCGTTTCCTTCACCGGCTGCGCGAACTCGCCGAACAGCACGAGATCATCGGCGACGTCCGCGGGCGCGGACTCTACCTCGGAATCGAACTCGTCCGCGATCGCACCACCCGCGAACCGGCCGCCGCCGAGGCCATGGAGATCAGCGAACGTCTCAAGGACGAAGGTGTCATCAGCTACCCCACCGGCGTCCACGACAACGTACTCAAACTCAAGCCCCCCATGACCATCACGGACGAGGACGTCGACGTCTTCGTCACCACCTTGGACGGAGTCTTGCACCATGGCTGACACCCCCACCCCGCCGACACCGACCACGGGGTCGGTTACGGGTGTCCCCCGCTCAACACCGGAGGAAAGGTCGGCCAGGTCGACACCTCCCGCATCCCCCGCTTCGCCGGCGGAGCCACTTTCGCCCGCCTGCCCGCACCACCGACGTCGGCGACATCGCCGTGACCGGAGCCCCCTTCGACACCTGCGGCGCGTTCCGCCCCAGCGCCCGCTGGAGAAAGACACGTACCACCCCGCGCCCGTGCAACCCCGCGCAGCCGCAGCGTCACGCGACGGCTCACCCCCGACCGGCAGGGGACATTACGGGCGAACCGCCGGCCCTCTCAGCGATCAGACCCCGCTGACGGATCGAGGCTGAGAAATCGCCGACGTATGCGCGTCGTGATCTACGCGCGAACCGGCGAGCGATCACAATCAGCCCGCTGATCAGCCACATCGGTAAGGATGCCCTTCTCCGACATGTCGGCAGCGAGTTGCGCGGCGGTAGGGCGTCGTCGATCCAGGAGAGCTGGAGCCGTGTCGGCGTTGCGGACGTTCGCCGTCGCGTGCGCCGAGGCCGCCCCCTGGTGGCCTCATCAAAGAAAACTTTGATGACAGTAAGGACTGTTGTTCCAACGTCAAAGTCCTGTTAAGTTCCGTGCATGTCGAACGAGCAAACCGCTGTGGATGCGGGCATCGGCGCCCGGCTGCGCCGCCGCCGGCGCGCCCTGCATCTGACCCTTAGTGACGTGGCCGCGCAAAGTGGTCTTACTGAGGGCTACCTCTCCCAGGTCGAACGTGACCAGGCCAACGCGAGTGTGAGGACTCTCCAGCGGCTGTGTGAGGTCCTCAAACTCACCGTGGGTGACCTCTTCGACCAGAGCGAGAGCGCCGTCAGCCCGGTGCTTCGATTCCGCGACACCCATGGCATGTCGTTCGGCGAGGGTGCCACGAAGATCAAGATCACCCCGGGGTCCTTCGATCACCTCGAGGTGCTCCTTGGTCATTTCATCGCGGGCGGCTCCACCGGGGTGGAGCCCTACACTCACGGCAGCTCGGAAGAACTGCTCCTGGTCCTGTCCGGCGAGGTGGAGGTATGGGTCCAGGAACAGCACCACAGGCTCTCGGCCCTGGATTCGATCCATTACCACAGCAGTGACCCGCACCGGATCGTCGAGGCCACCGGTACGCAAGAGGCACGCGTTCTGTGGGCCATGGCGCCTCCCACCTACTGACACTCTCCCCACCCTTCGCAACCCCGCACGTCCCGCTGGAGAAACTAGTGACCGCGTATCGCAACGGCGAGATATCCCATTGGATGACTGCCCGGCATGAAAAGAATGGGCCGGCCGGACCTCCCCAGAGGCGGACCGGGAACCTTCCTGACGAGCCGCAAGACCTCGTCATCGTCGGTGGCGGCCTGACGGGACTCTGGGCCGCCTATCACGCCATTCTGGACCGCCCCACAGCTAAGATCACGGTCCTGGAGGCCAAGGAAGTCGGTTACGGCGCTTCCGGTCGCAACGGCGGCTGGCTCTCCCCGCTCATTCCCGGCAACCGCGCTGTCTATGCGAAGGCCGCTCGCAAGCGAGGGCAGGACGGTGCCGCAGCAGTCGCCTCGTTCCAGCGAGAGATGGACAAAGCCATCGGCGACACGCTCCGGGTCCTGCGGGAGGAGGGCATCGAAGCGGACCAGCGCCAGGGCGGACATCTGCGCGTGGCCACGACACCGGCCGCGATGAAGCGGCTCGAACTGACCTACGCCGCAGACCTTGCAGGCGGCTATCGCGCCGAAGATCTAGAAATCCTCGACGCCGGAGCCGTCAAGAAGCGGATCGCCATCGGCCCGGCCCTGGGTGGCCTGTTGACCCGTACCACCGCGCGCGTCGACCCTGCCAAACTCGTCCAGGGCCTCGCCGCGGTCGTAGAGGCAAAGGGAGTGCGCATCCTGGAGCGCACACCTGCCACCCGCATCGCAGCCGGAGTGGTTACCACTTCCCGTGGCGCCGTGCACGCCACAACCATTCTCACGTGCCTGGAGGCCTACTCGGGACAGGTCGAAAGCGACACCCGCGGCCTGGGCAAGCGGGACATCATCCCTGTCAACTCCTCCATGATCGTCACCAATCAGCTGTCCGAAGCCGTGTGGGAACGGATCGGCTGGCAGGGCCACGAGTGTCTCGGCGATGCCGCCCACACCTTCGTCTACGCACAGCGCACCGCCGACGACCGTATCGCCATCGGCGGACGAGGCACACCCTACGCTTTCAACTCCGGCACGCCCGGACGCGGTCAGGTGGACGCCCGCACCGTGCGTACCCTGACGGAGCGCCTTGAACTGTTCTTCCCTGAGGTTCGGTTCAGTGTTGAGCACGCCTGGCGCGGCGCCATCGGTGTGACACGTGACTGGTGCGCCGGGATCACCTTCGATTCGCACACCAAGATCGGCGTAGCCCGCGGTTACGCCGGACACGGCGTGACGGCCACATACCTCGCAGCCAGAACTCTCCTGGACCGAGCCGCCGGACAGGACACCGCACTGACCCGGCTTCCGTGGAACGATCATGATTCGGGCCGCTGGGAGCCGGAGCCGCTGCGCTGGCTCGGTGTACACGGCATGTACCGGCTCTTCGGCGTCGCCGACCGGTGGGAAGAGAGCAGGCATTCCCAGAACACTTCCCTCATCGCTCGTTTCGGCTCACGATTGGCAGGACTCAGCGAATGAGCACGACACCGCACAAGACCACGACGGTAGCCGACCGTGGCACCGGCGGGACTGCGGCGGGAACGTCTGAAGGCGTCCTCCGGCGCGGCCTGTGGAGCATGGCCTTCACCGAACTGTGGGAGCGCTACTCCTTCTACGGGCTTCAAGGAATCCTGTCGTTCTATCTGCTTTACAAGGTGGCCGATGGCGGGCTGGCCGTGGATCCGGCTGTCGCGGCGGGCATCGTCGGGGCTTACGGCGGCGCCGTGTATCTGTCTCAGATCCTGGGTGCCTGGCTCGGCGACCGGCTCGTCAGCCCGCAGCGCATGGTGTTGTACGGTGCCCTCGTCATCACATCCGGGCACGTGGTGCTCGCCTTTGCGCCCGGTATCGGCGGCCTGGGTGCGGGATTGCTGTGCATCATCCTCGGCACAGGTGCTCTGAAGACGAACATCACCTCGATCGTCGGTTTCGTCCTGGACCAGAACCCGGATGAGCGCTACAGGGATGCCGGTTTCTCCTACTTCTACATGGCCATCAACATTGGTGCCGTGGTCGGCCCGCTCACCACGGGGCTTGCGCAGAACGAACTCGGATTCCACTACGGATTCGGTCTGGCGGCGATCGGTATGGGCGCCGCACTTGTCCAGTACATCACCTCGATGAAACACCTGCCCGGACGGGCCCAGATCATCAACAACCCTTTGCCCCCACGGCGCCGCCCCCTCGTTGTGGTCGTGGCTCTCCTCTTTCCGGCGGCTGTGGGAGCAGCCGTCGCCGCCGGCCTGCTGCGGGCGCAAAACTTGTCCACGGTGGTGACCGTCGCTGCTCTGCTGACCGCGGCCGCCTACTTCCTCACGATGACCACCTCATCGGTCGTCAGCAGTCACGAGCGCCGCCGAATTCTGGGCTACCTTCCTCTCTTCCTGGCCTCCGGCGTGTATTTCGGCTTCCTGTTCCAGAAATTCACCGCGATATCGATCCTCATCACCGAACGCATCGACCTTCACATTGGTGGATGGACCTTCCCTGTCGCCTGGATCACTACCGTCAGCCCCCTGGCAGCCGTTCTCATCACTCCACTCATCGCCCGGCTATGGAACAGGCTGGGCCACCGCCAAGCGGGGCCGGTCACCAAGATCGCCATCGGGCTGACCCA
The DNA here is from genome assembly GCF_040298665.1 of Streptomyces sp. NPDC001508. Taxonomy (NCBI): domain Bacteria; kingdom Bacillati; phylum Actinomycetota; class Actinomycetes; order Kitasatosporales; family Streptomycetaceae; genus Streptomyces; species Streptomyces sp. NPDC001508. Next base: position 13,925 of record NZ_JBEPAP010000046.1, read on the forward strand.
GATCGGCTGCGCGTATCTGTTCCTGCTCATCATCTCCGAAGCGACCGGACACGCCGAGATCCCGCTGCTGCTTATCCTGGTGTTCATGATGGCAGCCGGTTCCTCCGAAGTCTTTGTCGGGCCGATAGGCCTGTCCCTGGCGACCAGGATCGGTCCGGAGAAATTCCGGTCCCAGATGGTCGGTCTGAACTTCCTCACCCTTGCTCTGGGCTCCTCTCTTGCAGGCCAGCTCGGACAGCTGTTCACCGTGATCGACAATGCCTCCTACCTCGCCCTCACTGCCGTGTGCGGCATCGGGATGGGCATGGCGCTATTCGCCGCTCGTGGGCCGGTGGGACGTCTCCTCAAGGCAGGCCTCGAGGACTGACAGCGATGATTGCTGTGGCTCCGACGAGTGTCTAATCAACGGCCCTGTCTCACATTCGGTGGTGACGAAGCGTGCTGTTATCCGCGGAGGATGCGGTGGCGAAGAAGGGCGAAGCCTGCTCGTCCGTGTATCTGGCGCGCGATCCGCTTGGTCTTGGTGTTGACGCCCTCGGCGGGGCCGTTGCTGTACGGAAGTGTGAGTGCGTGAATTCCCGATGAGGGTGGCCAGTTGGGTCATCTCGGGGCAGGCAGCGGTGATGTTGGCCAGGAGCTCGTGATGCTCGGCCTTGAGGTTGTCGGGCCTGGTCAGCAATATCCGGGCCAGCCTACGCGGGAAAATGTGGCTGCGGTCGGCGTCCGCGCGGCCCTGGTTGATGTACTTGTGCGGGAGATTCAGGCAGCCGGTGAACCCGAGGGCCTTGATCTCTGCGAAGATGCGCTTGACGGGGACCGCGGGATGCTCCGCCCGTCGTTTGCGCAGGTGCTCACGGGCGGTCGACGAGGCCGGCCCTGTATGTGGGGACGCGGAGCATCCGCTCGGGCCGGTCGGCTCGCGCATAGCGTTTGACGGTGTTCAGGGCCAGTTGCAGTCGGCGGGCGCATTCGAGCAGACCCACGCCCTGGTCGAGTAGGCCGTGGACCTGGCGCCGGCGTTCCAGGGTGGTCTGTGCGCGGGGCCCGTCGCACAGGGGCGCGTCCAGCACGGCGGCCCAGCAGGTTCCTGGTGCGCCGATTCACCCGAAGCCTCGTAAAACCCCGTAGCCAGTCGTGCAGCAGGACTTCGGCACCGTCGTGCAACGTGGCCCGCCTCAGCCGTGTCCGCGCGGTACGAGGCTGAGGTGGGCCGGTGGGCTGGGTGGGCGAGCGCTCACTCGCCTGGATCATGCACGCCCGCCGTCACGCCCGGGACTGCGAACGGCTCATCCAGCACTCGGAATCGCTGCCCAGCTGGGCGGCGGTCACCATCATGACCAGGCGCATCACCCGCCGGACCTCTCGCCCGATCGGCCAGAAGCCGCACGGGACCGATCGTCGGAGGTCGCACGGCGTCTGCGGGTGAGCCTGAAGTCGGCCTATCGCTGGCATCAGTTGTGGCGGGATGGTGGCGTTGAGGCATTGGCCTCCTGCGGCCCGAGCGGATCGCTCTGTCGTCTGTCCCCACGCAGTCTGGAGAAACTGGCCGCGTATCTGGAGCAGGGTCCGGCCGCGCACGGCTGGGTTGAGGACCAGGTGTGGACCGCCGCTCGGGTGGCCACGCTGATCCGCAGGAAGTTCCATGTCTCCTACAGCGTCTGGGGTGCGACGCGGCTGATGCACCGGCTGGGCTTCAGCCCGCTGGTCCCCACGCGGCGGGTTGCCGAGCGCGACGAGCAGGCCGTCACCGCGTGGAAGGAGGCGACCTGGGCCGAGGCAAAAGAGCCCGGGCGGCCTGCGGGGGTTACATCTGCTTCGAGGACGAAGCCGGATTCACCCGGAAGCCGCCCCGAGGACGAACCTGGGGCCGGCGCGGGCGCACGCCGGTCGTGACTGTCAGCGGGCGACGCTCGGGACGCCTGTCGGTGGCCGGGTTGATCGCGATGCGGCCACGCTCACGGACCCGGCTGTGTCACCGACTGCGCGCCCACCGAACGGGCAAAGCCGCGCGCCGTAGCATGGGCGAGCGGGACTTCATCGCGCTCGTCGACGGCGACCACCAGCGCCTCAAGGCACCGATCGTGCTGGTATGGGACCGCCTGAACACTCACGTCTCGCACGCCATGCGTGAGTTGATCGCCGAACGGGAGTGGCTGACGGTGTTCCTGCTGCCTGCCTACTCACCCGACCTCAACCCGGTCGAGTGGGTATGGGCCCATGTCAAGCGCAGCCTGGCCAACCTCGCCGTGGTCAGTCTCGACCGGCTCGAAGCCCTCGTACGCAATCGGCTCAAGCGCCTTCAGTACCGGCCCGACGCCCTTGACGGCTTCGTAGCGGGCACCGGCCTGAAACTCGACAAACCCACTTCACCTTGACGAGCCGAAGTCAGTAAGGACTCCTCGTCCGGGGATTCCCGTTCAGCTGACGAGATTTCCCGGGGCGTTTGATGGGCGCGCAGGTCCGCGCGAATGCGCTGAGCGAGCCTTTGGGTGTCGTAGCGGTTCAGTGAGGCGCCGATGGCCGCGCCGACCATGAAGGGCGTCAGCATGGGGATCCGGCGGATGGTGAGGCTCAAGAGCCGTCGGCGCAGTTCCCTTCGCACCCGGATGCTGAGCATGAGACCGACGGCGGAGGCCGGTTTTGTGATGTTCAGGCCGCGTCCCTCGGTCCATTCCGCGAGATACAGCGCGGCACGCTGTCGTGCGGTGCCGGGGGCCCGCAGGCCGTACACCTCGTGCAGTTCGGCGATGAGCTTGATTTCGATGGCCGCCGTTCCGAGGATGCCCGCGGCCAGTTCGGCGGGCATGGCCGGAGGTGTGGGCAACGCCGCGGCAGACCCGACGCCCGCTCCGACGGCCTCGGTGGCCCACATCGCACCGGTGACCAGGTGGTCGGCGATCTCCTCGGGGCCGAGACCGGGGAAGTGCCGATGCAACGTGCTCAGATCGCGGACCGGGATCCGCGGGACCGCCTCGATCAGCCGCTCAGCGAGAGAGAAGGGGGCCGGCGACCATTCGTGGACCTTCACCTCGGGTGACATGCCACCCTCCCGTTCCGGCGGCGTCATCGCTTCTGGACACCCGCGTACCCGCTGGTACCGCATCGATTCACGCCGCGCGGCAGACGGGCAGGTCAGGCGGCCGTGCGGTGCAGCAAGGAGGTGCTGGCCCCTCGATGCGATCGCAGGCCTCGTTACGCCTCGTCGCTGTTCGAGCAGACACCCCCGCGCCCGCCGGGCTCGACATTCCGAGCCCGCGGGACCACCTCCCGGATCACGGGCCGTCCGTCGGTGGGTTCAGGAGGGAAACCGGGCAAGACATCGAGGTGGGACCCGGTCAGGGCGGTGTCGGTCTGTGGGATGCCCAGGTCGCAGGCGATGGCCGCAGCGGTGGCGGGTTGATCACCAGTGAACACTCCTCCGGGGGCCGATAGACGTGAGCAGGCCCCGGGACTATGTCCCGGGCCATGGTGGAGTGACTCGCTGTTGTCGTCCGGCTCGGGCTCGCCCGGCGTATGACGGCGGCAGCGATCAGGGTGAGGACGCCTGCGGCGACGAGGAGGCCGGCGCCGCTGGCGATCCAGGGGATCGCGTCGGCGCCTGTCTGGGGGGAGGTCATGGCCTCGGTGAAGGCGGTGCATGCGGCGCGGCCGGACGGCTCGGCGACCACCCTGCTGATCACGATGAACCGGGAGTGGTCGTCGATGCCGGTGACCGGCTTGCACATACGTCCGTCGGCCAGGAACACCTCGGCTACTTCGGCTCTGCCTGCGACGCAATCACACTTTACAATGACAATTTAATATAAAAATATACTTGCAATAGAACATGCATGAATGGCAGTTTTACGCCCTTGTGGGGAGTTCCGACTCGACGCGACCATGTCCGGGTTATGGACTCCTCACGCAAAGGAGCAACTGCGTGGCGCACCGTAAGGTCTATCTCGCCGTCGGCAGGAAGAGCACCCGGATCTACCGCTTCGACCCGGTCGACGGGGACACCCGCGTGGCCCACAATGTGCCGGCCTACGAGCCGGGCTACACCGCCATGGGCGCGCAGTACCGCGGGGACGACAAGGAGCCGCTGCTGTACGCGGTCAGCGGCAACAAACTGATCACCATCGACGTGGAGGCGGGCACGTTACGGGAGGACGCGGTCAAAGGGCTTCCGGCCGACATGAAGTGGTACGACGGCGACACGGACCCCGGCGAAAAGACCCTCTTCGTCGTGGGTGGGCCCGACGAACCGAGCTACTCGATCGATGTGGTGGCCAAGGAGGCCGCACCGGGGCACAAGCCCGGTTCCGGGCGGTGGGACGACTTCGCCCACCACCCGAAGGACGGCCGCCTGATCTCCGTCGAGGGCGACAACGGCGACCTGCTCTTCATCGACCCGACCAGGCAGCCGATGAAGACCGTGCTCAAGCATCATGTCTTCCCGCCGGCCGAGGCCAGCTCGTCGGCGGGCTCCCGCGCGTCGTACTCGGCCACGTTCTTCGATGCCGACGGCCACTTCTACGCGGTCGACTCCGCCGGCAACGTCAACCACCTCGACCTCACCGACAGGACCGTTCCCGACCACGCGGCGCGGATCGGCGGGGCAAAGATCCCGATCGGCAGCCTGGAGGTCATGAACGGCGCCGGTCGCATCACTCCCCTGCCCGTACGGCCCAGTTACGACGAGATCGTCGTGACGAAGGCGTTCAGGAGCGCATGGGACAGCTATGACCCGAAGGGCAAGATCTACAGCTTCCGGCTCACCCTCAAGACGGTCTCGAAGGACGGCGACAAGACCGGGGACGTACGAAAGTTCAGGATCTCCTTCGACCTGCCGACGGCCGCAGGCACCAAGGTGGAGGCGTCCGGTGTCGACGTCATCTACCAGGACGGCAAGGCGTACGTCGACGCCAAGGCCGACCAACTGCTGCCCGCCGGACAGGAACGGCCGATCGACATGCAGGTCACTGTTCCGGGCGATCCGCGCAAGCTCCCGGACGAGTACCCGCTGGCCGGTCTGAAAGCCACCCGCCTGCCCTGACCATTTGCTGGGCCACCCCTACCGCGCCGACACGCGGTAGGGGTGGCCCGGCGTGCGTTCGCCCAGCCAAGTCACCTCCGTGGCCGGTTGCTTTCCTGGGGCCGGGACTTCGAGGACGGCGGAGGTCCGCCGTGCTGAGCGCCGCAGCGTTCCACTGGTCCGTTTCCACTCAAACGGCCGCGGTGGTCCGGCCCCGGCAGCCCGGGGCGACAGGGGCTGCCCGGGCATCGGCGGTGTGGGGGCGGGTCAAGTCGTTGCCCTCCACGCCGGGTGACGGCCGGCACACTGTGCTGTGGGAGTCATCTCGGCGCAGTGGGCGCCGCGTTCATCTGACGAGAGCCTTGTCCGGGGCACGGAGAGCGAACTCCAGCACTTCAGCCTGCTCGATGGTGTGAGGCAGCTTCTGCGGGTCCCGGACGAAGACACGCTGCAACCACCGGTCGGTCCCGTCGAAGCGCGGCTTGTACGCGGTGCGCGAGTGGGACGTACGGGTGTTGTCGACGAGGAGCACGTCGCCGGGCTCCAGGTGGACGGATACGGCCGTGGCGTTTGCCGCGTCGGTATACGCGCGCAGTGCTCTGGCGACCCGGGGGTCCTCAGGGGTGTCGATCATCACCCCGTCGTAGCGCACAGTGTCGTCGTTGTTGCTGAGCAGGAGGATCTCGGTCGTGGGGTCCGGGTTTTCCTGTGTGCGGTACGCCATGTCGGTGTGCCAGTGCAGCGGAATGGTCCGCAGTATCTCGCGGTCGGCCTCATCCAGCAGCGGCAGCGCCCGCCGCACCGAAGCGATCGTGGTTCGTGCCTCGTTGTTGTGGTCGGCTCGGGCGCAGCCGATGACGATGTAGTGCTGCTGATCTGCGCAGTACGCCATCTCGGTGTGATACCGGAGAGGAACCTTGAAGTTGTTCGCGGTGGTCCAGTGCGCTTCTTTCACGGCGAAGATGTCCTGGAAGGCGCCACCACCTCGGTTCAGCCTGTAGCCCGTGGCCTTCCCCAGGAGCATGCCGAAGAGAGCAACCCACGGCTCCATTCCCAGCAGGGGCCGGTCGTCCGGCGCCGGGAACGTGTCGGGCGTGGGCGGCAGCGAGTCAGCGTCGAGGGGAAGATTGCGCAGGTGCACAAACCCGGCCTCGTTGCCGTTCGCCCGGAAGCCGGCGATCACATCGCGCAGTTCGCTGGGCAGTCCGGCGGCGAGGTCGGCCGCCTTGTCGAAGAAGGCGGCCGGGGCGAGACGGGGAATGGTGGGCAGACCGGTCTTGATCCGGTCCAGCGCTGAAGCATACGGGGCGCAGTCGATCGTATCGCTTGAGATGGGCATCGAAATGCTGCTCCTCATCTGGAAGAAGGGGCTGTCTGAGACCGGTCAGGACACAAGCTGCCTGTGCATGAGATGAACGCCGACAAGGCCGTGTACGGGGTGCCGGAAGGCATCGGGAACGGTCGCAAGGGTGCGAAATCCAAGAGCATTCCAGAGCTTGAGTGCTTGCTCGTTGGTGTCCACCACGGAATAGGCCTCCATGGCCAGGTAACCAGCCCGCTGGGTGGCATCGATGACATAAGTCGCCAACGCTCTTCCGATACCCTGGCCCCACCACTCCGGAGCGACCATGAGGTCGAAATTGGCGATGTGATCACCGTTCCCGGACCGCATGGGCTTGGTCATCATTGCCGCGACCAGCGCGCCCTCACGCTCGGCGATGTATACAGCGGACCGCGACGGTGCCAGCCAGATGGTCCTGGCTTCTGCTTCCGTGGCATCCACCGGATAGGGGTGCGTCTCCCCCCGGGACACGACAGCCCGCCACAGCGGCCAGATGCGCGGCCAGTCCTTTTCCGTGTCCGCGGCACGCATCGTTATTTCCACATCAGGTGCCAGGGGCGCTGTATATGAATTCATATGGGCACTTCTTTCTTCCGTGACCGAATTCTCCGCTTCGACACCCGCCGGCGTGCATGCAAGCCACCGAGTGCCGGCCCGCCGGGATCCGCCACCGGAAGGCAACGCATCCATGAAATAGGAAACTGGCACAGCGCAGTCCGGCGCAATGTTTCTCAGCCGAGAAAGCGTGAACATGATGAACGATTGTGAATTAGTGAAACCTGTTTGTGGCCCGTTCTCGCGGCAAGTCCGGGCGCACGCACGGTTGCCCACACAGCCGGCCGGACAGTCCTGCCCAGCAGGGTCATGTCCCTTACCGACACTGACAAAGTTCTGAGGCAACGGGGCCTCCGGGACTCTCGTATCGGCTTCGACATCATGCGAACCACCAGAGGCCCGGCCGGACCTGAAAAAGCGAGCCGGCCATGTGCCGGCCCATTTCGACCGTCCCGGTACAGAGTCCCTTCGAGGACCGGTCAGTCCACGAGTAGCACGAGTTTGCCGCGCACGGTCCCGGCTTCGCCGACGCGGTGCGCGTGGGCCGCCTCGGTCAAGGGAAAGGTCTGGCCGACCTGGATGGAGAACCGTCCCGTTTCGGCCATTTGAGCGACCTGGGCCAGCGCGTAGGTGGCGCGGCCGGTGTCGCCGCGGCTGAAGCGGACGCCCGTCTGCTGCGCGCCGCGGAAGTCGGCGACCGTGATCACGTGCTCGGCCGCGCCTGCCAGCTCCACGAGTTCGGGAAGGACGCCGCTGCCGGCGACGTCCAGTGCGAAATCGACACCCGACGGCATGATGGCCCGGACTCGTTCTGGCATCCCGTCGCCGTATGCCACCGGCTCAGCGCCGAGCGAGCGGAGGGCATCGTGTGTGCCTGGACTACCCGTGCCGATGACGCGTGCGCCGCGCTCCACGGCGAGTTGGACAGCGGCACTCCCGACGCTGCCGGATGCCCCGTTGATGAGCACGGTGCTGCCCGCCGTGACGCCAAGCTGGTCGAGCGAGCGCGCTGCGGTCTCGGCTGCCGCGGGGATCGCTGCAGACCTCGCATAGTCGAGCGAGTTCGGGATCGGGGCCCAATAGGACAGCACGGCCAACTCCGCTTGGGCGGCTCCGTAGGGTGAGGCTCCGAAGACCCGGTCGCCAACCGTGACACCCGGGACATCGTCGCCGATCTCGTCAACGATGCCCGCAGCCTCGTAGCCCAGGGTCTGTGGCAGTTCCTGGTCCATCAGGCCCTGACGCTTTTTCCAGTCACTGGCGTTGATCCCCGCGGCCCGGACCCTGATCCGTATCTCCCCGGCGCCGGGGTGGGGATCGGGGAGGTCGACGATCTCAAGAACCTCCGGGCCACCGAACCGGCTGAACTGTGCTGCCCTCATGACGCACTCCTTCCGCGGAAGGAGTGGCGGATCGTCCGATACCGCGTGTGCGCGTACTCCCTGTCCGGCTGTCCGCTCGGTCTCAGAGAGCACGTTTCTACTCCGCTACATCGACTCTACGTCATGACCGCCCACATCAGCCCAGTCGGCTCCCCTGCCTGCGGACAGGAGCAGGCGTGGTTGTAGTGAACCCATGCCCTGTATCGCGGTCTTCCTGCTCGCGTCTGCGGAGTCCGCGGGGTCCGACACACCGTCACCGGTACCGGGCCTGGGGCCGCCGCGGGTATGGGTCCAGCCGGTAAGCCGTGTGCAGGTGTTCAGCCGGTGGGAACCGGTGGCACAGCGGGCCGGGGTTCAGTCGGTGAGGCGCCGTAGGCATGCGTTCAGCCGGTGGTGTCCGTCGCCTCGGCCGGTCGGGGCTGGGCGGACCAGTAGGCGGCGGCGTGTGCCAGGGCACGGCCCTCCAGGGCGGTGACCATACGCTCGAACAGGTGCACGGCGGCCGGACCGTTCCAGCCCTCGGTGAGCACCTGGGGCGGCAGGCCGGGGTCACGGAACGGCAGCTTGCGCCAGTGGTCGACGACCGACAGATAGGTGACGAAGGCATGCTGCCCGTCCACGAAGGCAGCCGTGGCCAGGCGGTCCGCCTCGGCCCCGTACTCCGCGAGGAAGGCGCGGTAGCGCCGGTCGATGCCGTCGAGGTCCCAGCCGCCGCGGACCATCGCCGCGAGGTCCTGCCCCGCGACGTAGTCCCCGACGAAGACGGCGCACTGCTGCGTAAGGTCCAGTTCCGCGATGGCGCGCTGGGCGGAGGGCAGCATCCGGGCAGGGGCGACCCACACCGCCGAGCCTATGTTGCCGAAGCCGAGCGAGGTCAGATGCGCGGTCAGCTGGTGGCGCTTGGCGCGGGCGGATTCGGGCACGGAGAAGTTGACGAGGCACCAGCCGTCGCCCAGATCGGCCGGCTGCCGGGCGTGCCAGATCACCTCGTCGCCGGCGGCGAGCGCCTCCAGCGCGGCCGGAGTCAGGGCGTAGCCCCGCACGCCGGAACGGGTCTCCGACTCCAGCCATCCGCGCTTCTTGAGACGGAAGACCGCGGTCCGGACGCTGGAGGCGTCCAGGCCGGCCTGGGTCAGCAACTCGACCGTGCCCGCGATGGGCATCCAGTTTCCCATCTTGCGGACCACGGCGCCGAGGAAGCTCACCAGCACCGTCCGGGACCGGCGGGTGGCAACGGCGGGGCTGGTGTCCTTGGTCTCGCTGGTCTGGGTGGTCTTGCTCATCTGCCTGAGTATGGCGCATGCTCCGCCGCAGGTCGTACGGCCCCGTTAAGGGCGGCGACCCATTCCTCGGGCCATGGGCTGCTGACCGCGCCGTCGGCGTGCCTGCGGTCGATGTGGACGGTGACGAAACGGCCGCGGGCAGCCCGTCGGTCCGGCCGCCCGCGGAACTCCTCGCCCCAGACCTCGAAGGCGAAGGTCATCGAGGCGGTGCCGATACGGACCAGCTCCACGACGGTGCGCACAGCCTGGCCGAAGAAGAGGGGCGCCTCGAAGTCCACCTCGTAGCGGACGCGGGGCGCTGCCGGGAAGTAGTCGTGGAGGCCCAGCTCGTGCATGAGCGTGGCCTCCGCGGCCTCCACGAATCGCACGACGGTGCTGTTGTGGTAGATCCCTGCCGCGTCCGTGTCGATCCACTCGATGCGCGACCAGTGCACACCGACCGGGTACGGGCCCCCCGGCGATGCGCCCACGACGGGCGCCGAGCCCGGCCGATGCGCACCGACCGAGTGCCGATCCCCCGGCGACGCGTCCACCGCGGGCGCAGCGACCTGCCGGCACCCACCGACCGGAAACCCGTCCCCCGGCAACGCATCCACCGCGGGCACCGAGCCCGGACCATGCGCACCAACCAAGTGTCGGTCCCCCGGCGATGCACCCACCACAGGCGCGGTGGCCTGCCCGTACCCACCGACCGGGTACCCGTTCCTGGGCGAGCCGGTCATGCGGTTGCCCGCTTCGCCGCCGCGTCCGCGGCCCGCGGTTTCCACCGCAGGTGCACGGACGCGCCGGTGCCCTCGCGCAGCAGGGACAGCCGTGGCGGGATCTTGTCGGTGCGCGCGGCCGGCGGCTTGCGTCGGCCGGCCGCCCACTGCACCGGCCACCGCGCTCCCGCGCCCCGGTACTCCTGCTCGGCCGCGGCCTGCAGCGTCCACTGCGGGTTGTACAGATGGGTGCGGCCCAGGGCGCACAGGTCGGCGCGTCCGGCGAGCAGGATCGAGTTCACGTCGTCGTACGACGAGATGGCGCCCACCGCGATCACCTTCACCCCGGCCGGGCCCGCCGCCTTGTGGCGGATCTTGTCGGCGAAGGGGGTCTGGTAGGAGCGTCCGAAGGCCGGCTTCTCGTCCTTGGTGACCTGCCCGGAGGAGACGTCGATGGCGGCGGCGCCGTGCTCGATGAACGCGCGGGCGACGTCCACGGCGTCGTCGTCGGTGTTGCCGTCGGGGACCCAGTCGGTCGCCGAGATACGGACGGTCACCGGGGTCTCGGCCGGGACGGCGCGGCGTACCGCGTCGAACACCTCAAGCGGGAACCGCAGCCGGTTCTCCGGGCTGCCGCCGTACTCGTCGGTGCGCCGGTTGGCGACGGGTGAGAGGAAGGACGACAGCAGGTAGCCGTGCGCGGCGTGCACCTCGATGAGGTCGAAGCCCGCTCGCACGGCGCGTTCGGCGGCGCCGGCGAAGTCGGCGACGACCTGGTCCAGGTCCTCGCGTGTGGCCTCGCGCGGGATGTGGCAGCCGGGACCGTAGGGCAGCGCGGAGGGACCGATCACCTCCCAGTTGTCCGCGTCGAGCGGCTCGTCCATGCCGTCCCACATGAGCCGGGTGGAGCCCTTGCGCCCCGAGTGGCCGAGTTGCAGGCCGATCTTCGCAGAGCTGCTGCGGTGCACGAAGTCGGTGACGCGCTCCCAGGCCTGGCGCTGTTCCTCGTTCCACAGCCCCGGGCAGCCCGGGGTGATCCGGCCCTCGGGCGAGACGCAGACCATCTCGCTCATCACCAGGCCGGCTCCGCCGAGCGCCTTGGACCCCAGGTGCACCAGATGGAAGTCGCCGGGGACGCCGTCCACCGAGGAGTACATGTCCATCGGGGAGACGATGACGCGGTTGCTCAGTTCCAGCTCGCCGATGCGGACCGGCTGGAACATCGCCGGGGCGATGCCGGGGGCCTGCTGGTTCCTGGCGAACTCGTTCTCCATCAGGATGGCGAACTCGGCGTCGCGTTCCTTGAGGTTCTCGAAGGTGATCCGGCGGGACCGGGTGAGCAGGTTGAAGACGAACTGGGCCGGGTCCTGGCCGGCGTACATGCCGATGTTCTCGAACCACTCCAGTGACGCCTGTGCGGCCCGTTGGGTCGACTCGACAACGGGTTTGCGCTCGCTCTGGTAGGCCTCCAGCGCCTCGGCCACGGTCGGTCGCTCGTGCAGGCAGGCCGCCAGTGCGAGGGCGTCCTCCATGGCGAGTTTGGTGCCGGAGCCGATCGAGAAGTGGGCGGTGTGCGCGGCGTCCCCGAGCAGGACGACGTTGCCGTCGAACCAGCGCTCGTTCCGCACGGTGGTGAAGTTGAGCCACTTGGAGTTGTTGGTGAGGATCTGGTGGCCCTTCAGCTCCTCGGCGAAGATCTCGGCGATCCTGTCGACCGCGTACTCGTCCGACACACCCGGAGCGAACACATGCGCCTCGGTCCGGTCGAAGCCGGCGCGGCGCCAGACGTCCTCGTGCATCTCGACGATGAACGTGGAACCGGAGTCCGAGTAGGGGTAGCCGTGGATCTGCATGGTGCCCCACTCCGTCTGCTTGACGAAGAACTGGAACGCCTCGAAGACCAGGTCCGTGCCGAGCCAGATGTACTTGTTGCGCCGCCGGTCGAGCGTCGGCCGGAACACGTCGGCGTACTTGGCGCGGACGGCGGAGTTGAGCCCGTCCGCGGCCAGGACCAGGTCGTACGACTCCCGCAGTCGGGCCACGTCCGGCGCCTCGGTACGGTAATGGACGGTGACGCCGAGTTCGGCGGCCCGCTGCTGCAGGATCTGCAGCAGTTCCTTGCGGCTCATCGCCGCGAAACCCTGCCCGCCGACGGTGAACCCGTGGCCGTCGAACTCGACGTCGATGTCGGTCCAGCGGGCGAACCGGCTCTCCATCGAGGCGTGGACGACGTCGTCGGCGTTGTCGATGCCGCTCAGGGTCTCGTCGGAGAAGACGACGCCGAAGCCGAAGGTGTCGTCCGGCGCGTTGCGCTCCCAGACGGTGACCTCGTGGGCCGGGTCGAGCTGCTTCATCAGGGCGGCGAAGTACAGGCCGCCGGGGCCGCCGCCGGCGATAGCGATCCTCATGCCGAATCCTCCACGGTCGGACGGGGTTTGACGGGCTGGAGCCTGAAGGCGTGGGACGTGAAAGGGGGGAGCTGGACGGGGTGGTGCGGAAGAGAGGGGAGCGTGAGGAGGCGGTGCGGGAGAAGGGGGAACGTGAGGGGGTGGTGCGGGCCACCGCGACTGCGCGGCGACGCGCCGACGACGTGCACATCACGCGGATGCCCGGCGAAGGGGGTGTCGAGCGTGGTGGCCGGGGCCGCCTGACAGGTCATCGGTGTCCTTCCTGGGAGGCGCGGATCATTCCTTCCTGGACCACGGTGGCCAGATGGGTGCCGTCCGGGGTGAAGAAGCGTCCGGCGGCGAGGCCACGACCGGCCTCGGCCGCCACGGCCCTTTGGGCGTAGAGCAGCCAGCCGTCCGCCGCGCCCGGCTGCTGCGGACGGTGGAACCACATCGCGTGGTCGAGGCTGGCCGTGACCAGTCCCTCGCGCGCCCATGGCAGGCCGAGGACCCGGAGCACGGGCTCCAGGATCGTGTAGTCGCAGACATAGGCCAGGGCCGCGGTGTCCCGTTGTGCGTCGGTGAGACCGTCGACGGGACGCAGCGCGTCGAACGGCTTGACCCAGACCGCCTGGTGGGCCACCGGTTCCCCGTCGACGGTGAGGTAGACCGGGCCCGGCATGTGCCGCATGTCGAAGCTGCGCCCGAAGGACCAGTAGGCCTTGGAACTCTCGGTCATGGACTCGCCGCTCCGGTCCGCGAGGTACTCGGCGGAGCTGGGCAGTTCCTCCGGGCCCGGCAGGCCGGCGGCGGTGAGCCAGTCGGGCGGTCCGGCGGCGTAGCCAGCGCCGGGCTCCCCGGCCGTGAAGTTGGCCAGGCAGACATAGAGCGGCTTGCCGTTCTGGTAGCCGCGGACCTGGCGGGTCGCGTAGCCGCGGCCGTCGCGCAGCAACTCCACCTCGTAGCGCACCTTTTCCCCGATCTCGGCGGGGCGCATGAAGTAGGAGTGCGTGGAGTGCAGCGCCTTGCCGTCGTCGACGGACCGCATGGCGGCGGCGGCCGCCTGGGCGACCAGGTCGCCGCCGTAGGCCTTGGGCCACGGGCAGGGCTGGGTGACCGCCGTGAACGCGAGGTCGAAGTGCTCGGGCTCGGCCGGGGTGAGGTCGACCGCGGCGCTGAAGAACTCTGATGTGGCGGCGGTCATCAGGGCCGGTCCAGCCAGTGGCGCAGTTCCGCGTCCGGCACCTCGGGGAGATTGACCACGATGTTCTCAGGGGTGCGGGTGGTCATCCAGGTCAGCGGGTGGTTGCGGTCGAGGTTGCACTCGACGTGGGGCATGAACGGCGGGACGAAGACCCAGTCGCCCTCGGACATGTCGATGTAGTCCTCGAACTTCTCGCCGAAGTAGATCCGGGCGCGGCCGGAGAGGACGTAGCCGCCGGTCTCGGCCTGGCCGTGGTGGTGGGGCACGGAGCGGTAGCCGGCGTCGTTGCTGACCTTGCCGTACCAGAGCCGGGTGGCCGGGGTGTGCTGGATGCTGACGCCGGAGATTCGGGTGGCGCCGGCGGACTGCCCGGTGTCGCCAGGTTCGTCACCGGCCCGGGTGACGACCGGGACGACCAGGCCGCTCTGCGTGGCGTACATCGAGTTGTCGCCCTCAAGGAGGTACGAGCTGTGGTCGGCCGCGTTGCCGGGAGTGGGGTCCATGGGAACTCCTCGTCGTGGGTGGGGCCGGTCGGCGTCAACCGGCGAAGCGGACGGTGTTGCGCAGAGTGCCGATGCCGGGGATCTCGGTCTCGACGAGGTCGCCGTCGGCGAGGAAGCGCTGGGGCTGCCGGGCCGCTCCGACGCCGCCGGGTGTACCGGTCAGCACCAGGTCGCCGGGGCGCAGCACGGTGAAGGCCGAGACGTACGCGAGCAGTTCGGCCGCGTCGAAGACCAGGGTCTTCGTGCTGTCGCGCTGCGTCTCCTCGCCGTTGACCCGGCAGATCACGGCCGCGCCGGCGGCCGGGTCGAACTCGTCCGCGGTGACGACCACGGGACCGACGGGACAGGACGCGTCCCAGGCCTTGCCCTGGAACCACTGCAACGTCCGGTACTGCCAGTCGCGCACCGAGATGTCGTTCGCCACCGTGTAGCCGGCGATCCCGGCGAGCGCGGTGGCCCGGTCGGCGCCACGCAGCGTCGCGCCCACCACGACGGCGAGTTCCGCCTCCCAGTCGAGCTGGAGACCGCTCGGCAGGACCACGTCGTCGTGCGGGCCGGTGAGTGTGTCGGCGTACTTGGCGAAGAGCGTGGGGAACTCCGGGAGTTCGCGACCGGTCTCCCGGATGTGGTCGGCGTAGTTCAGGCCGCAGCAGATCACCTTGCCGGGGGCGGGCAGGGGCAGCACGGGGACGGCGTCGTGCAGCACCTGTCCGTCCGGATCGGCCGCCCGGTCCGGCGGGGCCGTCGCCAAGAACGCCGACAGGTCGGGGGCCGGCAGCGCCCGCCAGACGTCCCCTTGGAACACCGCGGCGGTCGTTCCGGCCGCATGTCTGACGGTCCCGAGGCGCATGGACGTTCCTCTCCTGGGTTGCTGACATCCACGATCTGCGTTTCATTATTTCTACGACCGTCATGATGATGTCAATAGATGGATGTTACGGTGGCGACCAGACAGCACCCCGTACCGCAGGAGTTCTCCATGGCGACCTTCTCTCCCCCTGTGCCGGTCAACCCCGCGTCCCTGGCCAAGCCCAGCGGCTACTCGCACGGGACGCTCAGCGGCAACACCCTTCACCTGGGCGGCCAGACGGCCCTCGACCAGGAGATGAAGATCGTTCCAGGCGGGATCGTCGAGCAGTTCCGCCAGGCGTTCGGCAATGTGCTCGCGACGCTGGCGGAGGCGGGCGGGATCCCGCAGGACCTGGTCAGCGTCACCCTCTACCTGACCGACATCCCCGACTACCAGGCGCAC
This sequence comes from Streptomyces sp. NPDC001508, assembly GCF_040298665.1. Lineage (NCBI taxonomy): Bacteria > Bacillati > Actinomycetota > Actinomycetes > Kitasatosporales > Streptomycetaceae > Streptomyces > Streptomyces sp. NPDC001508. The sequence goes on from NZ_JBEPAP010000046.1 coordinate 29,548, forward strand.
GGCAGGGAGATCGGACAGGTCTGGCGCGAACTCGCGGGGCCGGTCTACCCCGCCATGGCCGGCATCGGCACCACGGCGCTCTGGCAGCCCGAGGCCCTGATCGAGATCGTCGGCGTCGCGGTCGTTCCCGACGACCGCCTGATCCGGCCCACCGCGTCCTGAACGCGGCCGGACCCGGGCCGCGGTCCGCCCTTTGTCGCGGCCGGGCTACGGCCCGTGCCCGCCTCCTGGCTACCGGCGCGACGGCGTCCCGCCAGGAGAGCGCCGGGTGACCGCCGGGTGGGGCAACGGATCAACCAGCCGGAATCCGCGACTCCCAAGGCGCCGGAATCCACAAGCCCGCAGACGGCGATTTGGCCGCGTCGGGCGTTCGGCCGGTGTGCGGTGCGTCCCGGGTCCCGGACGCCAGCCGTGACCCGGCCGGGCCGCACGGCGTCCGTTTCGGCCAGGACCTGCACGGGTGGCCGGCTGCGCGGAGTTCGCCGTACACCCCGGACCGGAACGCGGAGCACCTGATCCCCCGCACCACGACGAAGGGCACGCCCCCGCCACCGGCCGCCACGGACCGCAGGCCGCAATCGGCGCGGAACATCAAGGACCGAAAGACCGCCACCGGCACGGGGGTGTGACGGCACCTGCCCCACCCGCGCGGAACACCGTCGCCGAAGGACCGCCACCGGCACAGAGGTGCGCTACCACCGCCACCACCGAACACCCCCACCGCAAAGACCGCCACCAGCACAGAAGCGCGCCACCACCCCCACCACCAGCACCGAACACCCCCACCGCAAAGACCGCCACCGGCGCAGGGGTGTGACAGCACCTGCGCCGGTGGTGGGGAACGGTGTCAGACGCTGACGACGGCGGCGAGTTCGCTGCTCAGGGTCGCCCCGTCCTCGTCGGCCAGCGCGGCCGCGCGGAGTGCGGAGAGCCGGGCGGCTGCGTCGCTCCGGCCGGTCAGCGCGCGGGCTGCGGTCATGATCTGGTCGAAGCTGCCGGTTCCGTGTTCGTAGGTCGTGCCGTACCCCTTGAGCAGTCCTTGGCACTCGACGATCTCACAGGCGAGGTCCGGCTCGCTGCCGGCCACGTCCAGGGCCGTCCGCATCCACTGCTCGATGGCTGCCTGCTCACGGACATACCGCAGGGAACGGGGCCGCAGGGGCCGCATACGGGCCATGACGGCGAGCATGGTGTAACCGGTGATCGAACTGGTGTTGACGGTCATTCCCTTGTGCGTCACGGCGCGGACGAGACGCTGGAACGCCTTCGAGCGGCGCAGCGTCGCTCCGAGCCGGGCCGGCAGCGTGTCGGTGATCTCGTCGATCTGCGGGTGGAGGTATTCGCGGACGTGCATGAGCTGATCGGGTTCGGCGCGGGCCTCGTCCCGGATCCGGATCATGCGATGCCGCCGGATCTTCTGCAGGGCCACCTGGATGGTGTCCTGGTAGCACATCCACAGCGCCAGATGCCGGGCCGCCTCAAGGGTCAGCCGTGCGCCGCCCTCGGGGTCCGGGTCGACGGCGGCGAAGGCCCGGACCCGGTCCAGGTACAGCCGCGCATAGGCCGGGTTCTGGTACATCGCCGTCTTGACCAGGCCGTGCAGCACCATCGACCGGGCCGCCGACGGAAGGCCTGTCACCTCCTCGGCCAGGGGTCGCAGGGCGGGGCCGACCAGGGATCCCGGCTCGGTGGCGGCGATCCGGTTCCGGCGGGCTTCCTCCTTCTCCTTGCGTTCCTCGGGGGAGACCGGCCGGGGCCCGATGGTGATGTCCACCGGCTGGGACGTGCCGGGTGTGCTCGGTCGGGCGGCGGCGTCGAAGCCTCCGGCGAAGGCCCGCAGCGACTGGTCCACGGCCTTGCCGAAGTCCCGGATCGGCTGTTCGAACTGCGCGCGTGTGAACGGCAGAGCCCCGGAGCCGGCGAGCGCGCCGAACAGGGAGGCGCTGATGACGCTGCGCGCCTGCTCGGCGATCGCCATGAAGTCGGCCGAGACCAGCTGCTTCGAGCCTTGTTGCACGGCGGTCAGCAGCGCGGTGCTGTCGACCCTGCCATCGCCCATGGCGATCCGTTCGTCGATCGAGTACACCCGGTTCGTCGACGTGATCAGGGTGGTCCGGTCCGGGGTGGAGAACCCGCGCTGGACCGCGCGGCCGGCCTCCATGAGTTCGGAGGCGATGACGATGTCCACCTCGCCGGGTGTCGGGAAGACACTGAGCACCGGCTCGTCGCGTCCGGACCGGTCGGCGGCGGCCGGAAGCGGCGGGTAGATCTCGACGTAGTACACGGTCGCCCCGGTGCGCTGGGCGACACCGGCCACCGAGGTGGTCTGGGCGACGTAGTCGGCCTGCTCCGCCACCGCCACGATCCAGTCGGCGAGGACACCGCCGCCCTCACCGCCCATGGCGAGGATCGCCAGCGTGATGGGGCGCCGGCCGCTGTACCAGCTTGACATCAGGCCGCCTCCAAAGTGGCCGCGCGGCGCTCGACGCCGCGTCCGAGTACGGAGATCCACCAGGTGCGCAGCCGTGCCAGCGCACGGTCCACGCGGGTGGGGTTGTAGACGACGTCGGTGCGGTAGAACGAGGGGCACAGCACGGCGGCGTGCGCGTTCTCCCCGCACACCCCGCAGCCGACGCAGCTGTCCAGCACGGTGGCGATGGGGTCCGTCCGCATCGGGTCGGGGTTGGCGGTGATGGTCAGCGAGGGGCAGCCGGAGATCCTGATGCAGGCGTGGTCGCCGGTGCAGGTCTCCGGGTCCACCCCGAAGCGTTCCCGGACCACCCGTTTGCCTTCCTTGATCGCCTTGGCGCGCTGGGGTTTGACCCGTCGTTGCCGGTTGAGCTGGCACTCGCTCTGCATCACGAGGACCTTCGGGCCCGGCTCGTCCGTGGTGAGCGCCTCGACGAAGGTGTCGCGGACCGTGCCGACGTCGTAGGTGTTGTCGATCGTCTTGGCCCAGGTGACGCCGACGCCCCGGACGGCCTTCTCGATCGGATGCCTGGTGGATCTGGTCGGGACGTCGGCGTGTGAGGAGGGCACGTCCTGGCCGCCGGTGGCCGCGGCGTAGTCGTTGTCGACGACGACCAGCAACTGGTCGTTCTTGTTGAACACCGCGTTGCTGACACCGCTGGTGAGCCCGTTGTGCCAGAAGCCGCCGTCGCCCATCACCGCGATCGTACGGCGGTCGGCGTCCCTGGAGTTCAGCGCCGCCGCCCCGGCCGACCCCAGGCCGTAGCCCATGGTGGTGGCGCCCAGGTCGAACGGCGCGTTGACCGCGAACAGGTGGCAGCCAATGTCCGCGCTGATGTGATGCTTGCCGGTCTCCCTCTCGGCGAGCTTGAGTCCGCTGAAGATCGGCCGCTCAGGGCAGCCGGTGCACAGGCCGGGCGGGCGGGGCCGGACCGTCTGAGGGTCGACCGGGGTGCCGAACGGGCCGGCGGCGGCGTCGGCCGGACGCAGCAGCGCGGGCTCGTGGGTGATGACCTGCGGCAGATAGGTGCGGAGGAATGCACGCACACCGCGGGTGACGACCAGGGAGGTGTACTCGCCGCCGGCGGCGAGCATGTCCTTGCCGTGCAGCTTGGTGGGCATCTCCGCCCGGCGCAGGATGGCGTTGAGGTTCTGCTCGATGTAGTCGGGCTGGCCCTCCTCGATCATCAGCACGGCGCGTTTGCCGGCGCAGAAGTCGATGATCTCCTGGTCGACGACCGGGTAGGTCACGTTCATCACGTAGAGCGGGACCTGGGTGTGACCGAACGCGTCGGAGCAGCCGAGCAGTTCCATCGAGCGGTTCAGCGTGTTGTACAGCCCGCCCTGGACGATGATTCCTACGTCGGCCAGGTCGTTGCCGAACACTTCGTTGAGTCCGCGTTCGGTGATGAACCTGACCGCGGCGGGCCAGCGGTCCTCCAGCTTCTCCTTCTCGTGCGCGAAGCTGGCCGGCGGCAGCACGATCCGGCTGGTGTCCCGGACCGGCTGCTGCATCGCCTCGGTCACCGTCAGCGGGGGCCGCTTGTTGTCCTTGGCCTCGAACGCGCCGTGCAGATGGCAGGAGCGCAGCCGCAGCTCCAGGAAGACCGGGGTGTTGCTCGCCTCCGAGAGCTCGAAGCCGGCCTCGACGGCGTCGACGATCGCCGAGATGTTCGGCCGCGGATCGAGCAGCCACATCTGTGACTTCATCGCGAACGCGTGCGACCGCTCCTGCATGATGCTGGAACCCTCGCCGTAGTCCTCACCGAGGATGATCAGCGCGCCGCCGGTGACCCCGCCGCTGGCCAGGTTCGCCAGCGCGTCCGAGGCGACGTTCGTGCCCACCGTGGACTTCCAGGTCACCGCTCCGCGCAGGGGGTAGTGCACCGACGCGGCCAGCATGGCGGCCGCCGTGGCCTCCGAGGCGCTGTTCTCGAAGTAGACCCCGAGTTCGTCGAGGACCTCCTTCGAGTCGCCGAGCACGTCCATCAGGTGGGAGATCGGCGCTCCCTGGTAGCCGCCGACGTAGGCGACGCCGGACTGGAGCAGCGCTTTGGTGACCGCCAGGATGCCCTCGACGTGCAGGGTGCTGCCGGCCCCCTCCCGGAGCTTGCCGACCTCTTTGGCGAAGGACCGTTCAGCCAATGTTCCTCTCCTCGCTGCTCCGTGGGCTCACCGTGCGTGCCCGGGCGGGCGCGGCGGTGGGCGCTGTCGCGTGCGCTGTCGTATGTGCTGGCGTATGTGCTGGCGTATGCGGTGTCGTATGCGCGGTGTTCGTGCCGGGCGGTAGCGCCTCCGGGCGCGTCCGCTCATACGGGGCCCGGGACGTCGCGTCATCGGCGGAGCCGGCGCCGTGGCGGGCGGACGCCGCGGCGGCGGTGCCCTGCCAGCGAGGCACCGTCGGCAGGACGACGCCGACCTGGTCGAGCATGCGGCCGACCGACTGGTCGATCACCTCGTCCAGGGTGGTGGGGCGGTGGTAGAAGGCCGGGACCGGGGGAAAGACGACGGCTCCGAGTTCGGCCGCCTGGGTCAGCAGGCGCAGGTGCCCGAGGTGGAACGGAGTCTCCCGGACGGCGAGCACCAGGGTCCGGCGTTCCTTGAGCATGACGTCGGCCGCGCGGATCAGCAGGTTGTCGGCGTAGGAGTGCACGATTCCGGACAGCGTCTTCATCGAACACGGCACCACAAGCATCGCGTCGGCCCGGAACGAGCCGCTGGCGATGGAGGCGCCGATGTCGGAGAAGTTGTGGGCGACATCGGCCAGCGCACGGACGTCCTGCGCGGTGTGGTCGCTCTCCAACCGCAGGTTGAGCGCGGCACTGCGGGAGAGCACCAGGTGCGTCTCCACGTCCGGCACCGTGCGCAGCAGTTGCAGGGCGCGCACTCCGAGGATGACGCCGGTGCTGCCCGACATGCCGATGACGATTTTCTTCATCGCCGCTCTCCTCCCGGCTGGTGGTGGTGCCTGCCGGGCATCCGGGACGGCGGAGCCGGGGCCGGGGGCACCTGGGGTGGGGTGGCGGCCGGTGCCCCGGCAGGACTGGTCGCGGACGCCACCGGATCAGGGGAGCGGCGCCGGGTACGCAGTTCGTGCCGGAGCGCTGCGGACGAGCGCACCGCCCGCCCCCGCCATCCGGTCCACGCCGCGCTCAGCCTCGCGGCGACGATGATCCCGGAACCGGCGCCGAGTCCAGGGCCGGGATGGGTGCTCGCTCCGACCAGGTAGAGGTCCCGCACCGGGGTGGTGTGCCCGGTCAGGTCCGGTCGCGGCCGCCACAGCAGGCTCTGGTCGAGGGAGCACGCCCCGGCCGAGCCGTCTCCGTCGACGAAGTTCTCGTTGGCGCGAGCGAGGTCCGCGGGGGACGCGGCCACCCGTCGGAGGATCGCGCTCTCCAGATTCGGCAGGTGGCGGGCCAGGATCGTCTGGGCCCGGTCCGCGACCCGCTCGCGCAGGGCTTCGGACCACTCCCCGTCACCCACGTCGATGTCGCCCGCCGCGTCCCCCCGCACCCGGGCCGGCATTTCATGCAGCTGGACCGAGAGGATCCAGCCTCCCTCGGGAGCCCTGGACGGGTCGACCGCGACCGGCTGCCCCACGGTCAGCGTCGGGACGGCCGGCAGCAGGCCACGCTCGGCCTCGTTCACCGCCCGGGAGATCGCGTCGACCCCGGAGGTGAGGTGGACGGTGGCGGCCTTGAGCAGCCCGGGATCCGGCCACTGCGGGCGCTCGCGCAACGCGAAGTGGAGCTGCATACGAGCGCGGCCGTACCGGAACCGGCGGGCCGCTGCCGCGGCGTTCTGGGCCTCGGGGACCGCGGCGAGCAGGCTGCCGTAGAGCTGGGTCGGGGTCACTCCGGCGACGACGGCCCGCCCGCAGGTGACCACTGTGGCGTCGTCCAGACGCACACCGGCTGCCCGGCCGCGTTCGGTGAGGACCGCGCCGACCCCCCGGCCGGCGGTACACACGCCGCCTGCGTCCTGGATGATTCCGACGAGCGCCTCGACCAGCCGCCGTCCGCCTCCCTCGGGCACCGGGGTGCCGCGGGTCTCCAGCGACATGGTCATGGTGCGGGTCATGAAGCCGGACGAGGCCTGCTCCGGACCGGTGCCCGCGTGCAGTGTCCACGGCGCCAGCAGCGCCTGGGTGGTGGGCGCGCGGAACCGGGCAGTCCAGTCCCGGCAGGTTTCCAGGAGTTCGCCGCTGAACCTCAGCAGGCCGGTGTGGCCCAGCTGACGGTAGGCCCGCAGCGCGAGCGCGACCCCGTGCCGGGAGAGCAGGTCACCGGACATGAGCCCGCCGACCAGCGGGGCGACCTTCTGGTGCTCGGCGCGCATCCGGCGCCAGGTCTCGCCGTCACCGTGCGCCGCCGCCTCGAACGCGGCGATGTTGCGGTCCGGGTCGGTCGTCAGCAGCGCCGACTCGCCTTCGGCCGTCAGGCCGCCGGCCGGGACCCCGCCGCGCAGATAGCGCAGGCCGCGCGCGGTGAGGTCGTCGGCCAGGCGGGCGTAGGCGGCCGAGCCGACGAACATCGCATGACTGATCGCGTAGAGGTCGTGGGTGTAGCCCGGGACCAGTTCCGTGGTGTGGATCGCGCCACCGAGATGGTCCTGCCGTTCGAAGACGGCACATCGCCAGCCCTCCTGGGCCAGCAGCGCGGCAGCGGTGAGGGTGTTGATCCCGCTGCCGACGAAGACGGCGTCGTAGTCGGCCATGGGCTTACTTGGTCCAGCCGAGCCGGGCGCCCCAGCGGTCGCGGACCCGGCGGGCGAGGTCGTCGCTGACCTCGACGACGGGAGCGAAGTCGCTCAGGCGGTGGTACGGGCGGCAGGCGTTGATGATGGCGCGCGAGGAGACCCAGGGGCCGCTGGGGTCGGCCAGCATCGGGTCCAGCGGGTTGGTGGGTGTGTCGCGGATGATCTGGATGCTGTGCGCGGGGTCGGTCCGCGTGGAGATCGCCCAGATCACCTCGTCGATGTTGGTGACGTCGATGTCGTCGTCGACGACGACCACGTAGCGGCCCATGGAGACACCGCCTGCGATGAGTGCGGCCGCGGCGCCCACCTGCTGCGCGTGCCCGGCGTAACGCTGCTTGATCGACACGACGTTGAAGAAGTTCGCCGACCCGGTCTCGTACTTCCAGGCCGCGCTGACGTCCGGGACCAGGGCGCGCAACTCGTCCAGCAGCAGCGAGGATTCGAGGGCCGCGCGCCAGAAGGAGTGGTCGAAGGGGGGCTTGCCGGGCAGGGAGCCGTAGATGATCGGGTTGCCCCGGGAGTAGACGCGTTCGACGCGGATGACGGGCCGGCGCTCGCGGCCGCCCGCGAAGTAGCCGGTGAACTCCCCGAACGGGCCTTCCCAGTCCTCGTCGCCGGGCTCCACCCAGCCCTCGATCGCCAGTTCCGATGCCGCCGGGATGGGCAGTCCGGTGACCTCGCCCTCGATCACATCGACGGGCGTGCCGGCGATCGCCCCGGCGACCGAGAGCTCGTCGACGCCGTAGGGAAGGGGCATCGACGAGGCGAGGTGGACCAGCGGACCGTGGCCGAAACTGGCGGCGATGGGGGCACGTTCCCCCCGCTCGTGGTACTTGCCCAGATGGATCCCACCGTGGTTGATGGGCTCGATGAACACGCCGAGGGATCGCTCGTCCCGGACCGAGACGCGGTAGGTGCCGTAGTTGACGTCCTGGGTCTCGGGGTCGCGGGTGATCACGGTGCCGCCGGTGCCCAGGTAGCGGGCGCCGTCGTTCTCGTGCCACAGCGGGGCGGGGTAGGCGCGGAGATCGATCTGGCTTCCGCTGAGGACCTGGTTGCGGACCGGTCCGGTCTCCACGACCCGCGGCCGGAACCCCGGTGCCGCGGCCTGCCAGCGGCTGGGCAGCCCCCGCAGCCGCTCGACCAGCTCGTGAACGTCGAGTCCCTCGGGCAGTCCGAGCGCGGAGGCGACACGGGCGGGGCGGCTGAGGGAACAGGACAGCACGCTGCCGCCGTGTTCGTAGCCGGGGATCCGGTCGAACAGGAGCGCGCGTCCGCGGTTCTTGGCATTGAGGTCGGTGATGGCGCCGATCTCGTACTCCAGGTCGGCTCCGGAAACCTCTTCCAGCTCACCAAGGCGGCGGAGTTCTGCCAGCCACAGGCGGAGATCGAACCCGGGGTGCCCCATGGTCCCGTCCGCAGTCGAATCGACCCCATGGCTTTTTTGCGCACTTGTTGTCGTCATGAGAAAACGCTATGAGCAGATCGGCCGGAAAAGAAGACGTTCTTTTCGATAGCGGCTATCGGCTCTGGCTATGTGCCGGTGCGCCGCCGTCGACGGGCCGGGTCTCCTCCCGGGCAATAGCCGTGAAAGGCGTCCGCTCTACTTGGCACCGAACTGATTCAGCGGACGGGAACCCCGTCCGCGCGCACCGGAAGGCCGTCGGCCATGACGTACTGGCGGGCCAGGGCGAGGAAGTGGCCGGCCGGGCCGGCCGGAATGCCGCCGGACCGCTTGCGCAACAGCATGATGTGGCGCGCCTGGGCGGCGAGGTCCTGGGCCTGGATGGTGACGAGCCGCCCGTCGGCCAGCGCGTCGGCCACGGCCCGGCGGGGCAGCAGTGCGAGGCCGAGGGCGTTCTCCACCATCTTCTGTGCCGTGTCGATGGCGTCGAGCTCCAGCACGTTGCCGCTGGGCAGGATCAGATGCCGAAGCTGTTCGAGCGGGCTGTCGCCGCTGGGGGTGGCGAAGACGACGACGGTGTGCATCCTCGCGAGGTCGGCGAGGCGCAGCGGATCCGTCTGCTGCGGTGGCGGGGCGAGACCCGGAGGGGCGACGAGGACGAGTTCGTCATGGAGGAGTTCGGCGGAGGTGAGGTCGGGATGGTGCAGCTCGCAGGCCAGGCCCAGGTCCGCCTCGTTGTGCAGCAGCATGTCGGTGATTTCCTCGGCATGCCCGGTGCGCAGCACGACCCGGATCCCTGGACATTCCTCGCGGAAGCGCTTGAGCAGCGTCGGCAGGAGGCAGGTCGACAGGGTGGGCGCGGAGGCGATGGTCAGTGTGTCCATGGCGCCTTCGAACATCCGCCGTACCGCTGCCCGGCCCTCGTCGAGGTCCCGCAGGGCGCGGCGGACATGAGGGAGGAACGCCTCGCCGGCCTCGGTGAGCTGCACGCCCCGGCTGTGCCGTGCCAGCAGCGGGACACCCAGCTCGTTCTCCAGGGCCTGGATGCGGGAGGTCAGCGTGGGCTGTGACAGGAACAGGCGAGCCGCGGCGCGCGAGATGCTGCGCTCCTCGACGGCGGCGATCAAACCCTCCAGCTGGCCCAGCTGCATTGAGGCAGGCTATGCCAGCACCCAGGGCGAATCAATGGCAAAGTCCGGCGAAGACAGGCGAAGACCCGGCGAAGACGGGGCCCGGCCGGCCGTCGTGAGTGGAGTCCGCCCGCGGGCCGGCGTCCGGGGCCTGCCCGTGCAGCGCGGGCCCACGGCCGGGGCCGGTGTCATCGGCTTCCTCTATACCGCAGATAAAAAAGAACTATTTGACGAGAATCGCTTGTCAGGCGGACCGTTTTCTTATAGGTCGCAGCGTCTCCCGGACGCGCATTCCAAGAGTCGGCGAAAAACGCCTTTGGGGGGTCCGCTGGGCTTGAAGGGAAAGCCAGTCATGTCCGCCCCCGAAGCATCCGCACCGCGCCTGACGGCATCCGCGCACGCGACGCGCTACCACGGTCCGTTGCTCACCCGTGCTCCGCACTGCCTGGAGATGGCCCTGGCCGCCGAACGTGCGCGGGTCTCCACCGCGCGCCGCGCGGTGGGGATGCACCTGCGCCGCTGGAGTCTGGACCACCTGGTGGAGGACGCCGCCGTCATCACCTCGGAACTGGTGACGAATGCGCTGCTGCACGGCTCCACCCCCACACTCACCCTGCATCTGGCCGTGTGCGGGGACGCGCCGGATCATGTGGTCCTGATCGCCGTCACGGACCACGCCGCCACGCTGCCCCCTCCCGAGGCAGGTGTCCCCGACTCCGACGCCTCGCGGGAAGGCGGGCGCGGCCTCCTGATCACGCGGTACATGGCGAGTTGCTGGGGCACCATGGCCCGGCCCTGCGGCGGAAAGCTCGTCTGGGCCACGCTCGCGGCCGACCCGGCGGCCACGGGCCATGGCGACGACGCCGACGGAGCATCCGGCTGCGTGTGCCGGCAACTGGTCCGCGCCACCGCGGCGTAGCCGCGGCGAGAGCATCCCCGGCGAACGTCCCTCGCCGCCGGCGGTCGCCGAGTGACCGCTGTCATACACCCCAGTCGCCGTTGATCACCGAAGACAACGGAAGACGATCGGCTGGGCGCTGTGTCGACGAACTCAGCCGTCGCAGCTCGGCGCCCCCCGAGGGTGAGGGCTCCCGCCTGCGCCGCCGTGCCCCGGCAGGACCGGCCGCGTCACCCGATCCAGTCGTGGCAGGTCACGGGCTTCGCAGCCGGTAAACCCCACCGACAACGGACATCGAGCGCGGCTCGGATGGACATGCGCGCCGCGGCCGGGACGGACATGCGCGCCGGCGGCCAGGACGGACATGTGCGCCGGCGGCCGGGGTCGATCACCAGACCGGCCGGCACCGCCCCGCTCCGCCCGTCCCGGGCGCCCTGCCCCTGGACGGCACCCCGGCGACGGCCTCCCCCACCGTTACCGCGCGGCAAGGACGTTTCCCGCGACGAACGAGGCATGGTGGCTGGTCCGTCGATCCTCCAGCCAGGGGTACCCGTCCAGCTCGTCCCAGGAGGAGAGCACCAGGGCGTCGACGCGCTGCGGGTTCTGCAGCGCGAAGGACACGGCGATGGGGGTGTTCATGGCGACCGCGACGATCGTGGCCCGGTCGATGTCGAGCGCGTCGGAGATCCCTTTCATGTCGACGGTCTGGTTCGAGACCGATTAGCCGTACAGGGGCACCTCGCTGCGTGCGTGCCCGCGCCGGTCGTAGGCGATGCGGCGGTGGGACCGGCCGAAGTACCGCAGTTGGTCGTCGAACAGACGGGTGCTGTGCGTCTCGCCGTGCAGGAAGACGATCGCTTCCCCGGAGCCGACGGTCTCGTAGGGGAAGTCGCACGCATTGGCCCGGACAACTGGCATGTGCACCTCCGGCCGGCTAGGGCGTGTTTCGAAAGTAGCGTCGTCCGCCCGGAGGGCGGGGCCCGCGGCGTCTGGTGCGGTGCATCGCAAGGCGGAGGGTCGTCCGCGTACTGGGTCTACGCGGACGATCCCGACAACGCGGCGTGGGGGCACCTCCCGGCCGAAGGCTGGGGGAGTGCCGTGCCAGGCGTCGCGCGCCAGACGGGACTTTCGAAACACGCCCCAGGGCCTGTCTGAAGTCGTGATCAAGGCGTGAGATTCCTCTCACGACCGGCGTTGCGACCGGATGCTCAGGATTCCGTGAACCTTTCCGCCCGGAATGCCGACTGTCTGTGTGACGGACGGTGCAGAGCAGGGAGGTGTGGTGGGCAACGATGGGTTGCTGGTGGTGCGCTGCCAGCTTGGGGAGCGGGAGGCGTTCCGCGAACTGGTGGCCATGTGGCACCCCCCGCTGTGCCGCTATGTCCGGGGCATGGTCGGCTCTCCGCACCTCGCGGACGATCTTGCTCAGGAGGCGTGGGTCGCTGTGGTGCGGGGCCTGCCGCGGCTGCGGCAGCCAGAGCGGTTCGCCCCCTGGCTGTTCACCATCGCCCGGCGCACGGTCACCGACCATCTGCGGCAGACGTACAAGGCTCCGGAGACGGCCATGGAGGAAGCCACGACTGTCGTCGCCGACGACGAGCTCAGCGGCGTGCTCACCACGATGCAGATCGAGGCAGGTCTTGCTGCTCTGCCGCCCTTGGATCGCGAGGTGCTGATTCTCTTCCACCTGGAGGACCTGCCACTGGCTTCCTGCGCGGAGGTGCTCGGCGTACCGGCCGGCACGGTCAAGAGCAGGCTGCACCGCGCCCGGCGCATGCTGCGCAACCACCTTGCCGAGGAAGGATACGAGGCATGAGCGAGCAGAACCGCGCAGCGCAGCGGGCCGTGCCCGAGCAACTGGAGGGCGCGCTGGCCACGGAGGTGTCACTGCGGTCCCGGCTGCGCCACGTGGCAGTGGGCCTGGCCGGGGGATGCGGCGCGGCCATGATCGCGGTGCTGTGGGCCACCGAGCCGAATGCTCTGCCGACGCGTACCCAGGCCGTCTTCGCCGGACTGATCGCCATCGGGCTGGCCTGGGCCGCCTTCGCCGGCTGGGTGCTGAGCTGGCGTCGGCCGCTGTTCGCCCGGGACCGGGTGCTGTCCGCCCGGATCGCACTGGCGGCGACCGCGGTGACCGCCCTGGCCGGGGTGGCGCTGGCTGCAGTCCGCGGCAGCACCGCCGACCTGATGGCCACCACCGCGGGCGGGGTCGTCTTCACCGCCGCCGCGATGCTCACCCTGGTACGGGCGCGGCGCCGCCGACGCGAACTACTGCGACTGCGGGATGCCTTGCGACAAGACACCCCCTGAACAGCCGAATTCGCCCAAGCCAAAATCACCCAGATCATCGGGGAGACAGACATGGACAACAAGACTTCTCCAATCGGCCCGCTGGCCCTCGCGCTCCGCCTCCGCGGTGCAAGTAAGCACACCGTCCTGGTCGTCGCGGCCCTGGCCTGTACCGCCCTGCTGATCGGCGTCGGCCTGCTCCTGACCTGAGCTTGCGACCCGAAGCCGAGGTTCCACCGCTGAGACCTCGGTGACACACGCCCAAGAGTTCAGTGCCACAGAACAGCCAGCAGAGGTCGGGGACGGCTCGCAGGGAACTCACAGACGATGAGTGGGAGTTGATCGAGCCGTTCCTGCCGATAGGCACGTCCGGACCGTATCCGGAGCATCTGCGGGAGCAGTTCGAGGGCGTGATCTGGAAGTTCCGCTCGGGTGCCCAGTGGCGGGAGATGCCGCCGGAGTTCGGGGTCTGGCAGACCGTCTACGACCGCTTCGTCCGGTGGCGTGACGCAGGCGTCTTCCTGGCGCTGATGGACGGGGTGATCGCCGAGGCGGCCCAGCGGGGTCAGACGGACTTGTCCCTGGTCAGCGTGGATTCCACGGTCGCCCGGGCTCATCACGACGCCGCGGGCATACGAGTCGAGGAGGAGGTCTTGTCGTCCCTGGAGAAGGACGCCGAGGCGTCAAAGGGGGCCGTGGGAGGGAACGAAAGCCGCAGGCCGAAGGTGAACAGGACACGTCCGACCCGGACCGGGAGGAACGGCGGCGCCTCCGGCGACGACACCTGGCCCGTCTCAAGGCGGCCCTGTTGGGCCGGCCGCGTGACGGCCTGACCGCCAAGGTCCACCTCACTTCCGATCCGCGCTGCCGCCCGCTCTCCTTCGTCCTGACCGAGGGACAGGCCGCCGACAGCCCCCGGTTCATCCCGGTCCTGGACAAGGTCAAGGTCCGAGGCCCGGTTGGCCGCCCACGCACCCGGCCCGACGCGGTCGCCTGCGACAAGGCGTACTCCTCCCGCGCCAACAGCGCTTACCTGCGCAGACGGAACATCAAGGCGGTGATCCCGGAGAAGGCCGACCAGGCCGCCAACCGCAAGAAGAGGGGAAGTGTCGGAGGCCGCCCGGTCAGCCACGACGCCGCGCTCTACAAAGATCGCAACGCTGTCGAGCGCCTGATCAACAAGCTGAAGGCGTGGCGCGGCATCGCGACCCGCTACGACAAGACACCCCAGAGCTAACTCGCCGGCACGGGACCTTCGAAACACGCCCTAGCGGGCGACGAGCGCCAGGACGCGGCAGGGGCTTCCCGAGCCGTTCACGATCGGCAACGGCGCGGCGATGAGGAGGGCGCCGGTGCGGGGCAGTCTGTCCACATTGCGCAGTTGTGTGAGTCCGTACTTGTTGGCACCGAGAACCATGGTGTGGCAGGGGAACGGCGGTTCCAGACCGAACGCGGCGCCCGCGTCGGTGCCGACCGTCTCGACCCCGAGGCCGAGGATGTTCGTGCTCTCGGCCAGGTATCTGGCCGCCGCGGGGGTGAGACCCGGGGTGTGCGGACCGCTCTCGTCCGCGTTGGCGAAGGCGACCGGATCGTCCCCTCTGCTGGACCAGCCCGTCCGGTAGACGAGCCACCCTCCGTCCTGGAGGGCGCCGTTCTCCCGCTCCCACTGCAGAATGTCCTCGACGTCGAGGAGGTAGTCCGGGTTCTTGTCCGCCTCCGCGGTCTTGTCGATCACCATGGCCGGCCCGATCAGGTTCCGCACCGGAACCCGGGAGACGTCATCGAGGTCCCGGCCGGTGATCCAGTGCACGGGGGCGTCGAAGTGGGTGCCGGTGTGTTCGCCGGTCCGGATGTTGTTCCAGTACCACGCGGGCCCGCGATCGTCGTACTTGCTGATCTCCTCCAGCTCGAAGTGCCATGTCTGACCGAACTCGGGCGGGAGCTCAAGGATCGGAGTACTGGATTCGAGCGGCGAGGTCAGGTCGATGACCTCCACCGCGCCGCTCGCGAGGTCAGCCGCCAGTGCGTTCAGATCCGCCATGTCCGTATCCTCTTCTGTCGGTGGTGCTGCGATGTGCGACGGTCGCACTGCCGGAGCGGGCGGGACCCATGACTGCGGGCGGCACGGTCCGCCGGGTCAGGGGGATGCCTTGGCGGTGGGCACTGCCGCATCCGACCTGCCGCCCGACCGCCGCACCCGGCGAGGGAACGCATCCATGATGTTTTCCATCTCTCTCGGTCGTCACATTCGCGCAATATTCTGCGGCGCGCAAGGGGCTTGCCGAAGAAGGCACCGGCAAAGTGTCGGACCCTTGGGACGGCACCGGACGAGGCCCCCTCGGGGCTACGGGCCCGAGACGGCCGGCCCGAGCCCGCCGTCGTGTCCGGACGGCGGCCGGTGCTCGAAACCGGCGCCGCCCTCCCGCGAGCCGACGGCCTCCGCGGCGGGCGCGCCGCACTCGACGTCGGTCATGTCGGCCGCATCGGCCACGCCGGCGCCTGGGCCGGTCGCCGTCGCCCATCACCCATCACCCATGGCCTGCCCGTTCCGGCCCCGGGCGGCCGGAACGACGGCACCGGGCATCGCGGACACCCCCCGGGAGCAGAAGGGCCGGATCGGCGCACGGGCTCCCAACTCCCGCCCGCACAGCGGTCCCTGGCACTCCCGCTCCGGATCCCGGCGCTCCGGCGGCCTTCGCTCCGCCGCCCGCGGGGCCGTACGGGAACGAGGGGCCGACGGTCCGCAACGGAAGGCATCCGGTGACATCTCACACCGCGCCCGTCCCGAGCACACGGCCCGCCGCCGAGCCCTTCACACTCCACATATTACGTAGCTATTGACTGTCGTCACGAACAGAGAATACTTGGCTGATATTCGGTGTCCGGATGACTCCGGACAAAGAGTGCCACACGTACGGCCGACACCATCCGCCCGCGTGGACTCCGCCCCGCGATGACAATGTGCCACTCGCACCAGGCCCCGGCCCGGACAACCCGCATCCGGAACCGCCGGACACCCTGAGACCCACCCTGTTCCCCGCGCCCCGGAGCACCGACACCACCGCCCCGGGGCACCTTCCGGCCCCAGCGGCCGTCGCCGACGCCGTCGCCGACCTCGCAGGGTCGAGCGCCCACGAGACGGCGCCCTCGGCCGGGGGCAGCGGGCCGCAACCGCCCGTGCTGCCGCCGTCCGGCCTTTGCCCCGGCCTGAAAACACACACCTTCCCGCGCGTCCCCCGAGGAGCGGTTCATGGATGAAACTCCCGGCACGTCAACGCCACAGACGACGACTCCTGTGCCCGCGGACCCGTCCGCGCGGATCCGCTCCCGCGGCTGGGTGATCGCCTGCTGTTGGTTCGCCATCATCGTCGACGGTTACGACCTGATCGTGTACGGCACCACGGTGCCGGCGCTGCTCAGCGGATCGTGGGCGCTGACCACGGGCCAAGCCGGACAGATCGGTTCGGCAGCGCTGGTCGGCATGATGATCGGCGCCCTGCTCGCCGGGGTGTTCACCGAGCGGGTCGGCCGACGCCGTCTGATGCTCGGTTGCATCGCGTGGTTCTCCGTGGCGACCGCGCTGTCCGCGCTGGCACCGTCGGTGGAACTCTTCGCCCTCACACGGTTGGTCGCCGGGGTCGGTCTCGGCGGCGTCATGCCCACCGCGATCGCGCTGACCCTTGAGTACGCCCGTCCCGAACGGCGCAGCACGGCCAACGCGGTGATGTTCTCCGGCTACTCCATCGGCGGGGTCCTGGCGTCGCTGAACGCGATCTGGTTCCTGCAGACGGCCGGATGGCGGGCCATGTTCTGGATCGGTGCCCTGCTCGGCGCGGTCCTGCTGGTCGTCCTCTGGGCCGCGCTGCCGGAGTCGGTCACCTTCCTCCTCGGACGGGGACGCCGCGCCGAGGCCGAGGCGCTGGCCGCCCGGTACGGGATGCCACTGCCGGAGCCGGTCCAGGACGAGCGGGAGCGCGCAGGCGTACGGGCCCTGTTCGAGCGCGGCTACGCGATGAGCACGGTCCTGTTCTGGTTGGTCACCGCCCTCGGGCTGCTGCTGGTCTACGGGTTGAACACCTGGCTCGCTCAGATCATGCGCGAGGCGGGCTACCCGCTCGGTTCCTCGCTCGCCTTCCTCCTCGCGCTCAACGCGGGTCCGATCCTCTGCACCCCCCTGCTCGGCGTGCTTGCCGACCGCATCGGCTCCCGCACTGTCATCACCGGCATGTTCACCACGGCCGCCGCCGCGATCGCGCTCCTGATGATCCGCCTTCCCACCCCCGCGCTCCTCGGCCTGGTCACGATCGCGGGAGCATGCACCATCGGCACCCAGACCCTGCTCACGGCCTATATCGGTGGTTTCTACCCGAAACAGCTGTCCGCGACCGGACTCGGCTGGGCCCTGGGTATCGGCCGGGTCGGCGGAATCGTCGGACCCGTCTACGGTGGCGCGATCCTGTCCACCGGCTGGGGACTCCACGCCGACTTCCTCTCGTTCGCGCTGCCCGCGCTCCTCGCGGCCGTCCTGATCACCCTGGTGCGCAGCCGAGGTCCCGCCGCGAGCCGCGCCGCGGACGGACACACCCGCCCGCACGGCCGCTACGCGGCGCCGACAACGGGCGGTCACTAGCTGGTACTCCAGCGGTACTTCGATGCCTGACCTGGGGAAACGTCGAGCGGTGGGAGTATAGCGGGCGGGCTGTTGTCACGAGTGGCTGCTGCCCGCCCGTGACAACGGCCGCCCCTCGGTCAGCTTGTGCCACCAGGGTCAGGTGGTGGCGATCCGCAGGTGTAGGTGCCGTCCGCCGCGGGTGAGGCGGGCGGTGGTGTGCAGGAGCCGGTAGCGGAAGCTCTTCGGCTCTGCGGCGGCCCGTTCGCCTTCCACCGGCAGGGTGAGCGAGTCCAGGCGAGCAAGTCGCTGGCGGCAAGGGCGAGTTCGAGCCCGACGGCATGGATGTGGAAGTGGCCGGGCGGGAAAGCGGCCGCAGCCGGTCGTCTTGCCGCTGCGGATGCGGTCTTCGACGCGGGCATGCGCGCGGTGGCGGGCTTCGAGGTGCTGTGCGGATCCGCTGACTGCCACGTGTGTGTCGGTGAGGAGCACCTGGTGGCGCATGCCCTCGTCCAGGCCGAACACTCCATGGCCGTCGGCCGAGACGACGAGCTTGGGGCATGAGGCGGCAGGTGCACGTGGAAAGTGCCTTGCTGCTGGAACGGCAGAAGCCTTCGGCCAGCCCTATCGGCCCAGTTCAGATGGCGCTTTCGTGTTCCTGCCCAAGATCCGGACGCCGCCCGGGCGAAACACCGAGGTTGGTCTAGTCGGCCAGGGCAGCGCAGTCGAGAGCGGCCGCGAGCCAGGCGCGGGTGATCGCGGCCGCGCGCGGCCAGTCGGCACCGGGACGGCCCAGTGCGATCTGCACGCCGAGGCCGTCCGCGATGGCACAGGCCCCCTGGGCGACCTGGTCGATGTCGGCCGGCTCACGCACCGCGCCCGCTTCCACCGCGAACCGGATCGCGTCGCGGACCAGTTCCAGCCACTGCTCGTAGGCGTCGGCCGTCTCCTGGGCCAGCTCCCCGTCCCGCAGCGCGGTGCGCCAGTACTCCACCCACAGCATCCACTCGGCCTGCGCGGCGTCCGCGTTCGTCTCCTGGGCGACGAGATGGTGGGCGACGATCCGCAACCGCTCCAGCGGGTCTTCGGCCTCCGCGCTGCGGCGTCTGGCCTCGTTCAGGTACTGCGCGGTGCGGCATCGCAGGGCTTGGACGACGAGATCCTCCCGGCTGCCGAACAGGTACTGCAGTGTGCTGATCGACGCGCCCGTGCGCGTGGCCACATCGGAGAAGCGGGTGCGCTCAAAGCCGCGCTCGGCGACCACGTCACCGGCCTTGGCCAGGATCTCCTCCTTCCCGCGGGACGCCCGGCGGGGGGTGTGTGCGCGCTGCGATGCTGCCATGTTGACACCCTAGCCGCTGGTATCCATCACTGGTAGCTTCATACCAGTTCTCAATACGGAGGGGTAAATGGACGCCATCGTGATCGGGGCCGGTCTCGCAGGACTGGTCGCGGCAAGAGAGTTGGAAGCCTTTGGGCGCGAGGTGACGGTGCTGGAGGCGCGGGACCGGGTCGGCGGTCGCACATGGACGGCTCCCTTCCCTCAGGTAGGAGCGCATGTGGATCTGGGAGCCGAGTGGTTCTCGCCGCATGTGCACACGGCCGTGGCCCGTGAGCTCGACCGTTACGGGCACGGGAGCTTCGTCCCGGACAGGGGTGAGCACCGCTGGCGGCTGCTCGGCGAACTCACTTTCGGTGAGGACCCGTTGTCCTGCGAGGAGCGGGAACAGTTCCGCGCGGTGCTGGCCGCAATGGACGCGGACGCAGCCGCGATCGACTTCGAGCGACCCGACTGGCACACGGACCTGGAGCACCTCGACATACGGTTCGCGGACTACCTCCAGGGACTGGGATGCGGCCCGCGGGTCGGCGCCCGCGTGCTGGCGCGGGCCTTCGAGTTGATGGGCGCTCACGAGAGCGAATACAGCGCGCTGCATCTGCTGCACGAGTTCACCGGCTTCGGGTCCACTGCCGGCGCCTTCGACTCCGAGTCGCGCCGGGTGGCACCCGGAACGGACGCCCTGGCCCGCTCGGTCGCGGCCGAACTCACCGACGCGGTGCGGTTGGAGACCGCAGTGATCTCGGTGGATTCCGGGCCGCAGCGATGCGTGGTGACCACCGCGGCCGGAGACCGGCTGACCGCCCCGACAGTGATCGTGGCAGTCCCGGTCAACTGCCTGAACGGCATCGCTTTCACCCCGGCGATGCAATGGGTGAGGCCGCACGCGGGACGAGCGGCCAAGACATGGGTGCGCGTCGAGGGTGTCGACGCGGACGCAACGTCCGGCGGCTGGCCCGGCGTGGTGGAGACCTACGCGGTGGCGGGAACCCATGGCACCGCGTTGGCGGCGTTCCAGCTCAACGGAACCACGCCATCGGACGCCGACCTGGCCGCGGACCTGGTCGTGCGCTACCCGGATGCAGTCCTGCACGAACACCTCGCCCACGACTGGTCGGCCGACCCCCACGCCCGCGGCACCTGGTGCACCGCACGCCCCGGCCAACTCGCCGAACTCCAGAAGCTGGCCGACCAGAAGCCACCCGTCCTCTTCGCCGGCGGCGATCTCTCCCGCCGCTGGATCGGCTGGATGGACGGCGCCATCACCTCCGGCGCCGACGCGGCCGCACGCGCCGACGCCTATCTCTCCGGCCGCCCGGTCCCCGCCGCACAGGGCTGAGGCCGCGCGACGCCCCGGCTCGGTGCAAGGCCCCCGGTCCCGGCGGTCGGTCCGTTCCCCTGATCGTGTCCGGGAACGGCTGTGTGGCATCACCCCGTTCGCCACCTTGGTCCGACGTGGGAAGACGTCAACCCACCTTGGCCGCAGACGCGTTGGCGTGCCTGCGAACTGGGCCGCGCCGGGCGGCTTGCGCGATGCCCGGCCGCAGGGGACGCCGTAGAACGCTGCCCGCCCCCGCACGTGGGCGCCGGCTCCGCCAGGAGGAATGAGGGGCAGTCGCCCTTGAGACAGCTCAGGTCGGAGTTGCAGGACGGCTGGTGGATGCGTGTCTTGCGGCCGAACTCGGTGTCGACGGGCTGCACCGACAGGCATGTGGACTGCTCGGCGCAGTCTCCGCAGCCTTCACACACGCGCTCGTTGACGACGACCTTCGCGGTGGGTGCCGGCAGCGTGCCGCGCTTGCGCAGCCGGCGTTCCTCGGCCGCGCACCGGTCGTCGTGGATCAGCACGGTGACGCCCTCGACCACAGCCAGCTCGCGCTCGACTTCTGCCAGGTCGTCCCGGTGGCGCACCGAGGCACGCGGGTCGAGACGCACACCGCGGTAGGCCCCCGGCTCGGGCGTGGTCACCACGGTGCGCCGCACGCCTTCCAGCGCCAGCAACCGGGTGATCGCGGCGACATCGAGACGGCCCTCGACGCTCTGCCCTCCGGTCATGGCGACGGCCTCGTTGTAGAGAAGCTTGTACGTCATGGTCACTCCGGCGGCGACGGCCGCGCGGACGGCCAGCGAGGTCAGATGTTCACGGACGCAAGTACTTGACGTGACTTGGCCGCACAGACGCAAGGAATCCATAGACTGAGCGCGAATTGCTCGATTCAATTGCGTCCATCTGCCGGGCGGGAGAGGCATCCGACGATGTCGTACGAGTTGGATGAGATCGATCACAAGCTGCTCGGCCTGCTACAGGCGGACGGCCGCCGCTCATTCTCCGAGATGGCCCCAGAGGTCGGGCTTTCCTTGGCCGCGGTCAAACGGCGGGTGGACCGCATGCGCCAGGCCGGGGTCATCACGGGTTTCACCGTCAAGGTCGATCACGCCAAGCTGGGCTGGGGCATCGAAGCCTTCACTGAGCTTCGCTACGCCGGTACCACCAGCGTCAGGGACATCCTCAGCAGTACGACCCGTACACCTGAGGTACAGGCGGTGTTCACCATCGCGGGAGACCTCGACGCCTTGGTGCACATGCGGGTACGCGACATCAACCACCTTCAGGAGGTCATTGACCGCCTGCGCGGCTCGGGCAAGATCATCGGGACCAGAACCCTGATGGTTCTCGGGTCGTGGACGAGGGAGGAGTGAGACACCCAGGCGACCAGGCGGGCATCGGGAGCGGCCAGCGCCAAGAGCTCGCAGCTCGCGCCCGCCCGGGCCCGCGCGAACCGCTCGCCGAGCGCGGGCGCGAAGTCCGCGAGGACCGCCGACGAGGTCCCGGCGGGTTCGTCCGTGAAGTGGGGTGAGTGCTAGGGCGTGTTTCGAAAGTAGCGTCGTCCGCCCGAAGGGCGGGGCCCGCGGCGTCTGGTGCGGTGCATCGCAAGGCGGAGGGCCGTCCGCGTACTGGGCGTACGCGGACGATCCCGACAACGCGGCGTGGGGGCACCTCCCGGCCGAAGGCTGGGGGAGTGCCGTGCCAGGCGCCGCGGGCCAGACGGGACTTTCGAAACACGCCCTACACCGGTGACCAGCGGCTGCGCGTCCTCGGCAGGCCCGGTCTTCGCCGCGGCAGCAGTAATGGACGCGCGCCTCCTCGGCCGGCCCCCTCTGTGTGGCCCGTCCGCGCCACGTCGCCCCGCCGGGTAGTCCCAGCTCGCCTGGTCATCTCGGCGCGGGTGTCCAGCGCCTGCTCACGAGACATCGTTTGAGGCGGCGGACATCTACGGCTCACTGACCTTCGCCCAGCCGCCGCCAGAGGAACTCGAAGATCAGCGACCAGGTGTGGGCCAGTTGGCGGTTGTCTGCGGCGCCGCCATGGCCGCCCTCTATGTTCTCGTAGTAGCTGACGTCCAGGCCGAGGTCGCGCATCGCTGCGGCCATCTTGCGGGCGTGGCCGGGGTGCACTCGGTCGTCGCGGGTCGACGTTGTGATCAGAACCGGTGGGTACTGTCGGTCTGCCTTGAGGTTGTGGTACGGCGAATAGCGCCGCAGGTACTCCCGTTCCTCGGGTACGTCCGGATCGCCGTACTCAGCCGTCCACGAAGGCCCGGCGAGCAACAGGTGGTACCGCAGCATGTCGAGCAGCGGCATCTGGCAGACGACCGCGCCGAACTTCTCCGGACAGCGGGTGAGCATCACCCCGGCCAGTAGCCCACCGTTGCTTGCGCCGCGTATCCCGAGCCGAGCGGGCTCGGTGATCCCTCGCCGCACCAGGTCGTCGGCAACTGCCGCAAGGTCTTCGAAGGCGCGATGACGGTTGGCCTTCAGCGCCGACTGGTGCCACCGAGGGCCGTACTCGCCACCGCCTCGAATACCGGCCTGGACGAACGTGCCGCCCCGAGCCAGCCAGCCGCGGCCGATCAGTCCGCTGTAGCCGGCGGACAGTGAGACCTCGAACCCCCCGTACCCGGTGAGCAGCGTCGGTCCCCGCCGGGTGCCCGGGCGGCGGACCACGAAGTACGGTACCCGGGTCCCGTCGTCGGAGGTGGCGAAGAACTGCTCGGCCACCAGGCCGGTGGCGTCGAAGAAGGCCGGTTGTCGCTTGAGCGGCTCCGCCCCGGGCTCCGGGTGCGCCAGGTCGCCTCGCCAGTAGGTCGGCGGTTCCGTGAAGCCGGAGGTCATCAAGAAGTACTCATCGCTGCCGTCCGGATCGGTGGCCATCACCCGGGCTTCTCCGTGCTGCGGCACGGGGACCGGCCGGCGTTGCCATCCCTTGTCGGTCGCGGTGAGGACCGTCAACTGCGGGCGGACGTCGACCAAGGTGTCGAGGATCAGATGCCGCCGGGTCCAGGCGTGTGACCGCAGCGAGCCGTTCCTGCCCGGCTCGAAGAGCACGCTGAGGTCGCGGCCGCCGGCCAGGAAGGATTCGAGCTTCGCGGCGAGCAGCGCGCCCGCCGGGTACTCCGCGTCGCCGAGCCTCCAGGGAGAACGGGTCCGGATCAGCAGCCACTCGCGATGCAGGTCGACTTCGGCGTCGTCTGGGACGTCAATCCTGATCAGGTTGTCGCCGACCAGCAGGAAGTCCTCAGTGGTGTCGACGAACCCGCTCTTTCTGGTCACCCCGCTGCGTATGAACCCGTTCGAGGGGTCGTGCCGGGCGGTGACCACCATGTCGTCCGGTTTCCCTTCGAACACCTCCGTCGAGCTCGCCAAAGGTGTTCCGCGACGCCACCGTCTGACGCTTCGCGGATAGCCCGACGAGGTCAGCGACCCCGGACCGAGGTCGGTGCCGACGAAGATCTCGTCGATGTCGATCCAGGACACCCAGGTCTTGGCTTCCGGTAGCTCGAAGCCACCCTGGACGAACCACCGCTCCCGCAGGTCGAACTCCCGCACGACGACCGCGTCCGCGCCGCCGCGCGACAGCATGACCAACGCCCGCTCCAGGCTCGGCCGCAGCACTTCGGTGCCGGACCAGACCCAGTTCTCGTCCTCGTCCACAGCCAGCTGGTCGACATCGAGCAGGACCTCCCAACTCGGCTCGGGCTTGCGGTACTGCTCCAGGGTGGCGCGCCGCCAGATTCCGCGCGGGTGGTCGGTGTCCTGCCAGAAGTTGTACAGCAGCTCACCACGTCGCTGCACCACTGGAATCCGCTCATCGGAGTCGAGTACCTGGAGCAGTTCGTCGTACAGCCGGTCGAACCGCTCCCCCGCCTCCAGGTCGTTTGCCGTGTCGGCGTTGCGCTCCCGTACCCAGGACAGCGACCTCTCAGCGGTGATGTCTTCAAGCCATCTGTGGCGATCCGGTTCCGTCAGGTCCCTCGTCCGTCGGACCTTCTCGTCCGCGCTCACCTGTCGTCCTCCCTCCACACCTCACACCCGTGACGCTCAGCCACGAGACACCGGATGCGGGCCACTCGCGACCTTCAGACAGCCACAGGCGTCGTCGCCCTTGAGGTCCCACACCTGGGAGGCGCCGGCCCGGCCATGGCTGAAGTCCAGTGGGATCCCGAACGCCGAATCGAACTTGGTGAGCTTCGACAGGCCGTCGAAGAAGGCTGCCGTTGACGGCTGCTTGGCACCGCTGGCCTTGAGCGCCTCGACGGTCAGTCCCAGCGTGTCGCAGCCGGTGAGCAGGGAGTAGGTTGTCGTCGGGTCAATCTTTTGCCCGGTCCCCGCAGCGGCTTCTGTGCAACGTTTCGACGCCGGTGTCTTGGGCAGGCCCGGGAGTGGGTCACCGCTCCCAGTGGGGGCGTAGTTGCCGAGGGTGGACACCACGTGGACCTGGTGGGCTGGGTACTTCAAGTTGATCAGGTACTCGGGATAGACATTGTTCAACGTCCCGAACGGTGGTGTGTACTTTTGGCCGACCATCGCCTGCGCCAGCCGGAGCAGACTGCCGCCCTGGCTGTCGTTGAGGAAGACGACGCGGTCCACCTTGGCCGCCTTCAACTTCAGCACATCCGAACTAGCTTCGGCCTGAGTCCCCTCATCGCCCTTGCCGATCAGCACGAACGGGTTCTTGATGCCCAGCCTGGCCAGCTCCTTGACCAGGACGTTGTTGATTGTCGCGGCGTAGTCGCCCCCGGGGTTGACCACCCCGACCCTGGTCGCGCCCTTGAAGAAGCCCTGCGCGGCAAGCCGTCGGACCAGGGTCCGGGAGGCGGTCACATCGTCGAGCGCGTACGGTGCGACGAGATCGGGGGACTCCGCCAGCTCGTCCTTTTTGATCAGAGCGGTACGCAACACGTTCACCGTGCGGGTGCTGCCGACACACCCAGCCTGCTCCAGCTCCTTGGTCGAGCTGAACGACGCCTGACCCTGCGTCACAAAGCTGTGCCGTTGACGGACGGCCAGATCACAGATCGACCGGGTGGCCTCGAAGATTGACTTCTCGTTGCCCTTGGCGCCGTCATACATCGGGACCGTCGCCAGCTTCCGGCCGGCAACTCCCCCGTCGGCGTTGTACTGCTCGAGGTCCTTCTGCAGCGCCGCGTAGACCGGGCTGTAGGAAGTCCACAGGGTGGACTGTCGGTTCGTGACCCCGATCACCGCGACGGTGATCTTACTGTCAGTGATGCCGGGTGATCCGGACAGCGGCGGGTACTTTGCCGATTCGGTCGAAGCTCCCTGGTGGGTTGTCGCCTGACAGCCGCACAGGACCGCCATCATCGCGAGCGCGAGCGCTGTCCGCCGTCTGCGTATACGCATCAAGAACACCTCCTGTTGGGGTCGCCGGTGATCCACCGGGGACCTGCCGTCGTGAAGAGCAATGCGGCCCAGCCGAGCGGCATGTGCTGGACCGTGGTCTTCGCTCCCACCGCGGAACCGAGCCACTCGTACGGGTCCGTCCGCACGGGTTGGGATCGGGTTTCGTCGCTGTCCACCGTGATCAGAGCGGCCGGTGCCCTGTGGTCCGGCATTGCGCCGAACCACAGGTGTGTGGTCGTCGACCACTGGGCGCCGGCGGGGCGTTCGGCCGCGGTTTCGGCGACGCTGAGCGACCCGTGCACCGGGTTGGTGACCAGGTCCAGGTAGTCGTAGGACGCCGGCCCGTCCGGCGCCTCGAAGGCGTCCACCACCACAACCCAGCGTCCGGGGGCCGGATCCCGCGCGAACAGCGTCCCGCCGGTCCGATGGCCGGTCTGCTTCTTGACCAGCCGCGGCCTGTCGGCGGTGCAGTCGAAGAGGTACACATCGAGGTCGAGTTCGTCCGTGTCGGCGCGGACGTCGGCCAGCAGCAGGTCCGAGCCCGGGGCGACGTCGATCCGGTGCAGCCGTGGGTGTCGGCCGGCGACCTGGTAGCGGTCGGCGTGGGCCGTCCCC
Source organism: Streptomyces sp. NPDC001508 (assembly GCF_040298665.1). Taxonomy (NCBI): domain Bacteria; kingdom Bacillati; phylum Actinomycetota; class Actinomycetes; order Kitasatosporales; family Streptomycetaceae; genus Streptomyces; species Streptomyces sp. NPDC001508. The sequence goes on from NZ_JBEPAP010000046.1 coordinate 55,762, forward strand.
AGCGGCCGGCTGCGGACGCCACCGGTGAAGGCGGCGAAGCGGTTGATCAGGCTCCAGACGATGTCCTGGTGTTGCCCGGCCTCTGGTCGCACCGGCTCGGTCACCGGTGCCGCTGGGGACAGTTCCACGCCGTACAGGTCGGCGCGGAGCCGGCCTGTGCGGATCTTCCCCTCGATGAGCCGATACCGCTCGTTCTTCCCGAGTGTGCTCTGGCCGCGGAGGCACGCCTCCCAGACTCCCGGTACCGGGTAGCTCCAGGTCTTCTCGCACCGGCCGTACTCGGCCTGGTCTTCCGGGTGTTCGCCGGGCAGGAGGTGTCCGCCGTGCGGCGGCGTCGCCACCAGGTCGGGGCCCTCGAACCGGATCGCCGCCGCCCCGGGTGGGACGTGGATGAACCGTGAGCCCGGCCGGCCGACCCGGTACTCGACCTCCGTGTCGAAGGAGAAAGTCGCGGCGAGGTCGTCCACGTCGGCGGCCACCACGGTGGCCGGCACCCGCTGTTCGGCCAGCGGGTTGCTGGGGTCCCTGAACACCAGCACCGCGCTGTGCACCCCGGGTGTCGACGGCGCGACCTCGATGGCGATCTCGACCCGCTCGTCCCGGGGCAGGATCGCCGTTTCGGCGCAGCTGAAGGTGCCGTCGTTTCCCAGCCAGGACAGCTCCACGGGCAGCGGCGGCGGTCCTCCGGAGGTCCGGGTCACCGCGATCATCGAGGTGCGCCGGTCACCGACCCTCCAGCCCTCCCGCTCGAACAGCCCACGACCGCGATGCGGCCTCTGCAGGTGGGAACTCACCGCGGTGCGCACCGGAGCGTCGATGTCCAGGCGCAATGCGGCTGCCCGCGCAGGTTCCGCGTCCGCCAGCTCCGCCAACAGCCGCCAGGCGGCCTCCACCTGGATCAGCCCGTGTCCCTGGGCGTGTGCCGGCACGTCGGCCAGATAGCGGGCCGATCCGCACAGTGCCCGCCGTAGACGGTCCGCGTCGTACCGGATTCCCTCCTGTCTGGCCGCACTGATCAGCAGCGCAGTGGCAGCCGCCGCCGACGGGGCCGCGGTCGAGGTGCCGCCGGCGATCCCGTACCCGCTCGGCAGTCGATGCGGGCCCGTCCGGTGGGTCTCGTAGCCGAGTTGGCTGGACAGCAGGTTGCTCGGCGCCAGGAGCAGCGGAGCCATTCCGCCGTCGCCGGCCGGCCCGTGCGACGAGGCCTCGTGCAGGTTGTCCTCATCCGGTACCAGCAGGCCGTCATTGATCCGGTAGCAGTCCTGTGACTGGTAGCCGCCGACGGCGATCACTTCGTGCGCGGCGGCTTCCTCACCGACCTGGTTGAGCCACGCCCAGTTGGACGCCGGCACGAACAGCGGCTTGCCGTACACCTGGACCAGTCGCTGCGCCACTACGGCGGTGATCGACGTGCCGTCCTTGGGCAGGTAGCCGACCGCGGTGGAGAGGGACCACTCGTGGACCACCAGGTCGATTCGCGGGTCGCTCATCGCGGCGATCAAGGCCTCGATGTATGTGGCCGGCGTGGAGCTCGCGTCGGCCGGGTGGGGGTTCACCGAGATGATCCGCGTGCCAGGGGCGATGCCGTCGTATCTGCCGTGCTCGCCCCGGCTGCCGAACGTGGCCCCGGCGATTCCGGTGCCGTGCGAGCCGCCCCCGATGTTGATCGCCACCGCACCCCGGTCGGTACGGATCTTGACGCTGAACATCGTCGACTCGCGCACCGGGGCGGTCGAGTCCGGGTCCCCGAAGATCCCGATGTCACCGTGCTCGGCATAATCGGCCAGCTCGCGCTCGTCGGTGAAGTCGTTGTCCTGGTCGGTGTCCACCCACACCCGTCCGGCGCGCCGGTCCCACAACACCGCGAACAGCGGACTCGACCCCTCTGGATTGCCGTCGCGGCGCAGGTCCTTGCGTCCGAAGTACATCGTCCGCTCGTCGAGGAAGCCGAGCTCGAACTCTCCGTTCCGGCCAGTGGTATAGCGCCGGCCATCGAGGGTGAAGCCGCCGTCCACGGCGGTCACTCGCTGCCAACGGGTCACCCATTCGGGGCCGCCGTCGATCGCCGGATCCATCGGGTTGACGTTGTCCAGGACTTTCCGGACCGGCATCCCGTCGATCGCTGTCGCGGTCTGGAACTCCGGCAACAGCTGGTCGATGAACCCGTCGATGATCCCCACCGTGACACCCCGGCCGTCCCAGGAGGGGTGTTTCTCACGCCAGTCCTGCGCTGCCAGATCAGGCAGCGGGGAGTAGGGCGACGCGATCGGATCGGTCAGCCGCGACAGGCGTCGTGCCGCACCGTCGATCGCGGGACTTGCGCTGGGCGGCAGGGGCGGCGCCTCGACGTCCGGCATCGGCGGTTTCGGCACGGTGGTGCTCCCGGAGTACGTCACCGAGACGGTGTGCACCGCCGGGTGACCGACAACCGCCTCGATGGCGTCCAGCGGCATGGCGGCCTGCAGATAGCCGATCGGGTCATGCCGGCGGAGCACTGATCCCCCTGCGCCGGCGACCGCGTCGGCCACCTCGTCGCCGCGGCCGTCAACAGCGGCCAGCAGTACGGTCGCCAGCTCCTCGCCAGCAGCGTGGGCGAGGGCCAAAGCGCTCCTGCTGTCCTTGTACAGCCGTCCCGTCATGAACTTCCCTTCCCTTCCGGTCGTTTGGAGTCGGCCGACGCGGCGTCAGGCCGGGGCGCGGTCTGACGATGTGGCGGATTGCTCGAACCGTGTCCCGAGGTATGCGTCAACGACTGCCGGATCGGCCTGCACCTGGTCCGGGGTGCCATGGGTGAGCAACTGGCCCTGGACCAGCACCGCGACGCGGTCGGCGATGCCGAAGGCCAACGGCAGGTCGTGTTCGATCAGCACAATGGTGAGTCCGAGATCGGCCCGCATCCGCTGCAAGACACCTGCCATCGCCTCGGTTTCGCGCTGGGCGATGCCGGAGGACGGTTCGTCCAACAACAGCAGCTTCGGGCTGAGCGTGTGCATCGCCGCCAGTTCGACGATTCGCCGCGTGCCGACGGACAACTCACGGGTGCGGTGGTCGCGATACCGGCCAAGACCGTAGTAGTCCAGCCCCGCCTCGACCGCCGCCTGCCGGTCCCGGCGCCTGCTCAGCCGGGCCTCCGCCGCCACCGACAGCACATCGCTGACGGTCATCGTCGGGAACAGCAGCGGTTCCTGGAACGAGCGGATCAGGCCACGTCTGGCCCGCTCGTCCGGAGGGAGCCGCGTGATGTCCTCGCCGGCGTAGCGCACCGTCCCCGTGGTGACCGGTTCGAAGCCGCTGATCAGGTCGAACACCGTTGTCTTGCCCGCGCCGTTGGGACCGATCAGCGCCGTGATCTCCCCGGGCCGCACCGACAGACTCAAGGAGGACACAGCGGCCAGGCCGCCGAATTGTTTGCCCACCCCGCATACCTCGAGCAGCGGCTCGCCCGACTCCCTACGCTCGGACTGCGGTCCGACCCGACGGCCGGTCCCGCCGGAAAGCGACAGCTGACCGGTGCCGGCACCGTGTCCGTCCGGCTGTGGCCGCGCTGTCCGGGCGGCAGCACCGGTGGGCTTGCCGTGGTCGGCTCGCGGCTCGCTCTCGTCCGCCGCACCGGCAGCTCGACGCTCCCGGACGGAAGTGAGCAGGCGGAGCAGGTAGTTGCGGCCACTGGTCAGAGCAGGGCCGATCCCCGCCGGAAAGTACATCAGGACAAGCAAGCCGCCCACCGAGGTCGCCGAGGTGGCGAGGCCCGCGCCGGGGACCAGTTGCGGCACGGTGAACAGCCACAGGCTGCCGATCAGCGCGCCGGTCAGGCTGGCTATGCCACCGACTACGACAGCGAGGACCACCTTGACCGACAGGTCCTGGGCGAACTGGTCCGATGTCACGACGGTCGAGCTGTGAGCGAGCAGGATCCCGCCGAGCGCGGCGAGCGTGCCGGCGAGCACGAAGCCGAGCATCCGGGTCCGGGCGATCCGCACGCCGAACGCCCGAGCCAGTGTCGGGTTGTCCCGAACGGCCAGCATCGCCCGGCCACGCCGCCCGTGACGCAGCCGGTGCACGGCGAACACCGAGACCAGCAACACGGCCAGGCAGGCCAGGTACACCGCGGTCGGGCCAGGGGCCTTCCCGGCGATCAGCGGCAGCCCCGGCGTACGGCCCGTGCCAAAACCCCATGCGGGCGCCAGCAGCACGGTCGGCACCAGTCCGGCAGCGGTCAGGGTGAGCGCCGCCAGCGCGGTTCCCGGCCGGCGCACGCCCAAGACTCCGGTCAGGGCCGCTGTCGCCGCACCGGCCGCGATCCCGGCAGGCAAGGAGATCAGAAACGCGCCGGTCCGGGCGAGTACGACTACCGAAGTGACCGCTGCGACTCCGGCGACCGCGAACTGTCCCAGCGAGAGTTGACCGGAAAGGCCGGCGAGCACGTACACCGACAGGCATGCGAGTGCGAACCCGCACCCCGAGGTGAGTGTCTGGACCGTGAGCTGGGACGTGAACATCGGGAGGGTCGCCGCCAGGACGACAAGTCCACCACCGACGATCATCCGCAGCGCTCGAACCGAGCGCATGGATCGGTAGGGCGCCGGCCAGCCGGTGTCGACGGCGACCAGTGTCCAGCCGCCGCTCTCGCCGGAGTCCGCGCTCCGGCCCAGCGCTCGCCTGGTCAACAGCGCGTCGAGCAGCAGGACCACCAGGATCGCGCCGTCCAGCCAGACCAGACGGACGTCGTTCCACAGCAGGACCTGCTCCGCGACCCCGATGCTGATGCCGATCCCGAACGCGAGCGGCAGTGAGCGCATCCGCGCGAACACCGCCGCGACCAGAGCACGGAGCACCAAGGTGTACGGGTTCGCGGAGGTATCAGCTCCGGTGGACAACTGAACGGGTCCGAGGACGGCGGCCGTTGCGGCGACTGCCGCCGACAGCGCCCAGACCGCGGTGGTCACCGCCCGTGCCCGGATGCCGGCCAGCTGCACCAGTTCACTGTTGCCCGCGACCGCCCGCACGGCGAGACCGGCCCTGGTGCGCAGCAACGCCCAGACCAGCCAGCCGAGAAGCAGCGGCGTGATGATCACCAGGAGCACCTGGCGCGGCGGCACCCGTAGGTCACCGATCGTGAGTGCTGGGAGGAACGACGGCTCGCCGGACGGCAGCGTAGCGTTCGCCGTGCCGGATCGGTTGGCCGACGCTTGGCCGAGTTGCACCAGCGGAGCGGCAAGCGAGTTGAGCAGAACGGCCACCCCGAGGGTGAGCACCATCACCAGGATCCGTGGTGCGTGGGCGAACCGGCGGACGATCATCATGTCGGTCCCGGCCCCCACTGCCGCTCCGGCGACGAGCGCGACCGGGAACGCGACGACGAACGGCAGCTGTGCGTAGACCGCCAGCAGGTAGTAGACGCTGGTCGCGAAAGTGCCGAACGCGCCGATCGCCAGGTTGATCACCCGGCTGGTTCGGAAGATCAGTATCAGCCCGACGGCGAGCACCCCGTAGAGCACGCCGAGCAGAACACCGAGGGCCAGGACCGGAGTCGGCGCCTGCCACCCGACGAGTCGCAACGCCGCGAAGGCGAGCAGGACCGCCACAGCAACGATCGCTGTCGGCAGGGCCCAGCGCCCGCGTCCGGCTCTGGGTCCCTCACCGGACCCGTCGGGGCCGCCGTCGTCGGGAACCGGCGAGGTTTCCGCGTCGGGTCGGCCGTGGTCGTCGTCTGTCAGGGGCGGGGTCATGGCCTTCCTCCGTCCACTCGGGTCTGGTCACCTACGGCGAGAACTTCGTCGGCGGACGGTTCGTCCGTGCTCAGGAAGACGGCCCGGAGCAAGTCGGATCGGGTCGCCAGGTCGGCGGTCGGGCCGTCGAAGAGGATCCGGCCGCGTTCCATGAAGTAGGCATGCCGGGCGATCTGCAGGGCGGTGTCGATTCTCTGTTCGACGATCACCACGGCCGTGCCCTGGGCGTTGATCGCCCGCAGGGTGTCGATCAGCTCGTCGACGACCTTGGGCGCCAACCCGAGCGAGAGCTCGTCGATGAGCAGCAGGCGCGGCTTGGTGAGCCATGCCCGGGAAAGCCCCAGCATCTGCCGCTGGCCCCCCGACAGCAGCCTGGCGGACCGGTCGCGGTGCTGACGCAAGGTCGGGAACCGCTGGTAGCACTCCTCCAAGGCTCGGTCGACGGCATCCCGGTCACTCCCCAGGCTGTGCGCGAACAACCGGAGGTTCTCCGCGACCGTGAGGTCCTCAAAGACCGCCCGCCCGCCGGGAACCTGAACGATGCCCTCGCGGGCCCGCAGCTCGGCGTCGGTGTAGGTCATCGCCTGGCCCTCCAGCCGCACCGTTCCGGAGTCCGGGAAAGCGAGCCCGCTGATCAGCCTGAGCAGCGTCGACTTTCCCGCGCCGTTCACCCCGAGCAACGCGACCATCTCGCCCTCCTCGACGGTCAGGTCGATGTCGAACAACACCTGGCGGGTGCCATAGGAGAAGTTGATCCCGCGGCAGGTGAGCAGGGGTGGCCGGCGTCCCTCCCGGACCGTGGCGGCGATCACCTCGTCCTCGATCACTTCCGTGTTCGCCCGGTCCAGGTCGGCGACGTAGTGGCGCCCGGCGAGACCGGAGAGCAAGGCGCCCACCAGCGACGGCACGGACACCGCAAGCAGCGCAGCGGTCAACCCGAACTGCTCACCGATCCCGGAGAGCATCACCCCGCCGAAGGCGTAGCCGGCGACCGAGAAGATCGCATAGATCGCGCCGCTGTAATGGCGCAGATGCGCCGGGATGATGGCGATACCGCCCAGCGTGGCGGCGGGGCCGATCAGCCCGCTGAACGCGGCGGTCGCCAGACTGGCGCCGATCGCCACCGGCGCCGACGTAGTCACCGCGAGCACGATGGTGGAGCAGATCCCGACCACCGACAGTGCGGCCGATCCCCAGAAGATGATCCGCGGGTCACGCTGGAACAGCCGGTCGCCGAGCCTGGCGAAACAGAACAGCGAGACCAGACCGACAGCACCCGCGGCGGACCCGATCAGCGCCCGCTCGGTGGTGTCGAATCCGAACCGCTGCTCGTAGAGGAACGCGACGTAGATCGCCACCGGCCCCGTCGTCGCCGACACCATCGCGCCGAGCATCGACAGCCGCAGCGTCCGGATGGTCCACAGCCGGCGGTACACCGCGCCCAGCCGCAACGCGCCCGACTGAGCCGACGGCGATCCGCCACGGTCCGCGGCCGCCGTATCGGACCCTGTGTCGTCCTCGCTGCGGACACCGAGCGCCTCCCGCGCGGCACCGGCCACCGCACGCGCGTCCCATCGGCCGTAGCCCGGATCCCGCAGCCGTACCGCGATCAGAACCAGCAGCACCGTCACGCCACCGAGGACCAGGTAGATCCCACGCCAGGTCAGGTTCAAGGGCCCGGCCAGTACGGCGATCATCGCCGGCGTCAGCATCGCCCCGCCGTACACGACTGAACGCAGCGCGGCGATGACCCGGACCCGCATGCGCGGCGGATAGCAGTCCAGCAGCAGCGGCATCTCCACCGTCGTCTGGACGCCACTGGTGACGGTGTCCACCGCGACGAACGCCGCCAGCCACACCACTGACGGGGCGAAACCGGCCAGTATCGTGCCAACCGCCCAGACGAGCCCCGCGACGACCAGCATCGCGGCCCGGATCCGCCGGTTGCGCACCAGTTGTGAGGCCAGGAGCGGCACCAGCAGTGACCCGATCTGGCCCACCGTCCCGGTGAGCACGAAGAACGAGGGCCCCACACCGAGCGTCGCGGCGATCTCCGGTTGGAGCACGGCGCCGGCTCCGCCTCCCAAGGCGACGCTGTTCAAAGTCTGGGCCAGCGCCACGCAGAAAATCGCCGCCAACGGATAGAGCGATACACCGTAAGCGTGGGCCGCGCTGCGCAAGGATCGGGTATCGGCCTCGCCGCCGATGCCCGACAACTCCCGTGCCCGGCCGACCAGTCGGGCGGCGACGGTCGTCACCTCGTCAAGCGTGCCGTCCTGTGCTGACGCGTCCTTCCGGCTCCGCACCTCGGGGTGCGCATTGCCTGGGCTGTCGCCCGGTGAGGTGTGCGCGGTCATGACCCGTCCTCTCCGGGAAGGCGGACACCGAACGTCACCTTCCACTGCGATTCGCTGGTACGGCGGCCTTCGGAATCGACGAGGATCACCCAGGCGGTGTGCATCGTCTGGTCGCCCCCGAGAACCGGAAACGATGCGAGGCTCACCTCGGACGACCGGGTGGGGTAGATGTTCTGTTGAGCCAGGTATTCCGCGTTCGGACAGCCGGGCTCCGCACGGCACTGCGGATCACTCCGGCCGATGTCGCTCAACCGTGATCCCTTGCCCATCGGCGGCCGGTCGAGAAACACCACGAAATAGCCGGCGTCAGCCGCCACCGGATCACCAGGTCGGGAAACAGCGAAGCCGGATATTTTCCACGAGAGTTTGGCCGGAACCGTCTGAGTGCTTCGGTCTTTGGGTGAAGTGATTTCCAACCTGTGATCCTGCGAGAACCGCAAGCCGCGAAAATCGCACGACGTCAGAGCCAAGCAGGCGAGACACACGGTGATCATGATGCGCAGCACCCATGTCCCGCGCCCTCGGGATTTCACCGATCGACGGTTCTGCGGATGCGCAGGACGGGCAATTCTGACGGAAAATGGGGACACGTCAGTTCCTTCCGGCATACCGAAACGGCAGCGGATCAAGGAATTCGAGAGATGTGTGGGCCAGCTACCTGGACAGGATCAGGCCTGGTTGTTCTGCTCCTCGCGGGGTGGCGTAATATCCAGGCTTTCCAGGAACTGGTGAATTCGGGTGGTGGATGCCGCCAAGTGCTGCCGCGCCACTTCCTCCGCTCGCTGCGGGTTCCTGGTGGCAATGGCTTCCAGCAGTTCGGCGTGCTCCTTGTTGCTCTGTGCGCCACGGTTGGGTGCCCACGGGATCAGATCGAAAGCCGGCGAAACCCACCGTCGGGCGAGCAGCGACAACCGCTCGATCCGCTCCGAGCCGACCCCCGCGATCAACGCGCGATGGAAGCCGGCGTCGGCCGCTTCCTGACTCCCCGTCTTCTGGCACATCGATTCATGATGGTGCTGCGCCTCGGCCATCAACGCCTCGCTCAGCCCACGCTCAGCCACAAGCCGCATCAGGCCCGGTTCGACGAGCGAGCGCAAGGTCGCCATGTCCGCGATCACCTCCCGGTGTTCACAGAGCCACAGCACCCGCGCGTCCCGGCTCTCTCCCACCAGCTCGGCAACCCGCACGCCCGCCCGGCCGATCCCGACCTGCACCAACCCGTGTTGCTGCAAGAGGTTCAGAGCGCCAAGCACCGCGTCGCGGCTCACGCCGATGCGCTTGGCGAGCACGTCTGCCCGCGGGAGTAGTTCACCGTGCGCCACCTGCTTCAGGTCGATCAACCCGGAGATGTAGCGGTAGGCACGGTCCACCGGACTCTGCACCTCGGAGAGGATCTCGGCGGCGAAGTCAATGTCTCGCATGGCCAGAGACAGTCACACGAGCTACGGAATGAGTCAAGGCATTCGACGGAAGCTCATAATCAGTCGAGCCGATCGATTGACTCCGGCGGCCGGACAACGTCATGATTGGCCGCGCCGCGGGGGCTGCACAGTCGACAGTGCCCGATGACAGACGCGACCGTCTCGGCTGCGGCCATGAGGGAAGGGGCAGACCGCAGGGTGGGGCGGGATGCCCTGGTCGGCCAGTTGAACGGCCGGCTGGCCGCCCGGGCCGAGGCCAGAGGACCAAGCTGACGGGCGAGGGCGGGCTCCTTCGGAGCCGCAGATCGCCGTGCGGTGTCATCGTCAACTGTCCGGCGTGGACGGGACGGTGGTGCTCACGCCGCCCGCCCGAGAGCTGACACACGGCGAGACCGCGACCGCGCTCGCCCTGGCAGTGCGCCAGGAATGAGGCAACGAACGGACTACCGCGCGCATGCACACCAGCCGTAAGAACTCTCAACCCGGAAGAAGTCTCACATGGCCGACGCACGCTGCCCGACGTCCCTGGCCCGGGATCAATCGGGCGCAGTTCCTCGAACTGCCCGGCACCGGTGCCGTGACCAGCGTGGTCGCGAGCACCGCAGCAGCAGCGGTCCGCATGTGAACACCATGGACACCCGACGAAGGGACGCGCATGACCACCGCTCAGGAATCCGCTCCTCCCTCACCGGCAGCGCAGGAGCCGTATCCCGTGCTCGCCGAGGTCCGGCGCGGTGACTTCCTGGAGTCCGTGCACCACGGAGCGGTCGTGGTCCTCGACAGCGATGGCACCACCGTGCTGGCCGCCGGCCCCGTCGACGCTCCGATCTATCCGCGCTCCTGCAACAAGCCTCTGCAGGGCGTGGGCATGCTCCGCGCGGGGCTCGCCCTCGACGGTGAGCTTCTCGCCCTTGCCTGCGCGAGCCACTCAGGCGAGGCCTTCCACTTGGCGGGCGTACGCCGCATCCTCGCCGGAGCGGGCCTGACCGAAGACGCCCTGCGGTGCACCCCCGCCCTGCCCATCGGCGCCACGGCACAGCCCGCGCACCTCGCTGCCGGGCTCGGACCGAGCCGTATCACCATGAACTGTTCGGGCAAGCACGCCGCGATGCTCGCCACCTGCGGGGCCGCAGGCTGGCCCGTGCAGGACTATCTCGATCCCGATCACCCTCTCCAACTCGCCCTGCGCGACGCCCTGGAGGACCTCGCCGGGCAGAAGTCGGTCTCGGTCGGCGTCGACGGCTGCGGTGCGCCCCTGTTCGCGCTCACCCTCACCGGACTCGCCCGTGCCTTCGCCAGGATCGCGACCGCCCCCGCGGGCAGCCACGAGCGGCAGGTCGCCACAGCGATGAACGCCCATCCCGAATACGTCGGCGGCACCGGCCGCGATGTCACCACCCTCATGCGAGCCCTGCCCGGCGCCGTCGCCAAGGACGGTGCCGAGGGCGTATACGCCCTCGCCCTGCCTGACGGCAGCGCGGTCGCCCTCAAGATCGCCGACGGTGGGGCACGGCCGCTGCCCGTCGTCATGACCGCCGCACTACGCCACATCGGCGTCGACGTCGACGCCGATCCGCTGCTGAACACGCTTACCGAGGCCCCAGTCCTCGGACACGGCCGACCCGTCGGGGCCGTACGGGCGTCGGCGCTGCTGGCCGGCACAGCTCAGCCACGTAGGCGCCCGATGCCTTCGATACCGCAGGCAGGTACGGCACCAAGTCCGTCGTCAGGTCGTTGACTCCTTTCACAGCACCTGTTCCACGCCATCTTCAAACGGGCTGGAGATCGGACATGACCAATTCCCTGCTGCTGCGGAACGCCTTGCTGCTCGACGTGACCAGCGGCGAATACCTTGAGGGCGACCTTCGCTGCGCCGACGGGCAGATCGTGGAGACCGGACCCAGCCTGAGCGCCCCGGATGCCTCGGTCCTCGATCTGGACGGGGCTGTGGTGATGCCCGGCCTGATCGACGGCCACGTACACGTCACCGCGCTGACCGCGGACCTGGGCGCGCTACCCACACTGTCGCCGTCCTACGTGACCGCGCACAGCGCACGAATCATGGGGCATATGCTCCACCGGGGTTTCACCACGGTCCGTGACGCCTCCGGGGCAGACTACGGACTGGCAGACGCACAAGCCGAAGGCCTGATCCAAGGGCCCCGGCTGCTGTTCTGCGGACGAGCGCTCAGCCAGACCGGCGGACATGGAGACCTCCGCGGCCGCGGCATGCAACGCCACGACGAGCATCCCTGCTGCGCTGGGCTGGGCCGGATCGCCGACGGCGTCGACGCGGTGCGCGCCGCCACACGCGACGAGCTGCGTAAAGGCGCGCACCACATCAAAGTGATGGCCTCCGGAGGCGTCGCCTCGCCAACCGACCGCATCGACTCCACCCAGTACTCCGATGAGGAACTGCGGGCGGTCGTAGAAGAGGCACGGGCCGCGAACCGATATGTGGCGGCCCACGCCTACACAGCACGGGCCGTCAACCGCGCCCTGCGGGCCGGCGTGCGGTCCATCGAACACGGCAACCTGCTCGACGACCACAGCGTAGAGCTGTTCGTCGAACAGGGCGCTTACCTGGTGCCGACGCTGGTCACGTACTGGGCACTCAAGCAGGAAGGCATGGCCCACGGACTACCAGAAGCCAATTGGCGGAAGGTGGACGAGGTACTCGACGCGGGCCTCACGTCTCTTGAACGCGCCGCGCGCGGCGGTGTGAAACTGGTGTACGGCACTGACCTGCTCGGTGGAATGCACAAGCACCAGAACCAGGAATTCCGGCTGCGAGCCCAAGTCCAAGACCCGATTGACGTCATCCGGGCGGCGACATCGAACGCAGCCGAACTGGTGGGCATGGCTGGGCAGATCGGCACGCTCGAACCGGGGGCGCAGGCCGATCTCCTCGTGCTCGACGGTGACCCGCTGACCGATATCGGCATCCTCGCCGATCCGAAGCACATCAGTCACATCGTGCAGAGCGGCGACATCGTGATGTAGCGACGTGACCCACTTCGGCGTCGGCCCGGTCTGAACTCCGGTGATGCCCGAACCGTTACGAGTTTGCCGGATGTTGAGGGCCTACCGCGCGGCGTGCGACACGACCGTCATATGGGCCAGCCGGCGTCCCCGACTCCCCCTCCGGCACACATGCGGCCCGCTCAGCGGCGGGCACCCGGGGCACCGCCTTGGGGCGCCCGCCGCGTTGCGTCGGCGGCGCCGTGTGCGGCAGCGACCGACACCGGACACCGCATGCGCACCCCCTGGACCCCCGGGCAGACAGAACGAAACCCCGCGCCGATCACACCATCGTCCGAGACGATCAGCCCTGTGCGCCCACGGTGCTTTGCACACATCGCCGAAGGTGCGCACACACAGCGTCGGGCTGCTCCGACCAGGGCTCGTGCCCTGCGCCCTCGATCCGGTTCAGCGGAACAGCGAGCCAAGCGCACCGTGGCGACTCCAGAACACATGGTGCGACTCGGATGGGTCCGCTCGCCGCGGTCGATCGAGGTCCGCTTCGGCACGAGCCGGGCCGGGGCCGTCGACGTCGCGCTCTCCACCACGGCGTCCGTCGACGCGTTCCCCGCCGCGCACCCGGAGGTCGACGGGCAGCAGCTGCGCGCGGTGGAGCAAGGCCGGCGCTCTCCGCTCGCCGCGCCGGCGAAGCAGGCATCCCCGGCCTGACCCGGTCCTGCTCCGGCCACGCCGCTCCTCCTCCGGTCCGGTGGGCGGGGCGGCGTCGCCGGACGGAGTCAGGCCGGGGCGGCGGAAGGGGCCACGGCCGACCACACAGGTGTGCGCGTCAGCTCAGTGCGACCGGGGCGATGCGGACGGCCTGCGACTTCTTCCGCAGTCGGTTCCGGTCCTGCGGTGACGGTGAGACATCACTGGTCAGCCCTGGTCCCCGGAGGAGGGGTAGATCCGCCACAGCTGGGAGAGGTTGGGTCCGCCCCACATGCGGGTCAGACCTACCAACCGGTCGTTGCCCTGGAGATGGTCGGCGATGGCCAGGGCGTAGCGCCGGGTGCACGACCGAGACCATGTAGAAGTCATTGCCTCGCTCTGCGTGGGAGACCAGCCGCCAGTGCTGGTTGAGGCTGTCCGTGCGTTCTTGAAGGGTCACGGTGTCCGGCGGGTTGGCCCCTGCGGTCAGGCAGCGGTGGTTGGCGTACGACTCGATGCGCACGGTGCCGTCGGCGTTCTGCCCCAGGAACCACCGGTGCGAGTTGTTGTCCTTCGCAAACGGATCCTGCGCCCAGGTCTGGGTGTGGTTGCCGACACCGTCGTGCCAGTCGTTGCACATGAAGTAGGTGCCGGTGACGTGGTGGGTCATCGTCACCGATCCGCCCGCGAGCAGTAGGAGGTCGGTCAAGACAGTTGCTCCTCAGTCGAGAGTTCTTCACCGGACAGGGGCGCCCCTGGGAACTCAACGTAGCCAACCGGCCGTTGCTCCACGGCGTGGCGAACCGGCCGTTTCGTGAGGCCAGAGCCTGTCCGGGAGATCTCGAACGGCTGGACGGCGCCACTCGAACCACCTGACCGAGCGTCACCACATGTCGCCGCTCGCAGCGCAACGGCGTGGCAGGGCACCGATGGATTCGAACGGACAGGGCGAACAACCTGCGGCAGGTGAGACTGGCAAGAACGAGAAACTCACAGCCGTCCCAACGGGCCGGCTGTCTCATACTGCGTGCGGCCACGGCCAGCGAGGCCCACCAGCCGACTGCATACGGACACCGCCGGCGTGTCAGCGGCCATCCGCCGATGACCAGCCGCCAGCTCCCCAGGACGGGCCGGTCACGGGCTGCCCGGGGCGCTCGCACGGCGCCGCGCGCCGCAGGTACGGCCGACTCCCCGGCATCAGCGCCGGCCGCAACCGGCGCCCCGCGGACGGCCGTCCGCACCCAGGCGGAGGCCGCCCGGCTACTCGGCCGAGGGGCATCCGGTGATGTCTGACAACTCCTCGTACAACCCTGCCAATGCGGTGCGATCGTCGTCGGTGCCCGTGTGCGGCGCGGCGAACCAACGCGCGTATTCGGCGATCTCGGAGAGCCGCCAGTCGAGCGCGAACAGCTCGACCATCGCCGGTCGGGGTTCAGACCGGCGCCGGCGGCCGTGCCGAGCAGATCCGCGTAGTCCCGCTCGCGCGGCGCGAGAGCCAGCGACTCCCAGTCGACCAGCTTCAGTCCGCCCACGCCCCTGACCTGGTTGGCGAAGTGCGGCTCACCATGGGTCGGCACCCAGGTGTCCCGGCGGGCCCATGCGATGTCCGCCAGCTCCAGGTAACGAACGGTCCAGCGCCTGATCGCGTCGCAGCGGGCGGCGAGCGCGCCCCGCGCCTTCTCCGCCAGGGGCCCGGACGCCCAGGGCCGGGCAGTGCGAACGCGCACCTCATCGGCGAACTCCGGGCCCACCCGTGGAGTCCAGTGCGGCAAGCCGTCCGGCGGCACTGCCCGATGCAGAGCGGCCAGCGCGGCCACGACCTCACGGACATGCTGGGGCTCTCGGGCCTCCGCCCCGGTCGGAGACCGCCCGTCCAGCCACGGCGTCACGCTGAGCACGCCGGGCCCGACATCGACGGTAAAGCCCCCCGACCGGGCAGGCACCGGCGCACACACCACATCCAGACCGCCGGCCGCCAACGCGGCGGCCCCCGCATAAGCAGCCTCCAGCGAAGTCGCGGTATGCCGGGGCGCCAATTGGTCCAACGTCACGAACAGAGTCCTGCCGGCACCACACACCCGCCAGTGATACGCGCCGAACCCCCAGGGCAGGTATTCGACTTGGGCAGCCTGAGGCAGCCAGTGGGCCGCGACCGCACGTACGACCGCTTCATCGCTGATAAAAGAGGGAGGGGAGAACACAAGGCCCGATCCTAGGAAACACGTCAGGCCACCGTCACCATTTCTCGCCACCAGCCACTTCCACCCGGGACACCGCCCGCGCTACCACCGGCTACCGCTGCGACCCCACCAATGACAGCTCGAAACAGGCACTCGGCCAGTGGTCCGAAGGACAGTTTGCCTGCCGGTTCACCCCAGCGGAGGAGCGCGGCGGGGTGTGCGCCCCGCGTGAGCGCCGGCACCGGCGGCACGCTCTCACCGTCGCCTGGACGAACCTGGTGGCCCACCTCACGTCGAGGCGGAGCCGGGTCAGTACGCGCCAGTTCTCCAGGTGTGCGAAGCCGTGTTCGCAGACGGCTCGTTCAGCGGCGATCAGCTGGTTGGCCTGCTTCTTCGCGGACGGGAGCTTCTTGCCCTTGGGCTTTTTGTAGCCGGTGACGACCGCCGGGTCGCTGCTGTCGTCGCCACCACCGTCGAGGCCGACGAAGCCGAGGTCGGCCATCGCGGCGAGGCGGCCGTGCGGAGTCGGCCGACCAGGTCGTCGTGGCGGCAGGCGGTGATCTCCGAGCCATGCGCGGGTCGGGCCGTGGAGGTCCACAGCAGCCGGGCTCAGCCAGGTGGCGGGTGAAGTGGTTCATCGTTTCTGCGGCAGTGGCGGTGGGCTGGTCATCTGGTGGTCTTCTGGTTCCGAAGGGCTGCCGCGGTGAAGCGCGTCATTTCTCGACCGGGGCGGGGGCTTGGGGAAGGCGTAGCTGGAAGCATGCTCCGAGGGTCCGGGGGGTGAGGGTGAGGGTGCCTCGGTGGCGGTGGGCCAGGTCGCGGGCGATGGCGAGGCCCAGGCCGGTGCCGCCGTGGTCGCGGGAGCGGGCGTCGTCGAGTCGGACGAAGCGTTCGAAGATGCGCTCGGCGTCCTCGGTGGGCACGCCCGGTCCGTCGTCGTGCACCGTGAGGACGACCCAGGCGTCCTGGTTCCGGATGGTGATCTGGATGCGGTGTGCGGCGTGGCGGGCGGCGTTGTCGATGAGGTTGCGCAGCAGCCGTTCGTATTCGTCGGGGTTTCCGTGTGCGTGTGCGGGGGCGGTGCTGTCGCAGGTGAGGGTCAACGGTCGTTCGGTGAGCGGATATTGCTCGGCCAGCCGGGAGGCGAGGGCTGTCAGGTCGACGGTTTCGCCGGCTATGGGGGTGCGGGTGTCGAGGCGGGCGAGGAGCAGCAGGTCTTCGGCGAGGGCCTGGAGGCGGCGGGTCTGTCGGGCGGCGGTGGTGGCCGCGGCGGGCCAGTCGGTGCGTTCCGGGTAGGCGAGCGCGACTTCCAGGCTGGCCAGCAGTGTGGTGAGGGGGCTGCGCAGTTCATGGGCGGCGTCCGCGACGAAGCGGCGTTGCTGGGAGGCGGCGTTGTCGAGGCGTTGGAGGGTGGTGTTGATGGTGGTGGCCAGGGCGGTGATCTCGTGTCCCGTGGCGGGGACGGTGACGCGTTCGCGGGGGTCGTTCGCGGTGACCGAGGCGGTGAGGACGCGGATGGCCTCGACCGGCCGCAGCGCGATGCGGACGGTGAAGTAGGCGATGGCGGCGATCAGCACAAGGCCGACGAGACCGGCCCGCAGCAGCAGGTCGTCGGTGGTGCCGGCGATCTCCTCGGCTGTGTCCGGGAGCACCACCACATAGGCCCGCAGCGTGGCGTCGGCGGTGACGCCCAGGGCCGCTGCCTTGTCCTTGCCCAGTTCACAGCCACAGATGTCGTGGTACAAGACCAAGTAGGTCTTGCCGGCCAAGTCGTACCCGTACACGGGGTTGTAGTCGCGGCGCTCCGGTATGCGCAGGGGCCACCTCGTATAGCCCCCGAGGTCACTGTCATCCTTTGGTGTCGGGGCGGAGAGCGCGGGTGGAGCGGGCAGCACATGGCGGGCGCGGGGATCGAAGTTCCGCATGGCTCCGCCGGAGGCGACAGCGGTGCGCCGGCCGGTCGCGACGACCTCGTACGGCGCGGCGCTTGCGGGACCGGGCACCGAACCATCCCTCAGCTGATGCACGAGAGCGGCGAGATTCCCCTCGGCACGGTTTTCGGCGATGGTCATGCTCTCGCGGTAGACCTCCTGGTGCACCCACCGGCCGATGCCGACCAGGACAACGGCGGTGGCCAGGGCGGCGGCCAGGGCCGTGCGGGCTCGTACCGAACGCGGCCACCAGCGGCGTCGCGGCTCAGTCGCGTTCACGGTCGTCCACCAGCCGGTAGCCGGTACCCCGTACGGTCTGGAGGGACTTCCGCTGGAACGCGGCGTCCACCTTCTTGCGCAGCGCGCTGACGCGCGCCTCCACCAGGTTGGGATCCTGGGCGTCGTCGGGCCACGCGTGATAGAGCAGATCCGTTTTGGAGACCGCCTGGCCCGCCCGGCGGGCCAGCAGCTCCAACACGGCGAACTCCCGGGGGGTGAGTTCCACCCGGGTCCCGGCCCGGTGGCAGACCCGGCCGGCGACATCCAACGAGAGGTCGCCCACGGCGAGGACGGGCGGGGCGACCGTGGCGGCTCGTCTGACCAGGGCCCGCAGCCGTGCGACGAGCACCATGTAGGAGAAGGGTTTGGCCAGGTAGTCATCGGCCCCCGTGTCCAGGGCCTCTGTCTGATCCCACTCCCCGTCCTTGGCGGTGAGTACCAGGATGGGCGTCGCGTTGCCCTCCCGGCGCAGTTGGGCGCAGACCTTGTAGCCGTTGAGTCCGGGCAGCATCAAGTCCAGTACGACGAGGGCGTATTCGCCGGTCCGGGCCATCCACAGTCCGTGTCGGCCGTCATGGGCGAGGTCGACGCTGTAGCCCTCGGCGGTCAGACCGGTGTGCAGGGTGTGGGCGAGGTCCACCTCGTCTTCGACCACCAGGATGCGCATGTGGTGCAGCCTCGCACAGCGTCGGCCCGCCTTCCTGATCGGCCGGTCAGGTTGGGTCAGCAACCGGTCAACGAGGTCCCGGCACGCTGGCGGAGTGTCTTCGCCACTGCTGAAAGGCCCTGTCGCCGATGTCCCTTGATGAACGTGCCCCCGCCGTGGCCACGACGGTTTCCCCTCCCGTACCCGCCCGTCGGCAATCACCGGGCCCGGCCAAAGCCGTTGTCGTCATCGCGCCCTTGGCGCTGACCATCGCTCTGGGGCTCTGGGGTATCCGCAGGCAGAACACTATATGGGGGGACGAGTCCGTCACCTATCAGCTCGCGCACCGCGATCTTTCCCAGATATGGCACACCGCCCAGCACATCGATCTGGTCCATTCCCTTTACTACGCCGTGATGCATCAGCCTGGATCCACCGCGTGAAGGTCGGTCTGGGGACGGGGAAATGGGAAGAGGTGCCTGCTGACCTGGGATGATGGGAGTTCCTACGCCCTCA